>PKWC01000081.1 GCA_003131925.1 Alphaproteobacteria bacterium | reverse complement strand
ACGGTCTTGCCCGAGCCGGACTCCCCGACGATGCCCAGGGTCTTGCCCCGGTCCAAGGTGAACGACACGCCGTCGTTGGCCCGCACCAGGCCGCGGGAGGTGTGAAAGGCCGTCTTCAGGTCCTGCACGTCGAGGAGCGGCTCCTCGAGCTCGGCGGCGTCGGGGAAGGTGAGATGCGGTGTGCGCTGGCGCCGGAGGCTCACGGCTTCCCCGCCCTCACAGGTTCCCGCCCGCTCACAGGTTCCCGGCGCGGACGTCGAAGCGGGCGCGCAGCCGGTCGGCCATCAGGTTCAGGGCGACGAGCAGCAGGAAGATGTAGATCGACGGCCACAGGGCGATGAGGGGGTTGGTCGACAGGTTGTTGTTCTGGACCCCTTCGTTGATGATGTTGCCGAGCGAAGCCGTGGGCAGCGAGATGGACAGGCCCAGGAAGGCCAGGGAGCCCTCGAGGATGATGGCCACGGCCACCCCGATGAGAGCGAAGGACACCGCCGCCGGGATGACGTTCGGTAGCAGCTCCTTGAACAGGATCCGCCGGGTGGTGGCGCCCATGGCGCGCGCCGCCACCACGAACTCGCGCGAAGCGAATGACAAGGTGGTGGCCCGGATGACACGGAAGAGGCTCGGTATACCGGCCACGGCGAAGATGATGGTGAGCTTGAGCAGGGTCCGTGGGAGCCAGAAGGCCTCGATGACGAGAATGGCCAGCAGGGCGGGGAAGGCCAGGATGACGAGCGAACCGGCATTGAGAAGAGAGTCGATCCAGCCGCCGGTGTAACCGGCCAGGAGACCCAGGGCGCCACCGATGGCCAGGGCGATGCCGACCGAGGCGAAGCCGATGACGAAGGACACGCGCGAGCCGTAGATGATGCGCGACAACAGGTCCCGTCCGAGGTCGTCGGTGCCGAGAAGATGATGGATGCTCGGACCGGCGTTCACGGCGTTGTAGTTCTGGAAGTTCGGGTTGGTGAGATGGAGCACCGAGGCCAACAGGGCCAGCAGGATCATGACGGCGACCCAGGTGAAGCACACCCAGAAGGTCACACCGAGCCCCGACCGCGAGGCGTTGGACACGATGGCGGGGTCGGCCACGCCCTTCAGCTCTTCGTACTCGCGCACACGCTCCATGGCGCCGACGCCTGGTGCCGCCATCATCTCAGGCACGGCGGATCCTCGGGTCGAGGAAGGTGAAGAGGATGTCGACGCCGAAGTTGATGACGACGTAGGCGATGGCGGCCACCAGGGCCATCCCCTGGACGACCAGGTAGTCGCGGGAATTGATGGCGGCGATGAGCTGGAAGCCGATACCGGGGAGCTGGAAGAGGATCTCGACCACGAAGGCGCCGGTGAACAGCGAGCCGATGCTGAGGCCGGCGCCGGCCAGGAGAGCGAACGACGAGGGCCGCAGGGCGTGGCGCAACAAGATGTAGGGCGTCGACAGGCCCTTGGCCCGGGCCATGGTGATGAAGTCCTCCTGCAGGGTGGCGATCAAGTCGGCCCGCAGGAGGCGGTAGTAGATGGCCACCGACCCCACGGCCAGCGCGATCGACGGCAACAGGACGGTCTTTAAGTTCTGCCACAGCCCCTGTCCGATGGGGTTGAACCCCGTCGCCGGGAAGATGTGGATCTTCACCGCCACCACGAGGACGAGGATCACGGCGATGACGAAGGTGGGAACGGCCAGCATGGCGTAGGTCGAGGTGGTGGCGATGCGGTCGAAGAGCCGGTTGGGACGCAGGGCGGCCACCAGAGCCAGGGGGATGGCCACCAGGAAGGCCAGTAACTGCGACACGATGATCAATTCGAGGTCGATGGGAAAGGCCACGCCGATGGCGTTGGCCACCGTCTGGTGGGTGAGGAAGGAGATCCCCAGGTTGCCGTGGAAGACGTTGCTGATCCAGGTCCAGTACTGAAGCGGTAGTGACTTGTTCAGGCCCAGCTGACGCAGGAGTTCGGCCCGGGCCTGGGCGGTGTCGTTCGGCCCCAGGATGGCGGTCGACGGATCTCCGGGGAGGAGATGGACGAGCAGGAAGGCGACGATGGAGATGAAGAAGATGATGATGACCAGTTGGACAACCCGGCCGCCGATGTAGCGAGCCATGCCCGGGCCTACCTCAGGCCTTCATCCAGATCTGGGTGGGACTGAAGACGCCGCCGGCGAACCCGAGGCCCTTGGTGCCGTCGGGCAGGATCGGGTTGGCGAAGTTCTGCACGGTGGTGTTCCCGGTGATCGACCAGGGGGCCCGGGAGAACCACAGGTAGGGCAGGTCCTCGGCCAACAGCTTGTCCACTGTCTGATAGGCCTCGACGCGGGCCGACTTGTCGGAGTGGGTCCGGCCCTGTTGCAGCGCTGTTTCGATGCGGGGGTCCTTGTTGCGGGCGAAGTTGAGGGCGATGGGGGGGTTGGCTGTGGTGGGGCTGAGCCAGACGTAGTTGAGGTCGGGGTCGGGGGAGGCGAACTGCTCGTCGGCCGCCGCCTGGAACTGGCCCCCGACCAGCTGGTCGATGTAGGTGACCTGCTGGATCTGGTTGAGCGACACCGTCATGCCGGCGGCCTGCCACATGCTCTGGAGGGCCTGGATTATGAGGGCCTGCCGGGGGTCGGGGATGTCGATCAGCTGGATGCTGATGGAGCCTCCGTGGTTGGGGGCGGCCTTGGCCACCAGCTCCTTGGCCTTGGCCAGATTGAATTTCGGGTAGCCGTTGTCGGCCGGCCGGTAGATGGAACCGGGGGGGTAGAGCGAGGTGTTGACGGTGAGGACACCGTCTCCGAAGAGCTTCACGACCTCCTCGGGGTTGGTGGCGTAGGCCAGGGCCTGGCGTACGGTCAGGTCGCTCGTAGGACCCGTCTCGCAGTTGAGGCAGATGAAGTCCATGTCGGGCTCACCCACGGTGGAGTAGAGGTCGGTCACCTGCTGGTAACTGGAGCTGTCGCGCAGGTCGCGGATGATGCCGGGGTCGTGGGAGACCATGAGATCGATGGTGTTCGATTTCAGCGAGTTCTCACGGGACTCGTCCTCCACGATGGGCTTGAAGGTCACGGTGTCGAGGTAGGGCAAGCCGCTCCGCCAGTAGTCGGGGTTCTTCACCACGGTGAAGTGGTCGTTCGGCTCCCAGGACGAGTACTTGAAGGGCCCGGTCCCGATGGGCATGGTCTGGGCCGCGCTGGTGGGGTTGTTCAACTGGGCCAGGGCGATGATGTAGCCGACCTGGGTGGCCAGGTAGGCCGGGAAGGCCACCAGGGGCTCGTCGGTGGTGTAGATGACGGTGAGGTCNNGATTTTCTGGAAATTCTGCATGACGACGTCAGCGGTGAGGGGGGTCCCGTCGTGGAAGCGCACGTTCGGGCGCAGGGCGACGGTCCACTGGGTCATGTCGGCGTTGGGTGTCACCGACGAGGCCAGGTAGGGACGGATCGACCCGTCGGCGGCCACCGACGTCAGGGTGTCGAAGACGGCGTTGGCGTAGACGATCCCGGTAGCGTCGAAGTGGCTCTGGGAGGGGAGAAAGCCGTCGATCTCGGAGCTCACGCCGATGATCGCCGTGCCGCCGCGCTGGGGCGTGGCCGTACTCACGCCCGGTGTGGTGGTGGCCGTGCTGGAGGTCTTGGGAGAAGTGGACCCCCCACAGGCTGACAACAGCGCCGGAGCACCGGCCCCGGCGATGGCCAGGCCGGCGGCGGTGGCGGCCCCTCGGCCCAGGAAGGTCCTCCGGTTATACCGATCAGCGGCGTCGGCCACAGTACCCCCCTCTTGGGTCGTGCCCTTGTGCCCTTGCGGGCTTTGTCCTTGTTGTCTTTGAGACCGTGCTGCCTGCGAGACCGTACCCGTGAGCACCGGGGACATCCCGGTTCCGGTGGGCGCCGCCATGGTAGACGTCTCGCTCTGGAGAAGCCGGGCAACCTTGGTAAGGGTGGCCGATGGCAGCGTCGGTACCATGCACCGATGGACGGGTCGAAGATGGCGGTGGCCGCCGCCGCGGTCTCGTCCACCGGGTCGGAGCCGCCGTCAGCGGCGCCGGTGTCGTGGGCGTTGCGGGTGTCGATCGTGCCTTGGGTGGTGGCCCGGGTGCTCGTGGGCGTGGCTTTCGCCGTCGCCCACGAGCTGGCCACGACCGATCACGTCTCGACCGCCGCCAAAGCTCGGATCCACGAAGGGCTGCTCGGATGGGACGCCGGGTGGTACGAGTCGATCGCCCGCCACGGTTATGCGGGCGCCGGGCACGACTCGTTGCGGTTCTTCCCCCTCTTCCCCCTCCTGGCCCGCGGTCTGTCGGTGCTGCCGGGGGTCGGAGTGGGAACGGCGGTGGTGGTGGTGGCCAACGTCTGCGCCCTGGCCGGCACGGCGGTGCTCGTGGGTCTGGTGCGCGTCGAGACCGGCGACGATCGACTGGCCCGGAGAGCCGCCTGGTTGATCTGCCTGGCCCCGCCGGCTTTCACCTTCGTCATGGGCTACGCCGAAGGCACATTGCTGGTGCTCTCGGCCGGCATGTTCTTCGCCCTGCGGACCGGGCGCTGGTGGTGGGCGGCGGCGCTCGGTGTCGCCGCCGGGCTCACCCGGCCGCTCGGGGCCCTTCTGTTCCTGCCGGCCGCCGTCGAAGCCCTGCGCGGTCTGCGGTCGGCAGGTCCGGGCGAACGGGTGGGCCGGGCCGCGGCGGTGATCGGTCCGGTGGCCGGCACGGGCGCCTTCCTCGGTTGGGTGGGGTGGCGCTACGGCAATGGCCTGACGCCGCTGCGTCTGCAGGAAGAGGGTGTCCACCACGGCCGGTTGGTGGACCCCCTTGTCACGCTGGCCCACGACGCTTCCTATCTGGCCCACGGCCATCACCTGGGCGAGGGCCTCCACCTTCCGTGGGTCCTGCTGGCCGTGGCCCTGCTGGTCGTCACCTTCCGGACATGGCCCGCCTCCTACGGGGTTTTCGCCACGGCCGTCCTGGCGGTGGCCCTGGCCGGGAGCAACCTCGACTCTTTCGAGCGCTACGCCTTGTCGGCTTTCCCCCTCGTGCTCGCCGGGGCCACGCTCACGTCGGGCCACCGGGTATGGCGCCTGGTGCTCGTGCTCAGCGGCGCCGGTTTGGTCGGCTACGCGCTGCTCGCCTTCGCCAACCTCTACGTGCCGTAGCGACGCGGCGCCGACGCCTGTGTTCCCCGGGCCCGGGGCCCGGTCGACCTATCCTTCGTGGGGCCGGCCCTCAGTTCGGATGGCGCCGCTGCGCCCGGGTGCTCGTCGCTCACGTCGGTGGGCCCGGACGGAGCGCGACAGGAGGAACGTGGGGCGCGGGGAAGGGTGGACGTGACGCAGTCGACCGATCGGCTGGTGCCGGAGACCAAGGCCATCAGCGGCGACCTCCGTCGGGTCCTGCCCATCGTGGCCGCCGGTGCCGCCGCCGGTGTGTCGAGCCTCCTCACCACCGTCCTCGTGGCCCGGCTGCTCTCGAGCCGCGGCTACGGCGCCCTCATCGTCCTGCTGAGCTTGTTCCTCGTCCTGTCGATGCCGGGGTCGGCCCTGCTCGTCGGCGTCGTGCGCCGGATCACGGCCTGGGAGAGCGAGGGACAGGCCGACCGCGTCCATGGGTGGGTGGTGAAAGTCCACCGCGTCGGCGCCGGGGCGGTGATCGTCCTGGCCCTCGCCATCTGGCTGGTGCGGGCCCCGCTGATCAGCGCCCTGTCACTGCCGGGTCCCGGAGGAGTGGTGGAGATCCTCACCGCGGCCGGGATCTGGGTTCTGGTCTCGATCGACCGCGGACTGTTGCAGGCCCGCCAGGATTACCGCAATCTGTCCATCAACCTCGTGCTCGAGGCGGTGACCCGCACGGCCTTCACCATCGGATTCGCCGCCGTCTGGGGTGTCACCGGCGCCGCCTTCGGCGTCCTCGTGGGCGAGTTGATCACCGCCGTCCACGCCCGTGTCACGGCCATGGCCGCCCTGGCCCGCGGTCCCCAGGTGACGGTGGTTTCCGCCGCCGCCGAGTCGGTTCTCGAGACGGCCGACACCGAGCCGGCGTCGGCCCCGTCGCACACCGGGCGCCACCTGGCCGCCGACATGGTGACGGCCTTGATCAGTCTGGCTCTGCTGGCCATTCTCCAGAACGCCGATGTGATCGGGCTCGGCAGCCAGGCGCCCAACCGGTCGGGGTCGTACGCGGCCATCTCGGTCCCGTCCAAGGCGCTCGTCTACGCCGCCCTGGTCTTCATCAATTACCTGTTGCCCGAATCGGCCATCCGATGGCACCAGGGATCGCACGCGTTGCGCCAGCTCGGCTACACGCTTCTCATCCTGGCGTTGCCCGCCGCCGTCCTCCTGGGGGTGGCGCTGGCGGCGCCGAGGACGCTGCTCGATCTGGTGTTCAGGCACAGGCTGGCGGCGGCGGCACCGGCCTTCGCCACCTTGGTGCTGGCCATGGTCTGTCTGTGCGTGACGGTGGTGATCACCGTCTATCTCCTGGGCGTCGGCTGGCGCTGGGTCGTTCTCCTGCTGGCCGCCGGTACCGGCGCCCTGGCCCTCTTCACAATCCGCGCTCACGGCCAGTACCTGGGCACGGCGCGCGCCGACCTCGGGGTCCAGGGGGCTCTGGCCCTGGCCTCGGTGATCGCCCTGGTGGGGGTGCACCGTCGGGCCGGACGTCACTGGCTGCCCTCTGACAGTGTGGAAGGCGACGCTGTGAGCGAGGAGCAGCCGGCCCTTTGAATACGGGACGGGGCCGGTTCCGTCGGGCAAGATACCGTGTGCCAGGCGGACCAGGGAGCATCGGACGACGTGACGGACGACCTAGGGACACGAGCGACCATGGCCGGGCCCCCCGCTGAGGCTCCCGTGGCCCGTGTTGCTCCTGTGGTTGGCGAGGAAAGGGCCCAGGGCGATCTCGCCGGCGCCGACGCCGATGCAATGGGTCGAGGTCGCGCAGGCCGAGGAGATCGAATAGTTGACGCCCTTGATCTTGAACCAGGNNCGGCCACGGCCACGGCCACGGCGATCAGGCTGGACCAGGCCGTGGCCGCCGCCGCCAAAGTCGGTCTGCACAGCATCCATCTGCTCGCCTGGCGGGACCTCGACGATCCCGAGGCCGGAGGCTCCGAGCTCCACGCCCATCGCATCGCTACTTTGTGGGCCCGGGCCGGTCTCGACATCACCATGCGGACCTCGAGCGCCGAGGGCCATGGTCCTTTCACCAAGCGCGACGGCTACCGGGTGGTCCGCAAGTCAGGGCGCTACGCCGTGTTCCCGCGCAGTGCCCTGAGTGGTCTCGTGGGCCGGCGGGGGAGACCCGACGGACTGGTCGAGATCTGGAACGGGATGCCTTTCTTCTCGCCCGTCTGGGCCCGCTGCCCGCGCATCGTCTTTCTCCATCACGTCCATGCCGAGATGTGGCAGATGGTGATGTCGCGCCGCCTCGCCCCCATCGGCGCCTTCGTCGAGCGCCGGGTGGCCCCGCCGTTTTACCGGGGGAGCCGGATCGTCACCTTGTCGTCGTCGTCGCGTGACGAGATCGTCTCCATGCTGGGGCTGGCCCCCGAACACGTGAGCGTCGTGCCGCCCGGCGTCGATGCCCGCTTCACGCCCGGGTCGCCGCGGTCGGCGGAGCCGCTGGTGGTGGCGGTCGGACGCCTGGTGCCGGTGAAGCGCTTCGACCTCCTGATCGACGAGCTCGTGGTCGTGCGCCGGAATGTGCCGACCTTGCGGGCGCAGATCATCGGTGAAGGTTACGAGCGACCGGACCTCGAGGCCAGGATCCGGGCCGCCGGCGCCGGTGAGTGGATCGAGCTCGTCGGCCGGCAGTCCGAGGACGAGCTTCTCGATGCCTACCGCCGGGCGTGGGTGTTGGTCAGCACCTCCCAACGCGAGGGCTGGGGCATGACCATCACGGAGGCGGCCGCCTGCGCGACGCCGTCGGTCGTCACCCGCATCGCCGGGCACTCCGACGCCGTGGTGGACGGCGAGACGGGCATCCTGGTCGACTCGCCGAGCCGGTTCGGCCGTGCCCTCGAAGCCGTGCTGGGCGACGAGAGGCAACGCCAACGCCTCGGTGGCGCCGCACGCGACCACGCCGCCCGGCTGACGTGGGAGGCCACTGCGGCAGGCACGCTGGAAGCCCTCGTGCACGAGGCCGAGGTGCGGCACCAGCGAGGGCGTTGACTCCCCTCATGCAACTCCTCGACCGCATCCGGTAATACCTGGTCCCCCGCACCTACCTAAAGAGGTTGGGTGTCGACCGGCCGATCCCTCCGCCTGGCCCTCCCCGCCACCCAGAGCATCGGCATCGACCCGGCGCCCCCGCCGGCTCCTGCGGGTGCGACCCGGCGACGTCTCCGAAGCAGCGGCGACGGCACTCACGCTGCGGCGCCAGGCGCGCTTTGACGAACTCCTGGCGCTCGGCCGTGAGCGCTTTGCTGCCCGAGCCCTCGCGCAGCACGACGTAGGCTTTGACGATCGTCCCGCGTTCCGGATCGGGTTCGCCGACGACCGCGCATTCGAGGACCTGCGGATGCTCCAGCAGCGCGCCCTCGACTTCAGGGCCGGCGATGTTGTAGCCGGAGGCGACGATCATGTCGTCGGTGCGGGCCTGATACCAGAAATACCCGTCCTTATCCATCACGTACGCGTCGCCGGTGATGTTCCAGCCGCGGCGCACATAGGCTTCTTGCCGCGGGTCGTCGAGATAGCGGCAACCCGTCGGTCCTTTGACGGCAAGCCGGCCGATCTCGCCCGGCGCCGCGGGTTCTAGTGCGTCGTTCAGGACAGTGGCGGTGTAACCGGGCACCGCGCGTCCCGTTGAGCCCGGCTTCGCCTCCGACAGCCGACTGGAGATGAAGATGTGCAACAGCTCGGTCGAACCGAGCCCGTTAATGATTCCCCTGCCGGTTGCGAACTCCCAGTCACGAAACGTCGAGAACGGCAGATGCTCGCCGGCCGACACGAAGCACCGCACATGCGCAAGATCTCGTTGCGATGCACCTTGCGTCATGGCGCGGTAGGCGGTTGGCGCTGTCATCACCACGCTCGGGCGGTATTCTGCGATGCAGTCGAGAAGCTGGTCGGGCGAACAGGAAGGCAGAAGAACCGAGGCACCCCCGCAGCGCAGCGGAAAGACGAGATGGCCGCCAAGACCAAAGGTGAATGCCATCGGCGCACTGCAAAGGAACACTTCGTCTGCTCCGGCTTCGAGAATCGAGCACGGGAAGGCATCGGCGATCGCCAGCACGTCGCGATGAAAATGCACCGTTGCTTTCGGCTTTCCGGTCGTGCCCGAGGTGAAGGCCAGGAGTGCGGGATCGGTCGCCCAGGTTTCGACCGGCTGGAAGCGATCCGGCTTGTCGCGCATCAGGCGTTCGAATTCGGTATCGTTCGAGCGCCCGTCGCGCGAATAACTTGCAACGCGGCCCTGGCACGACTCGGTCACCGCCGCCTCAAGATCGGCAAGCAGCGTATCTTCGCATAGCGAGAGATCGATGCGCGCCTTGTCGAGAATGAAAACGAGTTCGCGCGCGCGCAGCAGCGGCATTGTCACGACCGCAATCGCGCCGGCCTTTAGCACCGCGAGCCACAACGCCGAAAGCATCGGGCCATTGGCGCCGCGAAGCAGAACCCGCGCGCCGGGCTGCAGCGCGAAATCATCGACCAGAACCGAAGCCGCCCGGTTGGCGGCGCGTGCCAGCTCGTCGTAGGTCCATGCACCGCCCGGAAAAATTGCGGCGGTGCACCGGCCCCAGCCCGCTTCGATCGTCCTGTCGATCAACTCCACGGCCGCATTGATCCGCGCGGGATATTGAAACTCCGGACGGTCGAAGCGGAATTCCGGCAGCAACTCCTGAGGGGGAAGCCGGTCAAGAACGAAGCGGTCGAGATGCGCGCTCTCCACCACGCCCTCTCAATTGCCTTCGAAGACCGGTTGCGCCCTTTCGATGAAAGCCCTGTAGGCGCGTCGGAAATCCTCCGTCTGCATGCACAACGTCTGTGCCTGCGCCTCGGCGTCAAGCGCTTCGTCGATACTCATGTCCCACTCACGATGCAGCATCGCCTTCGTCATGGCGTGCGCAAAAGTCGGTCCCCGCGCGAGGTCGCCCGCCATCTTGAGCGCCTCACGAAGAACGTCCGCCTCCGTGAGCACGCGATTGAAAAACCCCCAACGTTCACCTTCCTCTGCCGTCATCACGCGGCCAGTGTAGAGCAGTTCCGACGCACGGCCGTGGCCGATCAGGCGGGGCAGAATTGCGCAGGCGCCCATGTCGCAGCCGGCAAGGCCCACGCGCACGAACAGGAATGCGGTTTTTGCGCGCGGCGTCGCAAAGCGGATATCGGACGCCATGGCGAGGATTGCTCCGGCGCCCGCGCAGGTGCCATCCACGGCTGCGACGATGGGTTGCGGACAGGTGCGCATCGCCTTCACCAGATCGCCGGTCATGCGCGTGAATTTCAGGAGGCCGCCGACGTCCATCTTCGTCAGCGGGCCGATGATGTCGTGCACGTCGCCGCCGGAACAGAAATTTCCCTCCGCTCCGGTGAGAACAATTGCCTTCGCTGAGGATGAGTGAACGAGCGCGCGGAAGGTATCGCACAGCTCGGCATAGGAATCGAACGTCAAAGGATTTTTTCGTTCCGGCCGCGCAAGCGTGATCGTCCCTACCTTGTCTTTGAGCGACCACCGGAAATGCTTTGGCGAATATGACTCGTCGATCATCGGCCGTGCCTCACATGATCTCTCCGCCGGCGACCGCAATCGCCTGGCCGGTGATGGAATCCGCGCCCGGACCACAAAGCCAGGCGACCGCATCGGCGACTTCTTCGGGGCGGATCAGGCGCGCTTGCGGGTTGTGGCGGATCAGTTCGTGGAGTGCCTCGCTTTCGCTGCGCCCGGTCTTGGCGACAATCGTCGCGACGGAGTTGCGCACCAGTTCGGTATCCGTATATCCCGGACAGACGGCGTTCACTGTAATGCCCTTGCGCGCCGTTTCCATGGCAAGCGCGCGCGTGAACCCGACGAGGGCGTGCTTCGCCGCGACATAGGCCGTCACGTAGGGATAGCCGCGCAAACCAGCGATGCTGGCGATATTGACGATACGCCCCCATCCTGTCTCGATCATCGAGGGCAATGCCGCCCGCGCGCAGCGAAACGCCGCTCCGAGATTGACGGCGAGCATGCGTTCGAGCATTGCATCCGATGTCTTCTGGAATGGGGCGCTCTCGGCAGCTCCCGCGTTATTGATCAGGATCGCAATGGGCATGCGCTCCCGAGCCTCGGCGAACGCCCTCTCCACCTCCACAGGATCGGTCACGTCGCACACAACGGCGCGCGCGTTCCGATCGCCGCTCGCTTGCCGTTCCAGCGCGCGCCTGTCTCGCCCGATCAGCGTCGTCTGCGCGCCCATACCAGCAAGGCGCGTGGCAATCGCGGCTCCAATGCCGCGCGACGCGCCGGTGATGACGGCATGCCGCCCGGCCAGAGGAAGTTCAGCGTCCACGGTTGAGATTCCGCACAAGCTGATCGCGCCCGGGCCAATAGGGCTTGGGCCACGACACATCTTCATAGCCCTGCTGCGCGGCTGCCCGAAGCGTCCAATAGGGATCGGTCAAATGGGGCCGCGCGAGGCAGCAAAGATCGGCCCGTCCCGCCGCGAGGATGCTGTTCACATGATCGATCTCGTAGATGTTGCCGACTGCCATGGTCGCAACGCCGGCCTCGTTGCGGATCAGATCAGAATAGGGCGTCTGGAACATGCGGCCATAGACCGGGCGAGCATCGATCGAAGTCTGGCCCGCCGAGACATCGACGATATCGGCGCCCGCCACCGCAAAAGCTTTGGCGATGACGAGCGCTTCGGCTTCGCTGTTGCCTGCATCGGCGAGCCAGTCGGTCGCCGAAATGCGAACCGACATGGGCCGATCACCGGGCCAAACACGCCGCATGGCTGCAAAAACAGCCAATGGAAAGCGAAGACGATTCTCGATCGTGCCGCCGAACGCATCCTCGCGCTTGTTCATCGCGGGCGTCAGAAACGCGGAGAGCAGATAGCCGTGCGCCGCATGAAGCTCGATCATGTCGAAGCCGCAGGCAAGCGCGCGTTGCGTGGCGCTGACGAAATCCGCGATCACGCACTCCATGTCCGCTTCATCCATCGCACGCGGCGTCTCGCTTCTTGGCGTCCAGGGAACGGGAGACGGGGCGGTCAACGGCCAATTGCCCGAATCAAGCGGTTCGTCTTCCCCTTCCCACGGCACCTTCGTCGAACCCTTGGGACCGGCATGGCCGAGCTGCAAAGAGATTTTGGTGTCGGTGTAGGTGTGCACGAAGTCGACGATGCGGGCCCAGGCGCGTTGGTGCTCGTCATTATAAATGCCCGCGCAGCCTGGCGTGATGCGCGCGTCTGCGGACACGTCTGTCATTTCCGTCACCAGCAGCGCCGCGCCACCCTGGGCACGCGCGCCATAGTGCACGAGATGAAAGTCGCCCGGTAGACCGTCAACGGCGGAATACATCGACATCGGCGAGACGACCACCCGATTGGTGAGTGTAAGCCCGCGAAGGCGAAGCGGAGCGAACATGGGCGGCCGGTGCTCTGCCGCCTCGATTCCAGCCTGCCGCACGAACCACGTTTCGAGGCCTTCCAGCCACGTCCGATCGCGCAGCCGCAAATTCTCATGGCTGATCCTCTGACTCCGCGTCAGCAGCGAGTAGGCAAACTGGATGGGTTCGAGCCCCACATAGCGCGTCACATGTTCAAACCACTCCGTCGAATTGCGCGCTGCGTTCTGAAGCTTGATGACTTCAAGGCCGCGATCCGCCTGGAATGCGTCGAGTGCGCGGGCCGAGGTTCCGTGGTCGTGAACAAGTCTGGCGAGCGCGATCGCGTCTTCGAATGCGAGTTTGGTGCCGGAACCGACGGAGAAATGGGCGGAGTGCGCGGCATCACCGATCAGAACGAGCTTGCCGTTGTGCCAGCGTTCGCAGGTCAGCACGGGAAAATTCAGCCATGCCGATCCCCGCAGATGCCGCGCATTGCTCATCAGGGGTCTATCGTCCAGATAGCGGGCGAAGAGGCGCTCGCAGATCGCGATACCCTCATCGGTGCTGGCGTATTCGAGACCGAGGCCGCGCCAGGTCGCCTCGCTGCACTCGACGATGAACGTCGAAATGTTTTGTTCAAAGCGATAGGCGTGCGCCCAGATCCAGCCGTGAGCGGTTTCCTCGAAAATGAACGAGAACGCGTCGAACGGCCTTTCCGTACCGAGCCAGATGAATTTGTTTGCCCGCCGCTGGATGCTGGGGCGGAAGACCCCGGCGTGCGCGGTGCGCGTCGCACTGTTGATGCCGTCGCTCGCGACGATCAGATCGGCGTCATCAAATTCGGCTGCATCCGCCTCGCATTCGAACCGCAATTCGACGCCGAGTGCCCGGCAGCGCTCCTGCAGGATAGCGAGGAGGCGTTTTCGACCGATGCCGCAGAAACCATGTCCGCCCGACGTGATCGTCTGACCGCGAAAATGGACGTCAATATCGTCCCAGTGCGCAAAGGCGCCGCTGATAAGGACGGCGCTTTCCGGGTCGGCTTCACTGATCGCCTCCATCGTCTGGTCGGAGAAAACGACGCCCCAGCCAAACGTATCGTCCGGCCCGTTTCGCTCGACGACGAGGATGTCGTGGCGCGGGTCGAGGCGCTTGAGCGCAATCGCGAAATAGAGGCCGGCGGGCCCGCCGCCCACGCAAACCGCTCTCAATTCGAATCACGCTCCTTCAACGTCGCCCCATCTAGGGTCGAGGGGCATCCTTGGTAAAGGCGCGCGCTTGACGCTACGCCCTGCCGTTGGTTTCGTGGGCCGCCCGACCCGGAGACCGACCATGAAGCCACTCTTTGTGCAAATCAAATGCGAACTCGGTCAGACCTACCGCGTCGCCGAACTGCTGATCGATACGGTGGAAGAAACGGCAGAAATCTATTCCGTCACGGGGGCCTACGACCTCTTGGCGAAATTCCATCTCGGCAACGAGCAAAGCTTCGGCGAGTTCGTAAACGGGAAGCTGCACATCGTGCCCGGCATCCGCGATACATTCTCGCTGGTGGCCTTCCGGCTTTTCTGCGTGCCCAATCCCGATCGCGAAGGAATGGACGAAACCGATTTCAGAAAGCTTGCGAGCGCCAAAACGGGCTCAACGCCTCCGTGATGTTCGAACTAAGCCTCGTCATGGCCGGGCCGTGGTCCCGGCCATCCATGAACTCCGTGCCAGTCATGGTTCGCCGCAGCGCCTTCATCGCCGTTGATCACTCGAGAAGTGCCAGCGCGACTGGAAGACCCGTCTGATCGAGCGGGAGAATCCCGATTTGAACGATCTGCGCAGGCGCTCGTCTTCTGACTCGGATGTTCATAGATGGCCGNNACAACGGCCCGGCCATGACGGATTTGGGTGTGATGTTTGCCGTAGGGACCACCCAGGTAGTGCCCTTCCGCAATTCCAGGCACTTACGCAATCATCGCACCGTATCAAGAAATTCAGACAAAACGCGATTGAAGGCCGGCGGGTCCTCCAGATTGGCGAGATGGCCGACCCTGGGGATGATTTCGAATCGGGCACCTGCGATTTGTCGCGCCATGGCCTCGACGATCGCCGGTGCAATCGTGCGGTCCTCGCCGCCCGCGATGACCAGTGTGGGCAGATCGATCTTCGGCACGATTGCGGTGCCGTCGAACGAGAGGATGCAGCGCATCGCGTCGCGATAGACGGCGGGCGGAACGGAGCTGATCGATTCGATCGCGGCCGCACGAGCCGCCTCGGGCGCACGCAGCGACAGCAGCTGATCGAGCAGACTCTCGGCCATGTCGCGCATCGTCTTTCCGGCGTCGAGCGGCCCGATCCGCCGCACCATGAATTCGCGCGCCCGTTCGCGTGCTTCCTGCAGCGCTTCGGGCGTTTCGGGCTGGGCCAGGCCGGGACTCGTTGCATAGAGGCAAATGCTCGACGCCCTGTGCGCACGCCGCCGCAGGAATTCCTGCGCTACCATCCCGCCCATCGAATGGCCGACCAGATGAATGCGCCTGCCGGGAAGGGTGTCGAGAAGCGTCTCGAGCGCATCGGCAAGAGCGGGGAATGTCATTTGCGGCAATGGCTCGGACCCGCCATATCCCGGCATGTTCCACGCAACGACGCAGAAGCGCGAAGAAAAGGCGTCGAGCTGAGGCTGCCAGACCTGCGCGCAGCCTCCAATCCCGTGAAGCAGTACGAGTGCGTCGCCCGCCGACCCGCTTCTCAAGGATGTTGGCAACTGCACCACTCGTTCTCCCCTTGATCGGCACCGGCCGTCGAAAGCTTACGACATCGTTCGTCGCAAACGAGTATGGAATCGTCACGCAGGCAGCAGACGTTTGAACAGGGCGTGAACCTGTGTTTGCGCTGCTTCGAGGCGATCCTCGATTTCACCGAAGTCGCCCATGCCGCCTGCGCGCGAAAGCAGCGCCTTCATTCCTGCGGTTGCGGAGACGGGATCGAAAGAGCCGGCAACTGAAATCCGCAACACCTGAAGCAATGACAATTGCAGACCGGCGGCGCCGACAAGCGTTTGCGCTTCTTCCTCGCCGAGCAGATTCGCCGCAGCGAGGCGTCCGAGCGCAGCGACGGTGTTCTGCTCGAGTATCCGGGGAACGTCGCAGGCGTGGCGGAGCTGGAGTGTCTGGACAATGAATTCAATGTCGACCAAACCGCCGCGTCGGAATTTAAGGCCCCACCGATCCCGGCCGGGGAATTGCGCCCAGAGCTTCTCGCGCATTTCGCGTGCGTCGCGGATGAGCGCCACCGGCTCGATTCTTTCGGTCAGCACGTCCCGGATCGCATCCTCGATCTTCTTGCGTAACGCGGTGGGTCCCGCAACAACCCGGGCGCGCGTCAGCGCCAGCTTCTCCCAGGTCCACGCTTCTTGTGCGTGATATCGGATGAAGGAACTCAGGCTCACGGCTGCCGGGCCCTTGTTTCCGCTCGGCCGTAGCCGCATGTCCACGTCGTAGAGGACACCCTCCGCCGTCGGCACCGTCAGCGCGGAGATCAGCCTTTGTGCGAGCCGCGCGTAATAGACGATAAGCGGCAGGGAGCGATTGCCGATCGAACAATCTGCGGTGGCGGGTGCGTCATAAACGAACACAAGATCGAGATCGGACGACGCCGTCATCTCGCGACCGCCGAGCTTGCCCATCGCGACGACGCAGAATGCTCCGCCCTTCACAATCCCTGCAGTTGCTTCGAGTTCGCGCTGCACCCGTTCGAGAAGACGTGCAATGACGCACTCGGCAATGTTCGAAAACGTCAATCCGGCATTTTCAGGTTTCGCCCTGCCGTCGATGAGATGCACGCCGACCCGGAACATCTGTTCCTTCGCGAAGCGCCTCGCCGCGTCCAGCACGGATTCGTGATCCGTCGCCGCGGCGAGCCCCTCGTGCAGCAAGGCGGCGAGGGCTTCGCGCGAGGGCAGCTCTGCGAGGAAGCCATGATCGAGTACGGCATCGAGCACCGCTGGTGACCGGCCGAGATGATCGGCAAGCTTTGGTGCGGAGCCCACGATGGAGGCGACGAGCCGCAGCAATTGAGGATTGGCGAGAAACAGCGAGAAGAGTTGGACGCCCGCCGGCAAACGCGACACGAAGCGATCGAACTGGGCAAATGCGGCATCGGGATCCGCGGTCGCGGCAAGCGCGTCGAGGAGCGCCGGCACAAGCCGGGTCAGGAGCTCGCGCGCGCGTGCGCTTCGCGTAGCGCGGATGCGGCCATGATGCCAACCCCGCACAGCTCCGGCGGCGTGCCGGGGATCGCGAAAACCCATCCCACGAAGCGTGTCGATCGTTTCGGGGTCATCCTCCACCCCGGTGAACACCAGGCTGCCTCCAGCGCCGCCGAGTGGCGGCGCTTTCTCGAAAAGGCCGTCGTAGTGAGCCTGAACGCTCCGGAGACGTTCGACCAGCTTTTCGCTGAACGCTTGCGTATCCGCAAAGCCCGCGAAACAGGCGATATGGGCCAAACCCTCCGCTGTCTTAGGCAAGGTGTGGGTCTGCTCGTCGTCGATCATTTGCAGGCGATGCTCGAGCCGGCGCAGGAAGCAATAGGATTCCGAGAGATCTGCGCTCGCCGATTCCGACACCAGCTCTCTGGCCTCCAGCGCGGCTAGCGCATCGAGTGTTCGAGACTGCCTGAGCGAGAGATCGCGCCCGCCCAGAATCAATTGCTGGGTCTGAGCGAAGAATTCGATCTCGCGGATGCCGCCACGGCCAAGCTTCAAATTGTGTCCCGCTGCTGCAATTGCACCGTGTCGGCCGTGGGCGTGAATCTGGCGTTTGATCGAATGGATATCCTCGATCGCGGCATAGTCGAGATTGCGGCGCCACACGAACGGCTCGAGTCTCTTGAGAAACATCCGCGCCGCAGAACGGTCGCCGCCGCAAGGGCGCGCCTTGATGAACGCTGCGCGTTCCCAGTTCTGTCCCATCTCCTCGTAATAACGCTCTGCCGCTTCGGTCGAGATGGCGATCTGCGTTGCGCCGGCATCGGGCCTCAATCTCAAATCCACGCGGAAGACGTATCCGTCAGCGGTGATCTCGCCAAGCAGCCTCACCAGCCCCTTGGTGAGATCAACGGCGGCGGCGCGCGCGTCGGCCTTCTTGCGGAAGGGAAAGCGATCGGCGTCGTAGAAGACGACCAGGTCGATGTCGCTGGAGTAGTTCAGCTCGAACGCGCCGGCCTTGCCCATCGCCAGAATGACGAGGCCAGTCTCCGCCTCGAGTGCCGCCGGATCGCGCTCCGCAATTCCCGCCGTCGCGGCTGTCTCGCGTAACAGGAAGCGAAGCGCTCCTCCTACGCTTGAGTCTGCAAAGCGTGTGAGCGCGCGCGTGGCGGCGTCGAGATCCCATAGGCCCGAGATATCCGCGAGCGCGATCGCCAGTGCAGCCTGCCGTTTGGCGCGGCGCAGAATCGCCATCGCCGCCGCGAAGTTCTCCGCCTCGTGCGACAGTTCCGCATCGCGCACGGCACGTTCGAACAAACTCTCCGGTCCCCGCTCCCAAAGCTCGCGCAGGGCGCCGCGTTCGCGCAACGCAAGACGCGCGAGGTATGGGCTATTCCCGAACGCGCCCGCGAAGCATTCGCGTGCGGCGTACGGGATTCCGCAAACCGCTTCGCCCAGCTCTTCGAGCGTTCGGTCGGCTTTCGCGGGATCGAAGGGCCGTGGCAGATCAGCCGCGTGATTCGCAAACGCATCGACGCTTTCGCGTTCGTTCACGCCGGTACACCCCGAATGATATCGCGACTCCGGGACCCTTGGGGTCACGTGCATAGGAGCCGGCCCGGACGAGCGTCGTCCCGCCCGCGCGGGAAGATGATTAGCAGCCCGCGGCCTCCTTTAGCTGCGACGCAGGTTTGAAACGCAGGCTTTTGGACGCCTTGATCTTGATGGATTCGCCCGTCTTCGGATTGCGTCCGATGCGCGCCCGGCGTTTGGAAACATGAAACGTTCCGAATGTCCTGATTTGAAGCTTGCCGCTGCTCCTTGCCGTCTTAAGCCCAGCCTCGATCGAATCGAAGACAAGCTCCACGTAACGCTTTGCATCTGCTTTGGTTATATTTCCCTTGCTGGCCACGGTCTCGATGAAATCGGCTTTGCTCATTGTGGCATCCCTTCGCTGCGACGGTGATTCCGCAAGTATAACCGAATTCAGCTCCGCACCGCCATTTTCTGCGGCGCGATTTGCGGAACCGAAGACCGGCGGTTTGCGCCGGCGGGAAAAAGAAGCGTCGCCTTCAGTCCCGGACCGTTGTCTTCGAGTTCGAGCTTTGCGTCGTGCAGGCGTGCCACGGCGGCGACAAGGCTGAGGCCCAATCCCGTTCCCGGCGAATGCCGGCTTGCCTCGAGCCTCACGAAACGTTCGAGAACGCGGTTGCGGTCTTCGGAAGCAATTCCCGGACCCGTATCGGCAACGCAAAGCGCGATACCGCTGGGCGTGTCTTCGACCGAAATGTTCACGCCTCCGCCGGCAGGAGTGTACTTGATCGCATTGTCGAGAAGATTTGCGAGCGCCTGGCTGACCAGACTGCCAATGCAGTTGACGATCGCCTGTCCGCTGGGCGCGGCCGACAGCGAGACCCCTTTCTCATCGGCCAGCGGGGCGTAAAGTTCGACGACACCTTCCACGATGCCGCGCAGATCAACAGGCGTCATCGCCTCGCGCGCGACGCCGGCTTCGGCTTCCGCAATCAGGAGAAGCGCATTGAACGTCGCCATGAGGCGGTCCGTCTCCTCGACAGCCGCCTCGATCTGCACGCCCGCAGCGCCGTGAGAATCCAGCGAATGAAGCGTGCCTTCCAGACGGTTGCGCAATCGATTGAGCGGCGTGCGCAGATCGTGGGCGATCGAATCGGTGACTTCACGCATGCCACGCATCAACCGTTCGGTGCGATCCAGCATGCGGTTGAGATTGAGGGCGAGAACGTCGAATTCATCCCCGGCATGTCCAACCGGCAGGCGGCGCGAAAGGTTGCCCTCCATGATTTCGCGGCTGGTGCGGTTGATCTGATCGAGCCGCGCAAGAAATTTCCTGCTGATCAAGCCGCCGCCGACCAGCCCGAGCACCACGATCAGCAGCACGCTCCAGGGGATCATGGTCGTGAACAGCTTCTCGGTTTCGTGGCGTTCGGCGACGTCGCGCGCAACAAGAAGCTCGAATCCACCGGTCAGGTCGAAATCCCGTCCGCGCGCACGGCGCTGTTCGAGACGGTTGCCGAGCCGGCGCTCGTAGTCGAATTCGACCAGGTTGCCACCGATCTGGGCGAGTTCGGGCCACGCATCCAGATTGCCGGCGATCGGCCGCTTTTCGGAATCGGCCAGAATATAAAGTGTGGCGCCGCCATGCGATGAGCGGTTGACGATGGCGTCGGTCAGTCCCGCCAGGCCGAATCGATCGTAGCGCTCCGACAGGCCCGTGATGTCCGCTTCGACAATCTGATCGGTCTGCGCGTTCAGGGCGCGCGCCGTGTTCCACCAGGTGAAGGCGACGATGGCCGCGGCGGAGACCGCGAATATGGCGAGATAGACGGCGACGATGCGGAACGCGAGAGTGCGGAAAATCCTAGGCGCGCGCACGGATCATATAGCCCGCACCGCGCACGGTGTGCAGCAGCGGAGACTCGAACCCCTTGTCGATCTTCGCGCGCAGCCGGGAGATGTGCACATCGATCACGTTGGTTTGCGGATCGAAATGATACTCCCATACGCTTTCGAGCAGCATGGTGCGCGTCACGACCTGTCCGGCGTGCCGCATCAGATATTCGAGCAGGCGGAATTCGCGGGGCTGCAGATCAATGGCCGAGCCGTTGCGGTTGGCGGTCCGGGTCAGCAGGTTCAGCTCGAGATCGCCGACCTGCAATTGCGTTTTCACCGAGGCGGGATGTCGCCGGCGCATCAAGGCGTCGATCCGCGCGAGAAGTTCGACGAACGCGTAGGGCTTTGTGAGGTAGTCGTCGCCTCCCGCCTTGAGACCCTTGACCCGGTCGTCCACCTCGGAAAGCGCACTGAGAAACAGAACCGGCATCGTGTTGCCGTGTTCGCGAATTTCTTCGACAAGCCTGAGGCCGTCGATACCCGGCAGCATCCGGTCGACGATGGCCACGTCATAGGCTCGCGACAGCGCGAGAGTCAGTCCCACTTCGCCGTCCGCCGCGTCGTCCACCACATGGCCAGCCTCCTTGAGACCGTTCACGAGGTAGCGCTGGGCTTCTAGATCATCCTCCACGACAAGCATTCGCATTGGCGGGACTCCTATTGGCTTGGCGATACGCTTGCGACCGGGCGGCCAGGGTCCGCGCCGACAGCGGCAACGGGGGGGAGGGGGCCGCCGCCGCCGGCGCGGGGGCCGGACGCCGCAAGCCGAAACCGGCGACGTCCGGATTTCGGCAATCTCCGGCCTATGCGATCTTCAGCGCAACAAAGCGCTGTCCGCTGTTGCCATCGACGAGCATGAGTATGCTCTTGCGGCCGCTGTGCTGCGCACCCTCGATCTGACTTTTGATGTCCTGGGGCGTGTGCACGGATTTGTTGCCAATGGACACCACCACGTCGCCGGCCTGGATTCCCTTGTCTGCGGCATCGCTTTCGGGATCGACGCGTGTGACCAGGACGCCGTTCACGTGATCGTCGAGATTATAGTTGCGACGAATCTGTGGCGTCACCGCTGCCAGGCCGAGGCCCATCGCCTCGCCCGTGCTGGCCGCCGCGCTGCTGTTTTCTTCCGGACCGGCGTTCGAAGCAAGCCGTTCTTCCTTGCGCGGGCCGATCGTGGCGGTGATGGTCTTCTGCGTTCCGCCCCGGACGACGGTGAACGCGGCCTTGATGCCGGCGGGGAGCGCCGCGACACGCCGGGTGAGATCGCGCGAATCTTCGACGGACTTGCCATTGATGGCCAGAACCACATCGCCGGGCACGAAGCCGGCCTTGGCAGCAGGACCGCCGCCCACCACGGAAGCAATGATCGCGCCCTTGGACTCATGCGAGCCCAGTGACTGGGCGATCTCGGGAGTCATATTCTGGATCTGCACGCCCAGATAACCGCGGGCCACACGCCCGTGCGCTTCGAGCTGCGCGATCACGTCGTGAATCGTCGACGACGGAATCGCGAAACCGATACCGACGCTGCCGCCGGACGGCGAATAGATCATCGAATTCATGCCGATAACCTTTCCCCGCAGATCGAAGGTCGGGCCGCCGGAGTTTCCGCGGTTGATCGGCGCGTCGATCTGCAAATAATCGGTGTAGGGACCATTGCCGACATCGCGGCCGATCGACGAAATGATGCCCGCGGTGACCGTGTTGCTGAGTCCGAACGGATTGCCGACGGCGATCACCCAATCGCCGACGCGCACGGCGTGATCGTCGCCGAATTCGACGGACGGCAGCGGTTTGTCGCTCTTGATCTTCAGGACGGCGATATCGGTTGCTTGGTCGGAGCCCAGCAGCTTCGCGGTGAACTCGCGGCCGTCGGGAAGTTTTACGGTGATCTTTTTGCCGTCCTCGACGACATGATTGTTGGTCACGATGAAGCCGGACCGGTCGATGATGAAGCCGGAGCCCATCGCCACCGCTTTGCGCGGCGCGGTGAACTGGCGGCCGCCTTCGCCGCCACCCTGGCCAAACTGATTGAAGAAATCCCGGAAAGGCTCAGGCAGCTCCTCGGGATTGAAGGCCTGAACAGGTTTCATCTGCTGTTCGACCGTCACGGTCACGACCGCCGGGCTCACCCGCTCGACGAGATCGGCGAAGCTGAAGGGCGCACCGTTTTCGAGCATGCGCGGCGGCGACGATTTCGCCTGGGCGTGCCCCGAATCTGCGGGATGAGCGGCCACGGGGGCGAGATGGGCAGAGTTGGCCGTAGGGGCCAGGGCAAAGCCACCAAGGCCGAAAATCGCCAGCGCTGCAGCCGAACTCGCCGCAAGCAACCTGAATTTCATATCACGCGAATGGCGCTCCAGCCGCTTCAAACCCTTCATCATGTTCTCCTTCACGAACAAGGGGCGCGCCTGGCGCCCGACTCATTAGTTGGTCTCGACAGGCCTACGCCTGTTTTATTACGTGCTTCTGTCTCAGATATTAAACGACAGACACCTGGTGCTTCTCAGCGCCCCTCAGCGCAGACGTAAACATCAGCGTGGCAATTTTCACCTGGGCGTCTCAGCCCGTTCGTTCCGGCGAGCGCGAATGATCGCTGCTGCGGCCACCACTCCCCCGATCGTCACCGCAATCAGAGGTCCGAACCAGAGGAGATAGGTCCCCGGCTCAAGTGGCGGTCTCATTAATATGAAATCGCCATACCGTGCAACAAGATAGTTCTCGATCTGCGCGTCGGATTCGCCTTTTTCCAGACGGGCCCGGATCAGACGCCTGAGATCCGCCGCCAGCGGCGCCGCGGATTCGTCGAGGGATTCCCCCTGGCAAACGACGCAGCGGAGCTCTTTCTGCAGCGCAACCGCCCGGGCTTCGAGCTTCGGATCGGCAAGCCTGTCCGGGCCGGTAGCCGCCTGAACCGCGGTCGCGAGCAGCGGGCTTATCAAAAAGCAGAGCAGCAGGGCGCGTCTCATTCTGCCGGCGCCAGTGCCGGCCGCCGCAACCCTAGGCGGATTCGGCTCAAAAGACTCGTCAGCCCACCAAGCGCCATTGCAGCGCCCCCAAACCAGATGAACGGCGCCAGCGGATTGACGTAGGCGCGGATGGCGTAGTGGCCTTGACCACGGTCGTCTCCAAGAGCGACGTAAAGGTCCGAAAATCCAGTCGTGCGGATTGCCGTCTTGCTGATTGCCTGTCCTTCCACCGGATAGATGCGCTTTTCGGGCCTGAGCGTGGCGATCTTCTCTTCGTTCCGCATCACATCGACCGTGGCTCTGTCAGCGCGATAGTTCGGACCTGCAACGGGCGTGACGCCGTCGAATTGCAGACGGTAACCGCCGACTTCGAGGGACTGGCCGGGCGCGAGCACCTCAAGCGCCTCGCTCTTCCAGAACGTCGTGCCGGCAATGCCGAGCAGCGTAAGACCGAGTCCCGCATGGGCGAGCACCGGCGCAAAAGAGCCCAGAGAAAGGAGATTCGATTTTGTGCGTCTGGCCAGATCAATGACGCTTGCCACGAGAACCCAGCCCGCCAGCGCAACGCAACACGCAGCTGCAGCAGCATGTGGCGTCGCAACCGCGAGAACGATCGCGCCGCCGAGAATGGCGACCCCCAGACCCGGCGCGAGCGCGCGCATCGCCGGCAACAGATCGTCGCGCCGCCACGCGAGCCGTGGTCCGAACGGGGCGATGATGACAAGCGCAACGAAGAGCGGCGCGAAGGTGATGGCAAAATAGGGAGGCCCGACCGATATGCGCGTGCCCGTCGCCGCTTCGAGAAACAACGGATAGAGCGTACCGAGAAACACAGTCGCGGCCGCCGCGGTTAGCAGTACATTGTTGAGCAGGAGTGCCGTCTCGCGGCTCACCGGTTCGAAGGCAGTGCCGCTCTCGAGCTTCGGCGCACGCCAGGCGAAGAGCCCAAGTGCGCCACCGATGGCGACAAGCAGAATGCACAGGATGAACCTGCCGCGCTCGGGATCGCTGGCGAAGGCGTGTACCGATGTGAGAACGCCCGAACGCACGAGAAACGTGCCGATCAGACTCAACGAAAATGCCCCGATGGAGAGGAGCAACGTCCAGCTCCGGAATGCGCCGGTCCGTTCCGTCGCAAGCGACGAATGCAGAAGCGCGGTCGCAACCAGCCACGGCATCAACGACGCGTTCTCGACCGGGTCCCAAAACCAGAAGCCGCCCCAGCCGAGCACGTAATAGGCCCACCAGCTGCCCAGCGTGATGCCGAGCGTCAGCGCACACCACGCGGCGAGCAGGAAGGGCCGCGCGGCGCGCGCCCAATTCGCGCCCGCCTCGCCCGTCAGCAGCGCCGCGGCCGCATAGGCAAAGGTGGCCGACAATCCGACGTAGCCGAAATAAAGCATCGGCGGATGGAACGAGAGGCCCGGATCCTGCAAAAGCGGATTGAGTCCGGCGCCTTCGATCGGCGGCGGGTCGATGCGCAGGAACGGATTCGAGGCGAAGAGAATGTAGATGAGGAAGGCCGCCGCGAGTAGGCCCTCGATTCCGAGAGCCGCGGAGGTGAGCCGCGCGCCGCCGCGTTCGCCGAGCACGGTGAACATCGTGTAGACCGCGAGCACCAGCACCCAGAGAAGCATCGAGCCCTCGTGGTTTCCCCACACGCCGGTGACTTTGTAGAAGAGCGGTTTCAGCGTGTGCGAATTCTGCGCCACGTCGAGGATGCTGAAATCCGAAGTGACGAAGCCGGCCACCAGCGCCCCGAAGGCGACGCAGACGAACACCGCAAAGCCGAGTGCCGCGCTCGACGAAACTTGCCGCGCGATGGAAGAGCCTTTCAGCCCTCCGATCAGCCCTGCCCCGGCCTGCACTAAGGAAAGCGCCAGAGCGAAACAAAGTGCGAGCTGCCCGATCTCGCCGGTCACGAACCATGTTCCTTCCAGCGACCGGCGCGCTTCAAGGCGTCGACCACTTCGGGCGGCATGTAACGCTCATCGTGCTTGGCGAGGATTTCGCTCGCCGCGAAGACACCGCCCGAATCGAGTGCGCCTGCCGCGACAACGCCTTGCCCTTCGCGGAAAAGATCGGGGAGCACGCCGGTGTAGGTAACCGGTATCTGCTTGCGGCCGTCGGTCACGACAAAATGCACTTCCGCGCCTGGTCCGCGCGTCACACTGCCCTGCGCGACCAGCCCGCCGATGCGAAGCGCGACGCCCGGCTCAACGGATTTCGCAGCCAGATCGCTCGGACTGTAGAAATAGACGACATTGTCCTTGAGCGCCGACAGCACCAGCGCAGTCCCGCCGGCACTCGCGGCCAAAAGGGCCGCGACAAACCAAAGCCGGCGCCGTTTTCTAGGACTCATCGCGTTCTTTCCTGGACCTCTGCACTATACTGACGCGGGTTGCGTGATCCAACCTGCCGCGCCGCCGCGCTTTCGCCGGAATTACTGCGGAAATTGCGGGTGGCGTTCGATGGGGAATGGGGCATGGCTCGATATGGGATCCGCCTGGGAACCGCAATCGGCGCAGCGCTGATGGTGACCGCGTGTCTGCCCGTGACCAGCACGTCTCCGATCGGCACGACGGCGGGTTACAAGGCTGACCCGCAACTGACCGGAATGTGGAAGGGCCAGACGGACGATTCCGGCAGCATCGGCTACTTCACGTTCTTCCCGCAGAAGGACGGCTCTTTCAAAGTCATGCTGCTCGATCCACCGGCATCAGGCGATAGCGGAGACTGGATGGCTTTCGAGATCCACACCGCGCGGCTGGGCTCCTATCAATATATGGATGTGCGCGAAACCGACGACGGCGGGAAGCCGCCCGACCCCAGGCTCGCTCACGTTCCGGTTCTCTACCGCGTCGGCGAAAATGGTTCACTCGTGTTCTATTTGATGGATGAAGACGCGGCAAAAGCAGCAATCAAAGCCGGCAAGATTTCGGGAAGAGTGGAGTCCGGCGATTTTGGCGACGTGACTGTCGCCGCCGCGCCCACCGCGCTCGACGCATTGCTCGGCACAGCCGCCGGCCGCGCGCTGTTCACGAAGCCATTCGCGACTCTGCAGCGGATCAATCCCCCTTGATCCTCGGTGAATCATACACGGGCTGATTTTTAACGCAGAGGACGCAGAGGATGCGCCCTCTGCGTCAAATCTGCCTTCAGTGAGGCGACTTGTGAAGGATCTCCTCGGCCAGCCCGGTGTCGTAGGCGAGGCCTGTCGTCGTGAGCGTGACGCGGTGCGGCCAGTCGGCGCGCGCCAGTCCGCGGCGTTCGAGCGCGTGCCAGACATTCTCGATGTAGAGCCCGCTCGCATCCTTGGTCGCAACGATGAAAGCGCCCAGATGGAAATGCTCTCCATGTGGCTCGGGAAACCGCTCGACGGTCATCTCGCCGGCGCCTGGGCCTTTGCCCGCGGTGGCCGGATCGCGCGCGAGCGCCTGCAGTACGGTCAGCGTGCGCAATTGCAGGGGATTGAGCTTCAGCGGATTCTGTCTGGGTGGCATGCTCATCTCGATCGCCCTTCGACAAGCTCAGGGTGAGGGTTTCAAGGACAAGCTCAGGGTGAGGGTTTCAAGCCATGCCCTCACCCTGAGCCTGTCGAAGGGTGTGACAAGGCACGTTTGCCACGACGGGAACCGGACGTCTAGCATCGGCACAGAGGGCACAATGCGCGGTCCATTGGACGGAATCAGAGTCGTCGATTTCGGCCGCTACATCGCGGGGCCGTTTTGCGCGGCGCTGCTCGGCGATCTCGGCGCAGACGTCGTCCGGGTCGAGAAACGCGAGGGGCGCGAGGACCGCACGATGATCAGCTTGGGCGAGACGCCGGAGGGCACGCCGCGAGAAGGCGCGCTGTTTTTGCAGATGAACCGCAACAAGCGCAGCCTGACGCTCGATCCCGCAACGGCGCACGGTCGTGAAGTTGTGCGCCGGCTCGTGGCCGCAAGCGATATCGTGGTCGCCAATCTGCCGCGCGCAACGCTTGCCGCGCTCGGACTCGATTACGAGTCGGTCTCCGCGGTCAATCCGCGCGCGATCCTCGCCGTCGTTTCCGCCTTCGGCCTCGAAGGTCCGTATGCGGATCGCGTGGGTTTCGACGGTGTCGCGCAGGCCATGTGCGGCTCGGCGTGGTTTTCGGGAACAGAAAATCAGCCTGTGCGCGCGGCCGCGCCCTGGGTCGATTTCGGAACGGCATCGCTTCTTGCGCTGGGCGTCGTGGCCGCGTTGCGCGAGCGCGAGCGCAGCGGGCGCGGACAGCTCGTCGAAGGTGCGCTCCTGCGCACCGCCATGAGTTTTTTCAGCCCGATGCTGATCGAGGAGTCGCTGCTCAAGCTCGCGCGCCAGCCCACGCTCAACCGCAGCCAGACCGCGGCGCCGTCGGACATCTACCGCACGCGCGATGGGTGGGTGACCATCGCCGTGAATGGCGATCCGCTGTTCCGCCGCGTGGCGAAACTGATCGGCGCGCCCGAATGGATCGAGGACCCGCGCTTTGCGAGCGACAAATCGCGTGGCGATCACGGCGCGATCGTCAGCGCGCGCATTTCGGGATGGTGCGCGCAACGCACCGCGTCCGAAGTGATCTCTGCATGCGAAACCGCGCGTGTGCCCGCCGGTCCCGTCTATCGGATGCGTGAGACGCTGGACGACCCGCATGTGCGGGCGAGCGATATTCTGACCGAGATCGATTTTCCCGGAATTGGAGCCGCACCCATTGCCGCGACGCCGGTCAAATTGCACCGAACGCCGGGCGAGATCCGAAGGCGTCCGCCGCTGCTCGGCGAGCACAACGCGGAGATTCTCGGTGAGTTCGGATTCACCGACGCCGAGATCGCTGCATTCCGGAAAGACGGAACGATCTGAGAGCGCGCTCCTGTTGATCAGGCGATTTACAGGAGATTCGTTTCCACAAGCGGTTCATTGTGCGAACGGAATTTCGATTACGGTGGCGATTCAATGCCTTCGCGCAGATTCTTTTTTTCCGCGGAACAGGCGCGGATTCATCTGCTCGCCTGCAATTCTCCTGTTCTTGCCGTCGAGCGCGGTACAAAGCGCTGACGATTGTTTCACGGGAAACAAATAACGCCGTCACGCGATCGCGGGCAGCGTGAGCCGTGCTTCGAGCCCGCCCTGGGTTTCCGTCGACACGATACTGGACTGCGCCCCCGTGCTGAGACAGGCAAATTGAAAGACAGGCAGGCCGGCGCGTGCTATTCTGCGGCTGCGTTTTTTGGCGGGGACCTGCCATGCATTCCGGGAATCCTCTGTACTTCCGTGCAAGCCTGCACGTCATTGCAGCGGCCGCAGCGGCGGCATGCTTGGGGACGACGACTGACGCCGACGCCGCGGTTGTAATCTCCTCGGACGCGACGCAGAACATGACCTGCTCGGGCGGCGTGTGCGCGCCGACGGCTGCGAATGCGGTGCTCAACACAAGCGATCTCGAGAATCTGCTCGCAGCGGGGAACGCTGAGGTCACAACCACAGGCGCGGGCGTGCAGGCCAAGGATATCCAGGTCAAGGCGCCTGTCACCTGGTCGAGTGGGAGCATGCTCACTCTCGACGCGTTCAAATCGATTACGATCGATCAGCCAGTTTCGATCACGGGACTTGCCGGTCTCGCGCTCGATACGAATGACGGCGGCAGGAACGGTACGCTGTCCTTCGGTGCCAAGGGCAATGTCACCTTCGCCAATCTGGCGAGCGGCCTGACGATCGACGGCTCCGCTTACGTGCTCGTGGGTGACCTCAAGACGCTTGCGAGTGATATTGCTTCCAATCCGGGCGGCGATTTCGCGCTCGCGGGCTGCTACGACGCAAGCGGGGATGGCACGTATAACGGATCTGTGGTTTCGACCGAATATTTCGGGATATTCACCGGTCTCGGAAACACGATCTCCAATCCAAGCATCGTGGGCGGGCACGAGCGGGGCGTCGGCAACGGCATGTTTGCGCTGGTCGGCAACACGGGCGTCCTCGAAAACATCGGCATTGTTAACGCCAATATCGTCGCCACAGAGGCGGTCAAATACGTGAATGCTGGTCCTCTGGCCGGCGATAACTCGGGAACGATTGCGTTCGCTTACTCCACAGGCAGCGTAACGATTGGGAAGGATTCACAGGCGGGCGGGCTTGTCGGTATCAATGCCGGAATTATCACAAATTCTTATGCGAAAACCGATGTCGCCGGAAAAGGGACCGATATCTACATCGGTGGACTCGTCGGTTATGACGACCCAACGGCAACGATTGCGAACTCCCATGCCTCCGGTGCTTTGAGTTTGAGCGGAGGGGCAGCCAATTTAGCCGGCGGCCTCGTGGGAGGAAATTTCGGCACAGTCGAGACTTCCTATGCCACAGGAAACGTACGAGCGGCGAACAATCAATCGCCCGCCGATAGTTGCCATCTCGGCGGGCTTGCCGGCACCAATGACGGTCCGGTCAGTTCTTCCTACGCGAGCGGAGCAGTAAGGGGAGGCAACTACTCCGTGGACGGAGGTCTGATTGGACAAAACTATAACACGATCGCTTCCTCCTACTCGACCGGAGCCGTCCAGGGCGGAGCAACGGGAAGCATCGTGGGCGGTCTAATCGGATATGACGGTGCCCAGGCGGGCAGCCTCTCCGACACCTATTGGGACACGGACACGAGCGGCGTCACCAATCTGAGCCAAGGGGCCGGCAATATTACCAACGATCCCGGAATCACGGGCCTGACGACGGCACAGTTCCAGTCCGGCCTGCCGCAGGGCTTCGATCCGAAGATCTGGGCCGAGAAAGCGAACATCATCGATGGCTTTCCGTATCTTCGGACGAACCCTCCATCGAAGTAGCTGTAGCGCCGACTGATGGAACCCGACTCGCTCGTCCAGAAGCACCCCGAGCAAGCCTGAATGGGCTAGTGCTGTTTCCTCCCCCAACGTGGGGGAGGTGCCGAGCGAAGCGAGGCGGAGGGGGACCTGGGCGCGCGAGCCGGGCGCCGACTCCCCCCTCCGGTTTGCTCCGCTTCGCTCCGCAAACCACCTCCCCCACGTTGGGGGCGGAAGAAGGCTTCCGTCGACACGCGTGTCGACCGAATTCATTCTCCCGTTCTTGCCGTCGAAAGCGATACAAAGCGCTGACGATTGTTTCACGGGAAACAAATAACGCCGTCACGCGATCGCGGGCAGCGTGAGCCGTGCTTCGAGGCCGCCCAGCGGGCTGTCGGCGAGGGCGAGCGTGCCGCCATAGAGCTTGGCGATGTCGCGCACGATGGCGAGACCCAGGCCGCTGCCGGGAACGTTCTCGTCGAGCCGCTCGCCGCGCTCGCCGACCTTGATGCGCTCCGCGGGATCGATCCCGTCGCCATCGTCACCGACGCGGAGTTCGAAATGCGTGCCGTCGCCGCGCCCAGCGACGACCGCGACGCGCGCATGCGCCCATTTGCACGCATTGTCGATGAGATTGCCCGCCATCTCCTCCAGATCCTGCCGTTCGCCGCGGAACGCCAGATCGCGCGGACAATCGACATCGATCGCAAGGCCGCGTGCCGCATGAATGCGCGAGAGCACGCGCGCCAGATCCTCGAGCACCGGCCGCACCGGCGTGCGGTTGCCGAGCACGTCGAGCGCGCCGGCCGCACGCGCGCGGGAGAGGTAGTGATCGACCTGGCGGCGCATGGTGCCGACCTGGCGAAGCACGGCATCGGCGAGCGCACCGGGATGTGCGCCCGCTTCGCTGGCGAGCACGGTGAGCGGCGTCTTCAGGAAATGCGCGAGGTTCGACACGTGGGTGCGCGCGCGGCCGACAACTTCTGCGCTGTGCTCGATGAGACTGTTCAACTCGGTGGCGAGCGGCGCAATCTCGGCGGGAAATTCCCCATCCAGCCGCCGCGCCTTGCCATCGCGGATGCGCGACAGCGCCTCGCTCACCCGGTTCAGCGGCTGAAGCCCGATGCGCACCTGCACGAAGATGGCGCCCATCAGCCCGAGCCCCAGGACCGCGAACGACCAGAACAGCGTGCCGTTGAAATCGGACACTTCCTTTTCAAGCTCGGCCTGATCGGCGGCGACGAGAAAAGAAAAGCTGCGCATGCCCGCTTTCGGGTTTCCGGGAATGTTCGGAAATTCGATGCGTTGCGCCACGAAGCGAAGGTTCTGATTGTCCGGTCCCTCGCCGTGCCCCCAGACAAGCGCGTGGCTCCGGCGAAAATCGGTGACCTTGATCGTTCGATCCCACAGCGAGCGCGAGATCTGCGCGTTGTTGGTCTGAGGCCCCTTCGGGCCCTCCGGCGTGATCTCCCAATACCAGCCGGAATAGACGCGCTCGAAGCGCGGATCGGTGAAGCGTCCCCTGAGCGAGACTTCGCCCTGCGCGTTCGGTTCGGCGGCGGCGATCATCTCGTCGAGTTCGGATTTCAGCCGCGCGTCGAAATTGCCTTCGACGGAAGAGCGGAAGATTCCCGAGAGCGCAGTGCCACCGACGAGCAGGCCCAGGAGCGTCCACACGGCGGCGGCGGCGATCAGCCGCGCCGCAAGGGAATCAAACCTTCGCGCGACCCGCTGCGCCGTTGCGCTAGCGCGGCGAGCCGGCCGCCTGAGCCGCGTCCGGAGTGTCGAGACAATAGCCAAGGCCGCGCACCGTCTGGATCAGATTGGCGTCGAGCTTCTTCCGCAACCGTCCCACGAACACTTCGATCGTGTTCGAATCGCGGTCGAAGTCCTGATCATAGAGATGTTCAACGAGCTCGGTGCGGGAAACCACGCGCCCGCGATGGTGCGCGAGATAGGCGAGAAGCCGGTATTCGAGCGAGGTGAGCTTGACCGGATTGCCGTCCAGCGTCACCCGCGAGGCGCGCGTGTCGATGCGCAGCGAACCGATCTCGATTTCGGATGTGGCGAACCCCGCCGCGCGCCGCAGCAGGGCGCGCACGCGCGCCAGCAGCTCCTCGGTGTAGAACGGCTTGGCGAGATAGTCGTCGGCGCCGGCGTCGAATCCCGCAACCTTGTCGCTCCAGCGGTCGCGCGCGGTGAGGATCAGCACCGGCATGCTGCGCCCGGCCTTGCGCCATTGCTGCAGCACGCGCACGCCGTCCATCTTCGGCAGGCCAAGATCGAGGATGACCGCGTCATAGGGTTCGGTGTCGCCGAGGAAATGACCTTCCTCGCCATCGCTTGCGCTGTCGACCACATAGCCCGCGTCCTGAAGCGCGCGCTTCAACAGCCGCTGCAGATCCTGATCGTCCTCGACAAGAAGTATCCGCATTTCTTACCTGGAAAAAGTTTTAACGCAGAGGGCGCAGAGGATGCGCAGAGGACGCAGAGGAATTTTTGGCGCGCTTCGCGCGCAATCATTTTCCTGCGTCCTCTGCGCATCCACCGCGTACCCTGCGTTAAAATCTTGTCTGTGCATGAACTCAGCGGCCTCGCCAACGTCCGCCCGGGCGCCAGCCGCCGAAACGTCCGCGGAAGCCGCCGGGGAAGCCGCCGCGCGGCGGCCCGGGATAAGGATAGTACCGCAATCCGCTGGGCGGCATCGCCATGCCTCCATAGCCCCGATAAGGGCCGAGAACACGGCCCGTGCGTGCGTCCGTGTCGAGCCACTGGACACGGCCATCCGGCGTCAGCCATTTGAGGCGGTAATGCCATCCTCCCATCGGATCGGCGTAGGGTCCTTCCGCATCGTAAAAGCGTCCGGGCCTCCCATTGCGGATTCCGGGCAGAATGCGATCGAGCGGCTGCACATTGTAGCCATACGGTACAACATGCCGCGGCTGCGCCAGCGCGGGCGAAACAAACGCCGCGAGCGCCAGAAAAATTGCCGGAATCCTGCGCCTGAACATGGGCTTCTCTACCGTTTTCGCAATGAACGGCGGATGAACGGGGCCGCCCCAGCTGAACCGACGCGCTCGCGCCACACTAACCTCCTGAAGAACAAGGCTCAAATTGTTCTGCTTTGCGTTATCATTCCTACGGAAAACAGACGGCAGATTGAACGAAGTGGACGCAGAGGCAGCGCAGGGGACACAGAAAGGAATATTCGCGCCGCAGGCGCGCAATACTTTCCCAGCGCCCTCTGCGAATCCTCTGCGCCCTCTGCGTTAAAAGGCGTCAGTACAGTGACTCGCCGTGGATCGAACGGGCGCGTCTTGAATCTGCCGCATTGGTTGGCGAGGAACTGGGACCATCATGCCGGGCGATCATCTGTCGGAGAGGCTGGAGGCGTCTCGCAACTGGGCCGCACGTCACAGGCTCGCCGTCATTCGCACGCTCGTGATCGCTGCCGCGATCTTCGTAGTTCCCCTGGTATTGCTCGAACTCGCGCCGAGCTACCTTGTTTGGACCGCTCCCAGCATCGATCCGAACAAGGATCTCTACTCCGCCAACCGGCCGATCGCCTTTACCTTCCTCGACGCGGACGGAAACGTCGCCGGACGGCGCGGCGCGATCGTGGGTCAGCGTCTCTCGCTCGGCGACATGCCGCCCTACCTTCCTGCGGCATTCATCGCCATGGAGGATCGCAGTTTCTACGAAAACGACGGCATCGACATCCGCGGACTCGTGCGCGCGGCATGGATGAACCTGCGCGCCGGTCACGTCGTCGCCGGCGGCTCCACGATCACGCAACAGACCGCGAAGATCGTGTTCCTTTCTCCCAGGCGCACCTTCGCGCGCAAGTACGAAGAGCTGATCGATGCCGCCGCGCTCGAGAAATCTCTTTCCAAGAAGCAGATTCTCGAACTCTATCTGAACCGCATCTATCTGGGTTCCGGCGCCTACGGGGTCGACGGCGCGGCCCATGTGTATTTTGGCAAGTCGGCGCGCGACCTCTCGCTTTCCGAAGCGGCAATGCTGGCGACGCTGACGCGCGCGCCATCCGCCTTCTCGCCGAGGCGCGATCTTGCCGCCGCGCAGACGCGCGCGGGGCTCGTGCTGCGCGCGATGGCCCGGACGGGCGCGATCACAAGCGACCAGGCTGACGAGGCGGCCTCGCATCCCGCGGTGATCAGCGACGTCAGGCTCGCCGATGCGCGCAATTTCTTTCTCGATACGGCGGCCGAAGAAGCATTGAAACTCGTCGGGACGGATGGCGAGGGCGGCGACACGGATCTGATCGTGCACACGACGCTCGAGCCGCGACTGCAGGAAGCGGCGCGGCAGGCATTGGCGCGCACGCTGAACGCGCATGGCAGGCGCGCGCATGCAAGCGAGGGCGCGATCGTGCTGATGAAGCCGGACGGCGCAGTCTCCGCGCTGATCGGCGGACGCGATTACGATTCGAGCGTGTTCAATCGCGCCACCCAGGCGAAGCGCCAGCCCGGCTCCGCCTTCAAGCCGTTCGTCTATCTCGCGGCGCTCGAGAACGGCCTCACGCCATGGGACGTGCGCGAGGACGGCCCCGTCGATATCAACGGCTGGACGCCCACCAACTATGGCGGCCGCAGCTACGGCACGGTGACGCTGGCCGACGCCCTCGCCCATTCCATCAACACGGTGACCGCAGGTCTCGCGCAGGAGGTCGGCATCACCAGCGTCGTCGATGCGGCGCATCGCTGCGGCATCTCTTCGCCTCTCGCGCCGAACGCGTCGCTCGCGCTCGGCACCTCTAACGTGACGCCGATCGAGCTGACTACTGCCTATGCGGTGTTCGCATCGGGCGGCGAGCGCGTCTTTCCCCACCTCGTGACGGCGGTCGAGGACAGCGCGC
>PKWC01000057.1 GCA_003131925.1 Alphaproteobacteria bacterium | reverse complement strand
GCCCCGAAGGGGCGGAGGGGGCCAGCGCTGCGCGAGCCGCCCCTCACCTCTCCGCGCGGCGGGCGCTGGTGGAGGCCGGTTGCCAGTCGGGCAATCCGGCCTGCCAGAAGATGAAGGAGATCCAGTCGGCGGTGAGTTTGTCGGTCTGCGTCTTGGTCGAGCCGATGCCGTGACCGGCTTCCTCGTCGATGAGCAACAGGACCGGTTTCTTCGTGCCCGATGCCTGGATCGCGGCGAAGACCTTCGCCGGCTCCCAGGGCGACACGCGCGGATCGTTGAGCCCCGTCGTCACCATCACTGCGGGATATTGTGCGTCCTTCTTCACATGCTGGATCGTGTCCATCGCGTAGAGGTTCTCGAATCCCGCCTTCGTCTTCACCGTGCCGAATTCAGGAATGTTGGGCGGCCCGTTGGGCGAGAATTCCGCTCGTAGCGTGTTGCCGGCAGGCACGAGATCGACCACGCCCGCGAACAGATCCGGCCGCGTCGTCAGCGCGCGGCCCATGGTGATGCCGCCCGCCGACCCGCCGAGGATGAAGAGCTTCCCCTTCGTCGTGATGCCATGGGACACCGCGTATTCGCCGCAGGCGATCAGGTCTTCCCAGGTGTTGTGTTTGTTCGCATCCTTGCCGCCAAGCCGCCAGGCTTCGCCGAGCTCGCCGCCGCCGCGCACATGGCAGACGCCATAGTTGATGCCCTCGCGCATCGCCGCCGCGCGCCGCGTACTAAAATCCGCGAGTTCGGAAATGCCGTAGGAGCCATAGGCTTCGATCAATGTGATCTGCGGACCCTTAACACCTTTCTTCTGCACGAGGGAAAGCGGCACCATGGTGCCGTCATGCGCTTTCGCCTCGAGATCGCTGACCACATAGTTCGCGGAATCCATGTCGCCGCGCGTGCCGATGCCGAGATCGGTGAATTTCTTCGTCGTGGGGTCGTACGAATATTCGGCCGGCGGCACCACCCAGCTCGACAGCGAGATCGTGGCGCCCGGCGTGCGCGGATCGGCAAACAATTCGCCGATATGGCCTTCGAACGGCAGCGGCACCTCCTCGATGGCCATGCTACCCGCGGGAATGCGCAGGAGCTGCGAATAGGCGCCGTGGCGCGCCAGCACATAGAGAGCGTCGGATGCCGCGCGCATCGATTCGATCACCCGGTCGGATTTCGCCGGCACGAGTGTTGTGGCGGCGGAAAGCGGCTGGCCGACCTTGAGCGTGAGGATTTTGAAGGTCGGCGCATCCTTGTGCGAGAGGAAAAACAGATCGTCGCCGCGCTCGTCGGCGTTGGTGATGCCGTCGTCGTGCGTGAACAGCTTCGTCCACACGGCCTTGGGATCGTTCACCTGGGCGATCGGCGCGGTCCACAACGCGACCTCGTTCTGCACGCCGTTGATGGAGAGCGCCGCCGCGATCGGCGCGCCGGCGCTGATCACGACCAGGGGAAATTCGTTGTGGCCGATCGCGGGGCCGTGGCCGAGCGCCGAACCAAGAACGGGAACCGGCTCGGATTTCAGACCCCAGGAGTCGGCAGTCGAGTCCTTGTACTTCTCCGTCGGCGCGTCGGTCGGCGCGAGCTTTTTCAGCCGGTTGAAATAGAGCGTCTGCGAATCGTCGGTCCAGGCGGTGGCGCCGAACTGCGCGCGGTCGATCGGGCCTGCAATCTGCTTGCCGCTCGCCGCATCATAGACGGTGAGCGACGCGTCTTCCGATCCGCCTTCGGAGATTCCGGCCGCGACCTTGCTGCCGTCGGGCGAGGCAAGGATGTAGTTGATCGCGAACGGCTTGCCGCCATGGGCGGCCCGCAACGCCGCCACGTCGACGATCTTGCGCACGCCGTTCGCGTCCTTGACCATGAGATCGAAATTGTCGGACCCCGGCGCGCGCTCCTCGTAAAACGCACGACCACCGAACGAGGCGTAGTCCTGCACGAGGCCGAAGCTGGCGGTGAAATTGGCGACCCTCGTCTTCAGATCGGCGAGAGGCTTGATGCTGTCGAGAACGGAGCGCGTGTAATGGCCCTCCGCCTTCATCCAGTCGAGCGTCGTGGGATCCAGCGCTTCCATGTAGCGGTAATTGTCGGTGACCTTCTTGCCCCAGAACGTTTCGGTGACGGGCCTGATGGGCGCTGGCGCCGGTTTCGTCGCCGCCGTGTCGCCTGAAGCAGCCCAGACCACGGATGTGGACAGCAAAGCCGCCGCCGCAATCGCCGCCAATTGACCTTCGCGCATGGAAGTTCCCCTCGTTCGCTGATCGAGGGCCGCACCCTAGCACCATTCCGGGCGCAGATGCGGCAACCCGGCTGGACACGCTAAACATACCTCCTGCGAATCGGCTCGAAGCGTTCAGGGGCGATCGCAAAGGGCATCATTCGATTCGCGTCAACGACCAGTGGCGGATTTGTTTTCACTGGGAGAATGGGAGCGCATTCGAGGCTGAAATCATCGACTATCATTGAGCGAGGAATCGATATGACGAGGAAACTGCCGCCGGTTCACCCCGGAGAAATCCTGTTGAAGGACTTTCTCGAGCCCTTGGGCATAAGCCAGTATCGGCTCGCGCANNCGGAGTTCTGGCTCAATCTGCAGAGCCGCTTCGAGCTGGAGACGACAGACGACAGGCTCGCCGGACGGCTGAAAACGGAAGTTCGCCCGCTTGCAGCATGACGGCAGGCGGCGATACACGCGCCAGCCCGGAGGTCGGCACAGAGCCGGATGTTTCCATGCACGACTCCAAATCGATCTGGTTCAAATCGATCTGGCCGATGCAGACGGGTGGTGGCACCTTTCTTACCTGCGTGGGTCTTGGCCTGCTCGCCGGCGGACTGGCCGGAGGTTCGGCGATTCTTGTCGGGCTTGTCGCGGGAGCGTTGGCCGGCTTCATTTCCATCCCGCTCGCCGTGAGATTCGCGCGCGGGCGCTTCGGCCGACCGACGCGGGTCAATATCGTTGTCATGTGGATCGCAATCGGGGCTGAGATTGCGGCCTTTCTCGCCGCGTCAAAGCTCGGCTGGTTCCGGCACGGCTTCGATTTCATGGCTGCAGCCGTCGCACTGACCATCGTTGCGCTGCATTTCATCATCATGCGCTGGTCGCATGGTCCAGGATGCCCGTTCTGGCGGCGGCAATCCTGATCTGGGTTGCGCTGGCGTTCTGGCTGCGGCTGACAATCGGCGCGCTCATAGCCGGAGACGGGATTCTCAAGGCCCTGTTCGGCCTCGTCATGGCGGCGCCATTGCTTCGGCAGCCGGGGGCGACATCGCATAGCCGCACATAAACATCTGCCGCAGTTGCGGCGCCAAAATTCCAGCCGCCATCCGAAGCCGGAACAGCAAGACGGCGGAAGCGTTTCTGCTTCCGCCGTTCATGTTTCAGAGCGGTCGCGGGATCAGAACGTGACCCACACGCCATTCCTCCAGTAGCCGCGGCCGGTATGCTCGCGCCAGGTGAAATGCTCGCTCGGGCCCCATTTCCAGCCGGTGGGGTGAACCACCACACCGAATTCGGGTTGATAGGTATAGGCGCGCTTGACATGCCAGCACTCGCCTGCCGCATTGCAGGCGACGGCAGCGGAAACGCTGGTCGCCGTGAGCATCACGGCAACGGTACTCACCGCAGCCGCACCCGCCCATTTGATCAAGTTCTTCATGGATTTCTCCCAATTTCAGGATTCAGCCAACCACTTTTGGCAACGCGCAGGATGAGGCGGGGTTCCTCCCGCCGGACATGGTACAAATCCCGTTGCCACGCCTCGACGGATTGCGCGTTGGCGGCGGCATGGGGATGTGTCCTCATTAACAAAGGATGGCAACAAAGGTTCCGGACCGATGGCGAATAGGTTGGTTCCGCTCTCCGCCCAGCATGCGGATACGCCGTGGCCCACGGAAGCCTGGCCTGAAGCCGATGTTCCATCGGAAGCGGACCGTGCGACACTGGCGCGGCTTATCGAAGCGGCATTCGATGAAAATGCGGTCGCGCCGCTCGGAGAGACCCATGCCGTGCTCGCGGTGGCGCGAGGACGGCTCGTGCTCGAGCGTTACGGCACCGGCTTTTCTCCCGATTCGCTATGCCCCTCCTGGTCGATGGCGAAGAGCATCACCCATGCGCTTATCGGTATTCTCGCGGGCGGCGGCCGGATCGATATCCGCGCGCCCGCGCCCGTCGCGGAATGGCGCGGCCCGGATGATCCGCGCCGCGCAATCACCCTCGACCAGCTGCTTCGCATGTCGAGCGGCCTCGCCTTCATCGAGTCCTATATCCCGGACGAACCTACCGACGTGATCGACATGCTGTGGGGCAAAGGCAAGGACGACGCGGCGCATTTCGCCGCGTCCTTCCCTCTCGCCCACCCGCCCGGCTCGTTCTGGGCCTATTCGAGCGGTACGACGAATATCGTTGCGAGACTCGCCGCCGATGCCGCAGGCGCGCGCGGGGGCGCCTTCGAAGCGTTCATGCGCAAGAGGCTGTTCGCGCCGCTCGGCATGACGAGCGCATTGCCCAAATTCGACGCGGCCGGCACGTTCATCGGCTCGTCGTTCCTGTTTGCGACGGCGCGCGATTTCGCGCGCTTCGGCCTTCTCTATCTGCGGGGCGGCATGTGGGATGGCGCGCGCATCGTCCCCGAGGGCTGGGTCGATTATGCGCGCACACCGACGTACCAGCAGACGGCGGATCAGGGCCGTTACGGCGCGCATTGGTGGCTCGACATTGCCGGCCCCGGCTCCTTCTCCGCCAACGGTTACGAGGGACAGTTCATCGTCGTCGTGCCGCAGCGCGATCTCGTGCTGGTGCGCCTCGGCAAGTCACGAGCCGAAGTCCAGGACCGCGTCAAACAATGGCTGCGCGAAGTGGCGGAGTGCTTTCCCCTGATCGCCTGAAGCGGATCAGCCAAACAAAAAGATTCTAACGCAGAGGACGCAGTGGGTGCGCGGAGGACGCGGTATACGAATCGCGCGCCAAAGGCGCGCAGCAGTTTCTCTGCGTACCCTGCGCATCCACTGCGCCCTCTGCGCTAAATCTTGTTTCTACGCGTCATTCGCCTTCGCGGTAGAGATACGCGCCTACCATGGTTGCGACGACGATTTCGACGAGACCCACGCCGATCATCGTGCCCACAATTCTAAGCGGGAAAATTCCCATGATCGCGGGCGCGGCGTCGGAGAGCACGTAGGCGGTGATCCAGGTGAGGAGCGCCGCGATGAAGGCCGTGCCCGGCCCGATGCCAAAGCGCGGACGGATGGCGGCATAGGTCCATACCGCAGCGATGCCGGTGAACAGCCCCACGATGTTGAAGGCGATGATCGCATTGGTGCCGACCGGCGCCCGGTTGAGCGAGGCCATCACGGAAGTCCACTGGCCCGCCAGATACCAGCCGTTCAGCACGAACTCGAAAATGTCGATGATGATTCCTGCGACGACGCCGCCGATGACCACGCGGCCAAGATCGATCTTGCCCATGTCCTGCCCCTCCCAAGAAGACCGTGATTTTGGCACGGAAATGCTCGCCGCGCCAGACGGGAGCATCATTTGTTGCGTTCACGTGATATTCAGCAGCTCTCGTCCAGAAAGAGAGTGATTCGGGGCAGGACCCGCAAGGAAAGGAATCCTCATATGCACCATTTAACGAAACTCGCGCTCGGCGCGGCCGCTCTCGGCGCAATCGCGGCGGGTGCGTCGGCGCCGGCGCAGGCCNNAGGCCGGCGTGCATGTATCTGTTGGCGTCGGCATACCCGTGCCGGGGGTTGCGGTCGGCGTCGGCGTGCCCGCACCGGGAGTCTGGTACGGACCGCCGGGACCGTGCGCCGCCTACAACTACACCTATGGCGCGCCGTGGGACAATTGCGGTTACGACTACTATGCCGATCCCGTCTATATCGGCGGCGTCTGGTACCACGGCCCGTTCTATTCCCGCAATTGGCACGGGCGCCAATGGTTTTGGTGGCACGGCGGATGGCGCGCCAATGAATGGCGTGGCGATCCGTTTGCCTGGCGCGCGGGGGTTCGCTGGGGCGATGGCGCTTTCTGGCGCAACGGTCGTTGGGCCGATCATCGCTGGGAAGGCCGCGGGCACTGGGATCATGACCGCGATCGCTGGCGCGATCGCCACTGAAACAACTCTACGATCAATCGTTTAAATCTAAGCCATGGCCGGTCTCGCGACCGGCCATGGTTTTTTGTGAGTACGCCTCATCCGCGCAGAGACGATTGCACATGCGAATCAGTCGGGTTTTCTCCCACAGAACTTGAGTCGAGCGCCGCGCACTTNNCGCGCCGCGCGCGGACTCCCCCTCCGGTTTGCTCCGCTTCGCTCCGCAAACTGCCTCCCCCCGTTGGGGGAGGAAAATAGAGCCCATGCTCAGTAGCGACTGAAATATGAAACAATATGCGCCAACCCTAGCCACGCATGGGGGAGGAAAATTAAGCGCGTACCGGTCGCGTGAATGCGTAACCTGTCACCCGGTCTTGGCGCGGGCCTTTGCCGGCTCCGCGGTGCGCGTGCGTTTGCGGCGGGTGGTTTTGGTCGCAGCGGCGCCGGATTTCTCGCGCTCGGCGGCGAGCCGCTCGCCTTCCGCCCTTTCGCTCGCCTCCTTGGCCAGGCGCAGAGCCTTGAGCTTGGCCGTCTTCGCGTCGACTGCGGCCCGCTCCTTCTCGATTTCCTGGCGCACCAGCTCGTCACGCCGCTCTGTATGCGTAAAATGACTCTGGGCATTGCGGCGCACGGCCTCGCGGCGTTCGGTCGGATCGGACATTGCAACTCTTTCCATAAAGACTGGCTATCAAAACTGGCCCTGAATAGGCAGGCTGGACCGCGCTTACGGCGCACCGTGGGTGCAACCTAGCATGAATGATCGGCTCCCGCGGACAATTGTCGTTGAATTGGGCATATGGCGATTCTGTCGCCACCTTCAAGCTTGTCATGAGCTAAGCTATTGATCGACAACAATATATTGGCTCCGCGGGAATCCGGCTTGCGGATGAGGCGGAGGTCGGCGAAAAGTCGCTGCGGGCGGCCATCACGCGCGGGTGCGCCCGATCTTTCGCACGGACAGCGCCAGGACAGCGAATCAGTGTCCGGATGACAATGGCGGAGAGGCAGATCACGGCCGTGTCGACGAGAAGGGTTATCCCCGTCGTGATGTGCGGCGGTGCGGGAACGCGGTTGTGGCCCGCTTCGCATCATGCGCGCCCCAAGCAGTTCCTGCGCCTGACGGGGCAGGTCTCGATGTTCCAGCAGACCGTGCTGCGGGTGGCAAAGCTGGGCCGGCCCGTCATCATCGGCAACATCCAGCACGCCGACGCAATCGAATCGCAGCTCGCCGAGATCGGCATCGAGGCATCGATTCTGCTCGAGCCCTGCGTGCGCGATTCGGCGCCCGCAATTGCCGCCGCGGTGGTTGCGATCGCAGAGGAAGATCCGGACGCGATCGCCGTCGTCGTCGCCTCGGACCACTACATTCCCGACGACGAAGCCTTCCGCCGCGCCGTGCTCGCTGCGGCAGAAGCCGCGCAGGCGGGCATGATCGTGACGCTCGGCGTGAAAGCCGACCGGCCGTCCACGGCTTATGGCTACATCAAGCCGCGGGTCACAGGCGGAGGCGCCGTCGTGCCAGTCGATGCCTTCATCGAGAAGCCAGATCTCGCCAAAGCCGCCGCGTATCTCGCGGCCGGACATCTTTGGAACAGCGGCAATTTCATCTTCGCGATCGATACGATGCTCAATGAGATCGACCGCCACGCGCCCACGGTCGCCGACGCGGCGCGCGGAGCGGTGCGCGACGCCGAGCGTTCCGGCGCCACCTTGCGCCTCGCGCCGAGCTTCGCCGGCGCACCGAAAATCTCCATCGACTACGCGGTGATGGAAAAAACAGATTGCGCCGCGGTGCTGCCGGTTGACTTCTTCTGGTCGGATCTCGGCGCATGGAGCGCGGTTCACGAGGCCTGCGCGAAAGACGCAGACGGCAATGCCGCCAGCGGTGACTGCCTGCTCCTGGGCGCGGAGCGTTCTCTGGTGCGCAACGAGACCGATGTGCCCGTCGTAGCGGTCGGCGTGAAGGATGTCGCCATCATCGCGGAGCCGGGCGGCATCCTGATCTGCGATCTCTCGTCAAGCCAGGCGGTGAAGTCGGTTGCCGAAACATTGTCCGTAAACGGACGATCGCGCCGCGCCGGTGCGCAGGGTTCGCCGGATGCGCTGGCCGCCTGGACCACACGCTACGAACATTGGCTCCTGACTGGCGCCCTGCCCGTGTGGTGGTCGCTCGGCGCCGATCACGAGCATGGCGGGTTTCACGAAGTGCTCGGGCTCGATGGCCGCGCGGAAACGTCCTCGCCGCGGCGCGCGCGCGTCCAGGCCCGCCAAGCTTTCGTCTATGCCGAGGCGCACAGGCTTGGATGGACAGGGCCCGCGCGGGAAGCTGCGTTGCACGCCATGCGTTATTTCCGCACGCATTATCTGCGCGAGGATGGCCTGTTCCGCGCCCTCGTCGATTCCGAAGGTCATCCGCTCGAGGAATCAGCCACGCTCTACGACCAGGCATTCGCCCTGCTGGCGATGGCGTCGCTTCACAAATTGCCCGGCGCGCCGCCAGGTTTCGACGAAGACGCCGAGAGGCTGCTTGCCGCGATCGAAGGGTCGATGCGTCACGAAGCGGGCGGCTTCCGCGAGCAGGCGAACAGCCCATTTCAATCCAATCCCCACATGCATCTTCTGGAAGCAGCCCTCGCGTGGTCGGAGGCCGGCGGCGGCGCCACATGGGACGCGCTCGCGGACGAAATCGCGGCGCTCTGCCTCAAACGCTTCATCGATCCCGACGACGGATTTCTGCGCGAACATTTCACCGCGCGCTGGCAGCCGGCTTTGGGAGAGCTTGGCCGCCTCGTCGAACCGGGACATCAGTTTGAATGGGCCACGCTGCTCGCGCGTTGGGCGCGGTTGCGCAACGAGCCCGCGGCCGAGCTGGCAGCCCGGCGGCTGTTCGAGACGGGTGTGCGCGGCATCGATACGGTGCGCGGGGTCGCCATCGATGCGCTCAACGAAGACATGTCTGCCCGCTCGAGCCGCGCACGGCTCTGGCCGCAGACGGAACGGCTCAAGGCTGCGCTGCTCCTCGGCGGCGCGGCGGACGCGGCCACCGATTCCTATGCCGAACACGCGGTCGCCGCCGCGGAATCGCTGTGGAAATATCTCGACGTGCCGACGCGCGGGCTCTGGCGCGACACGCTGACGGCGACCAACCGCTTCGTCGAGGAACCGGCGCCGGCGAGCTCGCTCTATCACATTGTGGGCGCCGTCGCGGCGCTCAAACATTCGCTCGCCGCGCGGGAGCCCGCTATTCCTCTGGCCGCGCAGTGACGCCGGCAATGACAGGCGCGAGCGACGTCCCAATTCCCGCGCGCTTCGCCGAAGCGCTGGTTGATCCCTCCGCCTATGCCGACGGACGCATACACGAAACCTGGCGCTGGCTGCGCGCGAACAATCCGCTCGGGATTGCCGAAGCGGAAGGATTCGATCCCTTCTGGGTGGTGACGAAGCACGCCGATATTCTCGCAGTCGGCCGGCAGAACGATCTCTTCCACAATGGCGACCGTCCGACGACGCTGACCGGCCAGGCGGCCGACCGCCGCGTGCGCGAAATTACCGGCGGCAGCCCGCATCTCGTCTATTCGCTCGTGCAGATGGATCCGCCCGACCATCCGAAATACCGCGCACTGACGCAGGCATGGTTCATGCCACCCAATCTCAAAAAGCTCGAAGAGCGCATCCGCGTGATTGCAAAGCGCACCGTCGATGCGATGTGCGCGAAACCTGGCCGTTGCGATTTCGTGACGGACGTCGCGGCGGGCTACCCGTTGCATGTGATCATGGAGATCATGGGCGTGCCGGAGGAGGACGAGCCCCGCATGCTCCGGCTCACCCAGGAGTTGTTCGGTCCGCAGGACCCCGACACGGCAAGGGCCTTGAGCGCGTTGAGCCCGGAGCAGCTGACGGCGCTGATCCAGGCGACCATCGAGGATTTCAGTTCCTATTTCCGCAAGCTGAGCGCGGAGCGCCGCGCCCATCCGCGCGAGGACCTCGCAACGCTCATCGCCAATGCAAAGATCGACGGTGAGCCGATCTCCGACATCGGCGCGATGGGCTATTACATCATCGTCGCGACCGCGGGACACGACACGACGTCGTCATCGACGGCGGGCGCCGTGTGGGCGCTCGCGGAAAATCCCGGCGAGTTTGCGAAAGTGAAAAACGATCCGTCTCTCATTCCGGGACTCGTCGACGAAGCGATCCGCTGGACGACTCCGGTCAAGCACTTCATGCGCTCCGCCACGGCAGATACCGAGCTTGCAGGGCGCGCGATCGCGAAGGGCGACTGGCTGATGCTCTGCTACGCCTCGGGCAATCGCGACGAAGAGCTGTTCGAGGATCCCGATGTCTTCCGCGTCGAGCGCAAGCCAAACCGCCATCTGTCGTTCGGCTACGGCGCACACCTCTGCCTCGGCCAGCACCTCGCCAAAATGGAGATGCGCATCCTCTTCGAAGAGCTTCTCCCGCATTTGAAATCCCTTGCCCTCGACGGCGAGCCGAAACTGACCCAGGCGCTGTTCGTCAGCGGCCCCAAAACCGTGCCGATAAGATTCGAACTGGCGTAAGAAGGCCCCCTCACCCAGGCTGAAACAGAATTCAACGCACGTATCTGCATCCCTCTCCCACGAGGGGAGAGGGAAATCCGAATCCTGCATCAACGTTGCCGAAAATCAGCGCGCGGAATCCCCTCTCCCCTTGTGGGAGAGGGCTCGCGCACACTGTCCCCTCAACCGCTCCTGCGCAGGTGAGGGGGGACACGGGCGCCGCGAGTCTAAAGCACCACCATCAGCAGCGCTTCGGCGGGCGTCTTGCTGCGGTTGCGGATGGCGTGGGGGCGATCGGCGCGGTAGCGGATCGTGGCGCCAGCCGGCACGACGCTTTCTTCGTTGTCGACGGACACGACCAGTTCGCCCTTGAGCACCGAGAGATGTTCGGTCGTGCGCGGCTGGTGCGCGGACGAGACGAGCTCGCCCTTCGGCTCGGCATCGAGCAGATACCATTCGAGATGCCCGGCCAGTTGCAGCGGACCCAGGATGCGCAAGCGGCAGAGTCCGTCCTCGCTCGTCAGCCACGGTGTCGCCTGCTCGCCGATGACATCGACGATCGGGCTCTGCACCGAGCCGCGCAGCAATTCGGGCAGATCGACACGGAGCGCAGTGGCAAGTCGCCAGGCAATGCCGACGGTCGGATTGGTGCGGTCCTTTTCGATCTCGTGCAACATCGAGCGCGAAATGCCGGCCAGCTGCGCCAGTGCCGCGAGCGACAACTTGCGCTCCTTCCGGAGACGGGCGACGGCGACGGCAATGCTCGGATCGTTCCTAGACATGTCCACTATCTTGGTTGCGTCGTACCAATATAGCGGATAATCAGGAGCCGACGAAACCGAATGGGGAAGCCATGTTCGCCATCCTCAAAGCTCGCCCCGAACAAGGGCTTTCACATGCCGATGTGGAAAGCCCGAAGGGCCCCGGCCCCGGCGAGGTCGAAGTCGCCGTCAGCATGGCGGGGGTGTGCGGCACCGACTTCCACATCTGGAAATGGGACGAATGGTCGTCGCGGCGTGTGAAGCCGCCCATGGTGGTGGGCCATGAATTCGTCGGCCGCATCGCGCGCGTCGGCGAAGGCGTGCACCATTTTTCGCCCGGACAACGGGTGAGTGCGGAATGCCACGTCACCTGCGGACATTGCCGGCTCTGCCGCACGGGCCGCGCGCATCTCTGCCGCGAGACCTCCATCATCGGCGTCGACCGCACTGGCGCCTTCGCCGAACGCGTCGTCGTGCCGGCCGGCAATGCGTGGGCAGTGGACGACGCCATTCCCGACCGCCACGCCGCGGTGTTCGATCCTTGCGGCAACGCGATGCATGCCGCGACCATCGTGCCGCTCGCGGGCCGCGACGTGCTCATCACCGGCGCAGGAACGATCGGCCTGTTCAGCATTGGCATTGCGCGCTCCCATGGAGCGCGTCGGGTGATGGTGACCGAGCCCTCGCCATACCGCGCGCGGCTGGCGCGGGAACTGGGCGCCGATCTGGTCGTGGATCCGCGCGCCGCCGACACGCGCGCGCAAATCCTCTCCATGACCGACGGCCAGGGCCCCGAGATCGTGCTCGAGATGAGCGGCAATGCGGGAGCGTTGCGCAGCGCACTGGAAGTCGCGAGCAATGGCGCCCATGTGGTGCTGCTCGGGCTGCCGGGCTCGGACGTGACTCTCGATCTCGCCGAGACGGTGATCATGAAGGGTGCGACGCTGCACGGCGTCACCGGCCGGCGCATGTTCGGCACATGGTATGATGTGTCAGCCTTCATGCTGCGCAATCCCGAGGTGATGGACAGGATTTTGACCCATCGCCTCGCGGCCCAGGATTACGCGGAAGGCTTTGACCTCATCGCCGCCGGCAATTGCGGCAAGGTTATTCTCGATTTTACAGGAAAAGCAGCATGAGCAATCCGGTTCTTCAACGGCTCGCGGGCGAGCTCGAAAAGGCCCGCGAAATCGGCAACTATAAAACGCTGCACGAGCTCGAGACGGCGACAAAACNNCGGTGCGCTTCATCTGCGGCACGCTCATGATACACGAACAGCTCGAGCGCAAGATCGCCGAATTTCTCCACGCGGAATCCGCGATCACCTATTCGTCGTGCTGGTCCGCCAACACGGGATTATTTCCCGTGCTCGCAGGCGCGGGCGACGTGGTGATCTCCGATGCGCTCAATCACGCGAGCATCATCGACGGCTGCCGCGCCATCGCGAAGGATGCGGTGCGCGACATCTACCGGCATGCCGACATGGCGGACCTTGCGCGCGTACTAGATAAACATGCCGACAAGCCCGGAAAGATCATCGTCACCGACGGCGTGTTCTCCATGGAAGGCGATCTGGCACCCCTGCCGGACATCGTGCGGCTCGCGAAATCGCACAATGCGCTTGTCGTGGTCGACGATTCCCACGGCGTGGGCGTGGTCGGGCCTTCGGGGCGCGGAACGGTCGAGCATTACGGCCTGCTCGAGCGCGTCGATATCCATACCGGCACGCTCGGCAAGGCGCTTGGCGGCGGCGCGGGCGGTTACGTCGCGGGCCCGCGCGTTGTCATCGACTCTCTCATCCAGCGTTCGCGACCGCATCTGTTCTCCAACGCCGTGCCGCCATCCGTTGCCGCAGCGGCACTCGAAGCGATCCGGATCCTCGAAAAAGAACCGGAGCGTGCGGGGACACTTCGCGCGAAGGCTGAACTATTCCGCAAGACGCTAAAATCGAAAGGCATCGCGCCACTCGAAGGCGAAGGCGCGATCGTGCCGGTGGTCGTCGGCGAATCCGTGAAATCGAAAGCCATCAGCCAGGACCTGCTCGCGGGCGGGTTGCTTGCGACCAGCTTCTCGTTCCCTGTGGTGCCCGAGGGCGCCGCGCGCATCCGCTTCCAGGTCTCGCAATCTCACAGCGAAGCGGATCTCAACTGGGCCGCGCAACTGATCGCCGACACCTTCCACAAACACGGCGCGACGGGCGGGCACGCATAAAGGTTTTCCTCCCCCGCACTTCGCGGGGGAGGTGGCGCGAGCGNNGCGGGGGCACGCCGCCACGAAGAGCGGGGGAGGAAAGCGTAACGCGGGTGAGGGGTAATGCGAACGACGCTTCGGCGCTGTGCAATAGAATCATTGCATCCGCTGCGTTACTCTCGAGCGCGAACGACTCACCGAAGGGGAATTCATCATGTCGGGGCCGGAGCACTTTGTTTCATTTGTATTCTGGGCCGTATTCGCGCTCGTCGTTCTCATCGTTCTCTCCGGCACGTTCTTCACGGTCGAGCAGCAGAGCCGGGCGATCATCGAGCGCTTCGGGCGATATGTGCGCACGGCGCCTCCCGGCCTCAACGTCAAGATCCCCCTGATCGACGGGGTCGCGCAGCGCGTGTCGCTGCGCGTGCACCAGCTGCCCGTCGAGGTGGAAACCAAGACGCTCGACAACGTATTCGTGAAGCTGTTCGTCGCGGTGCAGTACCGCGTGGTCGAAGGACAGGAAGCGGATTCCTATTACAAGCTGCAAAATCACGTCGACCAGATCACGTCCTACGTTCTCGACGTGGTCCGCGCCAAGGTCCCCAAGATGAATCTCGACGAAGTGTTCGAAAAGAAGGACGAGGTCGGCACCTCGGTGAAGACCGAGCTCGACGCCTCGATGAAGATCTACGGTTTCGAAATCCCAAACGCGCTCGTCACCGACGTCAATCCCGCCGACAACGTCAAGGCCGCGATGAACGAGATCCAGACGCAGCAGCGGTTGCAGGTGGCGGCTGCGGCGAAAGGCGAAGCAAACAAGATCCTCATCGTCAAGAACGCGGAGGCCGAGGCGGAATCCAAGCGCCTCCAGGGCGAAGGCATCGCCAAGCAGCGGCGCGCCATCGTCGACGGGTTGCGCGAATCGATCGCGGCGTTCACGGACAAGATCGGCGACGTCACCGCCCCGGAGGTACTCAAGCTCGTGCTGATGACGCAATATTTCGACACCATGAAGGAGATCGGCGTCTCGTCCGGCAGCAAGGTGATCCTGATGCCGCACACGCCAGGAGGAATGGTCGACATCGCCGACCAGCTGCGCGCCGCGCTCATTTCGGCGAACGAAGCTGCCAAACCGGCGGGGTAAACCAAACTTCCCATGCGTCCGCGAATTCGATTCCATTCGCGACTTTTCGCGGCAGCGTGCGTATTCGCAGCGCTTTGCGCGAACGTCGTAGCGAGCGCGCAGACTCCGCAAGTCGAAAGTCCCGCGCCGGCCGATCGTCCCTGGATGAATCCGTCTCTCGATCCCGATGCGCGCGCCGCGCTTCTCGAAGCGCAGATGACTCAGGACGAGAAGCTTCGCCTCGTTCTCGGCTTCTTCGGCGTGAAGGGCGGCAGCATCTTCTCCAGGGGCGCGCCGCCCGAATACCAGGCCGAGCTTCGCAACACGGCGGGATTCATTCCGGGCATTCCGCGGCTCGGTATTCCTTCTCTCGTCGAATCCGATGCCGGGCTCGGCATCGCCAACAGCGCCAATACGCGGCCGGGCGATGAGGCGACCGCGCTGCCCTCCGGGCTCGCGATGGCCGCGACCTGGAATCCGGATCTCATCTTTCAGGGCGGAGCGGCGCTCGGCGCGGAGGCGCGCGACCGCGGCTACAGTGTCGTGCTCGCCGGCGCGATGAATCTCGCCCGCGATCCGCGAGGCGGACGCACTTTCGAATATGCGGGAGAGGATCCTCTGCTTGCGGGCACGATCGCGGGCGCGGAAGTCGCGGGCGTGCAGAGCGCGCACGTGATCTCGACCGTCAAGCATTTCGCGCTCAACGACCAGGAGACGGGGCGCCGCGAATTGAGCGCGGAGATCGGCGAGGCGGAAGCACGGGAATCCGACCTTCTCGCTTTCGAGATCGCCATCGAGCGCGGCGCGCCGGGCGCGGTGATGTGCGCCTACAACCGCTACAACGGCGTCTATTCCTGCGAAAACCCGTTCCTCCTGAACGAGGTACTGAAGCGCGACTGGAAATATCCCGGCTGGGTACTCTCCGATTGGGGCGCGGTGCATAGCACGGTGGAATCCGCGAATTCCGGTCTCGACCAGGAATCGGCTTCGGGATTCGACCGCCAGCTCTATTTCGCAGCGCCGCTCGCGCAGGCACTCGCGGATGGCAGCGTCGCGCCCGCGAGGCTCGACGACATGGTCCACCGCATCCTGCGCACGATGTTCGTGCGCGGGCTCGTCGACAATCCGCCCACCCCGCGCCTTTCCGATATCGCGGGCCATCTCGCAACCGCGCAGCTGGAAGCGGAAGACGGAATCGTTCTGCTCCGGAACGAGGGAGCGCTCCTGCCGCTCACATCTCATCCGCGCAGCATTGCCGTCATCGGCGGACATGCGGACATCGGCGTGCTATCGGGCGGAGGCTCCTCGCAGGTCATGCCCATCGGCCACAGTCTGGCGAACGAATTTCCGGTCGGCGGCCCGGTGATCGTGCTGCCCGGCGGCGCACGCGCGATGCCGCTGAGCGGCCATGTGTTCGATCCGTATTCCCCGCTCGTCGCGATCGAGACCGCCGCGCCAGAGGCGCACATCATCTACGCGAATGGCGAGGACATCGCGGTTGCCGTCTCGGCCGCGAAGAACGCCGATGTCGCGATCGTTTTCGCGTTGCAATGGATGACGGAAGGCAGCGACGTCCCGAATCTTTCGCTGCCGGGCACGCAGAACGCGCTCATCGCGGCCGTTGCTGCCGCCAACCCGCGCACGATCGTGGTGCTGGAAACGGGCGGCCCGGTGCTGATGCCGTGGCTCGCGAACGTGCCCGCCGTAGTCGAAGCGTGGTATGCGGGAAACGGAGGCGGCGACGCGACCGCCAATGTGCTGTTCGGCGAAGTGAATCCATCCGGAAGGCTGCCCATCACCTTTCCCGCGAGCGAAGACCAGCTGCCGCGACCCGTCCTGCCCGGGCTTGACGCGCATGGCGCCTGGTTCGATGTCGACTATGTCGAGGGCGCCGATGTCGGCTATCGCTGGTTCGAGAAAAAGAATCTCGTGCCGCTCTTTCCCTTCGGCTTCGGGCTCTCCTACGGCAGCTTTCGCATCGACGGCGCGCAAGCCTCGGGCGGCGCGACGATCGCCGTTTCCGCGAATGTCACCAATGACGGCTCCGTCGAAGGCAAGGAGACGGTCGAGGCTTACGCCGTGCCGCCGGGTCCGGATGAGCCGGCGCGTTTGATCGGCTGGAGCAAGATCGATCTCGCGCCTGGCGAAACCCACCGCGTGAGCATCACCGCCGATCCGCGCCTCGTGGCGCAATTCGAGGTGGACCGCGATCGCTGGCACATCGCGAAAGGCGATTACGGGGTCCGTGTGGGAACCTCCTCGCAATCGCTCGGGGACATGATGCACGTGACACTCGACGAGCAGGTTTTGCCTCCGTGAGCTCGACCGAGCAGCAACGCGCGGGTGCGCGTGAGCCAAACGTAGATGCGGGCGGCGTCGCACAACAGCGCCCGCTCATTGCACTCGTCGTGTCCTTGTTCTTCGCCTGGGGTTTCGCCACCGTCCTCGTCGATTCCCTCGTGCCCAAGCTCAAGGGATTGTTCGCGCTTTCCTACACGGAAGTGATGCTGACGCAGTTCAGCTTTTTCCTCGGCTATCTCTTCTTCTCGATTCCCGCGGGTCTTGTGCTCTCCCGCGCGGGCTATATGCGCAGCACCGTGCTCGGCCTCGTGGTGATGGCCTCGGGCTGTCTTCTCTTTGCGCCCGCCGCCGCGATCGGAAGCTTTTCCGCCTTCCTGTTCGCGCTTTTCGTCATGGCGGCCGGAATCACCCTGTTGCAGGTGGTCGCCAATCCGCTCATTGCGGGACTGGGCGCGGACGCCACGTCATCAAGCCGGCTCACCCTTGCCCAGGCTTTCAACTCGCTCGGCACGACCATCGGCCCCTGGGTCGGCGCGGCCTTCATCATCGGCAGCGGGGTCGCGCTGAACGCGGCGGGCGTCGCCCCCGCAGCACTCGATCGTCTGCGCAGGAGCGAAGCGCATGCGGTGCAGCTTCCATTTCTCGCCATCGCCGCTGTTCTCGTCGTGGTCGCGGCCGCCTTCTGGATGTACCGCAACGCGCGCACGCCGCCCGTGAGCCCGCAAGCCGCAAGCCTGCGCGAGCTTGCCCGGCTGCTGCGCCGGCCGAGACTCATGTTGGGGACGCTCGCGATCTTTCTTTATGTGGGCGCGGAAGTCTCCATCGGCAGCGTGATGACGAATTACCTGATGCAGCCTTCCGTGCTCGGCCTTCCCGCGGCGCGCGCGGGGCAGCATGTGAGTTTCTACTGGGGCGGCGCGATGATCGGCCGCTTCGTCGGCGCCTATGTGCTGCGCCGCGCAAAGCCGGGCTATGCGCTTGCTGCTTGCGCGGTGGGCGCGGGGCTTCTCGCTGCCGCATCGTCTCTATCCACGGGTGTCGTCGCGGCCTATGCGTTGATCGCGGTCGGACTTTTCAATTCGATCATGTTCCCCACCATCTTCGCGCTGGCTTCGGAAGGCCTGGACGAGGAGACGCCGAACGGATCGGCGATGCTCTGCATGGCGATCGTCGGCGGCGCGATCGTACCGCTCGCCACGGGCGCCATCGCCGATGCAAGGGGGCTGGCGACCGCGCTCTTCGTGCCCGTGCTCTGCTATGTGTGGGTCGCGATCTACGGCGTGCTCGTGGCGAGGGGCCTGGGCGCCACGGGTTGGGGCGCGCAGGTCGCGCGGACGTAGTTTTTTCGAACCAAGGCGCGTTCCGCTCGTATAAAACTAAAGCGTGTCATCCCGGCCGACCTGCCTTCGCCGAAGCGAAGCTTCGGCTTCGCGCAGGCAGTCGCGAAGCGGAGAGCCGGGACCAAGCTCCGTGAAGTAATTCCGTAAACACTGCCTCTGGGTTCTCCCCCGGTTAAACCGGGGGATCATCGCGGGAATGACACTCTTGGGGTGGCGATTCATTCCAGACCGAACACGCTCTCTCGAACCATAACGCATTGCGCACCGCGAAGGTGCAGGCGAAGCCGAGCGCGAGAACCCGCAAATAGTATGCTTCACCGCTGCATCTGCATCAGTTGCTGCATCGGCATGAGGTTGTGATTGAGGTGCGCCATGATCCACACGGAACCAAACACCACCAGACCCACGATGAGCAGCCCGAAAGCGAGCGCAAGCACGTTGTTGGTGTTGTCGGGCGCTGTCGTGAGATGGAGGAAAAAGACGAGATGGATTCCCATCTGCGCCACCGCGAGCGTCGCCAGAGCCACGGGAATGCCCGGCCCATAGATCAGGTCGGTTTTGGCGACCCAGAAGGACGCGATCGTCAGCAAAACCGCGAGCGCAAACCCCAGGACATATGTCCCCAGCCGGGCGCTGTGCTCGTCGCTTGCGCCGCCCCTGTCATCATCCTGATATTCGGGGTCGTGCCCGTTCGCGTCGATTGTCATAGCCGTGTTCCCACGAGATAAACGAGCGAGAAAATCGCCACCCAGACAATATCAAGGAAGTGCCAGAACATGCTGAAGCACAGGAAACGCCGGCCAATGTCGGGGCGGAAACCCTTAGCGAAGAACTGCGCCATCATTGTGCCGAGCCATAAAAGGCCGGCCGTGACATGCACGCCGTGACAGCCAACGAGCGTAAAGAATCCGGTCAGGAAGGCGCTCCGCGTCGGTCCATCACCGCGCGCGTACAGCGCTGCGAACTCGGAAGCCTCCAGAAGAATGAAGGCAAGCCCCAGCAACCCGGTTGCGATCAAGGCTGCCTGGATGAGAATCTGATTGCGCCGCGCGACGGCGATCGTCGCCAGGCCGCAGAAGAAACTCGAGGCAAGAAGACAGGCCGTCTCGATGGCGACATGGTTCAGATCGAAGATATCGCGCGCTCGAGGTCCTCCAGCCGTTGCATTCGCCAGCACGGTGTAGGTTGCGAACAGGCAGGCGAAAATGACGATGTCCGAGAGCAAAAACAGCCAGAAACCGTAGCCAACGATCACCCGTTTGGTGGCCGGTCCGCCGCCGCCATGACCGCGCGCGAGATTGGGTCCACGAGCGAGGCGGTAGGGATCCGAAATCGTGATGGTGGTGCCGGCTGCGCTCATATGGCCGATGCGCCGTAAGGCGCCTCCTGCCGTGCGATCCGGTTCGCACGATCCAGGCGCGCCACTTCTTCCGCCGGAATCACGTATTCAGGGACGTCGCGCCACGCGAACACGACGAACGTCGCGTAGGCCCCGACAAGTCCGACAATCATGAGCCACCAGATGTGCCACACGAGGGCGAAGCCGATAATGGTGGCAAAGAACGCGCAGACGAATCCGGTTGGGCTGTTTCGCGGCATTTCCAGCGCCTCGTAATGCGGCTCGCTGCCCGAACCGTGCATTTCGCGCGCGCGCCGCTTCACGTCCCAGAAAGCTTCCGCGTCCTGAACCTGCGGCAGCACGGCGAAATTGAACACCGGCGGCGGCGAGGCTGTCGCCCACTCAAGGGAGCGGCCGTCCCAGGGATCTCCCGTCGTATCGCGCAGTTCGTTGCGCCGCAGGAAACTGACCGAGAGCTGAACCATCTGGCAGATCGCGCCAGCGATCAGGACAAGTATGCCGGCCGCGGAAATCATGAGCCAGGGACGCCATTCTGCCACGTCGTAGTGCTGGAGGCGGCGCGTCATGCCGAGAATTCCGACGACATACAGCGGCACGAAGGTGACGTAGAAACCTGCAAGCGCAAACCAGAAGGCCGCTTTGCCCCAGAATTCCTCCAGGCGGTATCCGAACGCTTTTGGCCACCAATATGTGATCCCGGCGAGAACCGCGAAAACGACGCCCCCGACGATCACGTGATGGAAATGCGCGACCAGAAACATGCTGTTGTGCAGGAGGAAATCCGCGGGCGGCACGGCGAGCAGTACGCCCGTCATGCCGCCGGTGATGAAGGTGGTCATGAAACCGAGCGACCAGAGCATCGGCGTGGTGAAGCGGATGCGTCCGCCGTACATGGTGAAGAGCCAGTTGTACATTTTCACCCCGGTGCCTACGGCAATGATGCTGGTCGCTATGCCGAACACCGCATTGACATCGCCACCTGCGCCCATGGTGAAGAAGTGGTGCAGCCAGACGCAGAAGGAGACGATGCAAATGAAGAGCGTCGCCGCGACCATCGAGCGATAGCCGAACAGCGGTTTGCCCGAGAACGTAGAGATCACTTCCGAGTAAATGCCAAAGGCAGGCAACACAAGGATGTACACCTCCGGATGGCCCCAGGCCCAGATGAGGTTCATGAACATCATCGCGTTGCCGCCGGCCTCGTTGGTGAAGAAGTGAAATCCGAGGTAGCGGTCCAGCGTGAGCATCGCGAGCGTCGCGGTGAGCACGGGAAAAGCCGCAAGGATCAGAAGGCAGGACGCGAGCGCCGTCCAGCAAAACATCGGCATGCGGAAATATGTCATCCCGGGCGCGCGCATTTTGAGAATTGTCGTGACAAAATTTATCCCGGTGAGCAGCGTTCCCACGCCTGAAATCTGGACCGCCCAGAGGTAGTAATCGACTCCCACCCCGGGCGAATAGCGCAGCTCCGAAAGCGGCGGATACGGCAGCCAGCCGGTACGGGCGAACTCGCCCACGATGAGCGACATATTCACGAGCAGCGCACCGGTCGCGGTCAGCCAGAAGCTCACCGAGTTGAGCGTCGGAAACGCCACGTCGCGTACACCAAGCTGCAGCGGCACGACAAAGTTCATGATGCCGATGACGAGCGGCATTGCCGCGAAAAGGACCATGATGGTGCCATGCGCCGAAAAAACCTGGTCGTAATGTTCAGGCGGCAGGTAGCCTTGCGCATGGAAGGCGAGCGCCTGCTGCGCGCGCATCATGATGGCGTCGATAAAGCCGCGGACCAGCATCAGCAATCCAAGAAGCACGTACATGATGCCGATGTGCTTGTGATCGACGCTGGTGATCCATTCCTTCCATAGATACGGGAGCCAGCCCTTGGCGATCACCCACACGAGAACACCAAGCGCGGCCAGGATCACGACCGCGCCAGAAATCAGCGGAATCGGCTGATCGAATGGAATCGCGTCCCAGGTGAGTTTCCCGAGCATTAGGGTGCACGCCCGCGCGACATCGCGTTTTGCGTTCCCGGGGCGCCGCGCCCGCTCTGCGGACCTTCGCCAGGCGGCAGCTTCTGCGACGCGATCGCATCGAACAGGGCAGGATCCACGCCCCGATAGGTGTACGGCGCGACAGCGCGGCTCTGTTTGAGGAGTACGCCGACCGCGGCGCGATCCAGGGGCGCGCCCTTGACGCCCGCGGCCCAGTCCGCGAATTGCGCAGCCGGGACGGCGATGGGATCGAACCGCATATCGGAGAAGCCGTCGCCGCTGAAATGTGCTGAAAGCCCGAGATATTTGCCGGGCTTGTCAGCCTGCAAATTGAGCTGACTGACCATGCCGTTCATGGCGTAAATCATGCAACCAAAGCTGGGCACGAAGAACACGTTGAACACGGATGCAGATGTGATGCGGAAATGCAGCGGCCTGCCCACGGGAACCACAAGGCGGTTCACGCTCGCGATTCTCTGCTCGGGATAAATAAAAAGCCATTTCCAATCGAATGTCACAGCATCGATTTCGAGCGGCTTTGCGGTCGATGGAAGCGGTTCGAACGGATCAAGCCTGTGGCTGCCGATCCAGATGACGCCACCGAGCAAGAAGATCGTGAGTGTCGGTATCGACCAGACGATGAGTTCGATTCTGCCGGAGTAGGTAAAATTCGGCCGATAGACGGCACGTGTGTTCGAGGCGCGGAACCACCAGGCGAAAGCCAGCGTCACCATGATGGTGGGGACGACGATCGCCAGCATGATGACGACGGCGTCGAGCAGGATAATAGCGTCGCCCCTGCCAACCGGTCCAACCGGTTCGAGAATGGAATCGGCGCAGGCGAGCGACGGCGCAAGCATTACGGCTGCCAGACACAGCAACGCTTGCAGCGCCGCCTGCCTGACCATCGGTCCAACCGATTTCATTCCGAATTTTCCCCCGGCTCTGCCTCGTTCCGAATGAAATTCAGAAGTGCCGAGTCGAAATGTTCTGTCGCACCCCGCAAGCGCAGGTTTGCCACATACACCTGCCCACGGAATGTAGATCGCGCTCGCGAGCGAAGCAAATTGCGGGCGGCCCGGCTTCTCTTGACGCTGTGAGGCGGCGAGATGGGAATCGCGCGCTTTTGGCGCGCAAGAAGTCTCCCTGCCTCACCGTCTCCCTGTGAATACGTCCTTCTTCGCGTTCTCCGCGCCTCCGCGTGGGCCACTTGCGGCCAGGCCGCGAAGCAGCGGCTGTGAGACGTTGCTTCCGGGCGGCACGCTGGTGGTCAGCCAGACATTCCCGCCGATGGTGGAACCGCGGCCGATCGTGATGCGTCCGAGAAGCGTCGCACCGGCATGGATCAGGACGTCGTCTTCCAGGATCGGATGGCGCGCGATCCCCTTGATGGCAAGTCCCCTCCCCCCGAGCTGCGATCGATTTGCCCCCAGCGTAACCGCCTGGCAGAGCCGAACTCCCTTTCCGATGATGGCGGTCTCGCCGATCACCACGCCGGTCCCGTGGTCGATAAAAAAGCTCGGCCCGATTTCCGCGCCAGGGTGAATGTCGATGCCGGTCCGTGAATGCGCGACGAGAGTCGTAAGGCGCGCGATCAGCGGCGCGCCCAGGAGATGCAGCGCGCGTGCGAGCCGATAGCAGATGATCGCAACCATGCCCGGATAGCCGAGCAGGATCTCCGGCATCGAGGCCGCACTTGGATCACCTTCATAAGCGGCGCGCAGATCGGCAGCCAGCATCGCGCGTATCGCCGGAAGCTGCAGCGCAAGCTCATGCGCGATGTCGCGTGCCACGCGGTTGGTTACCTGGATGGCCGGTGTCGTGTCGCTCCAGCCTAACGGAAGCGAAAGACGAATCTGCTCGACAAGTTCGGAGAGCGCAGACCTCAAGGTCGTGCGGACGAATTCGTCGATGCTGTCGTCATGAAGATGCGGTTGGCCGTAATGGGTGGGAAACAAGGCAGCCGAGAGACCATTGATGATCTCCGCCAGCGCGGCCCGCGACGGAAGCCGCCGCGCGACCCTGCCGTGACGGATATTGTGCGTGACCTCGCGCGATTCCTTCAGCTCGGCGATGATCGAGCCGAGTTCCCACGGCTCTGCCGGATCTTCAGCGGGCGTGCTCCCCTTGCGCCGGGCCGCCTGGAATGTCCGAGGCTTACGCGGGATTGCATCCGCCATGATCGTGCCGTGAGTGTTCCGGCGCACGCTACACTAGTAAATCAGTCTAGTATAGGGGTTTATTGCTCGCCGGCCTCATCTTGAGCCTGCCTGGCTTCGCCAAAGCGAACCTTCAGCTTCGCGCAGGCAGGTCGCCGTTCCTACGCCTCGATGATAACTTTGAGCGCTTTTGTCTCGGCGGCGCGGACAAATGTTTCGTACGCGTCCAAAATGTTTTCGAGCTTGAAGCGGTGGGTGATCAGGATTCCGGGATCGACCTTGCGCGACTGAACTATCTTCAGCAGCATCGGCGTAGTGACGGTGTCGACGAGCCGCGTGGTGATCGAGATGTTGCGGTCCCACAGATGTTCCAGATGCAGGTCGACCTTTGTGCCGTGCACGCCGACATTGGCAATGATGCCGCCTGGCGCCACGATGTCCTCGCAGGTGACGAAGCTCGCCGGCACGCCAACGGCTTCAATAGCGGTGTCGACGCCGCGCCCGCCCGTCATTTTCAGGACCTTTTCGACCGCTTTTCCATCCGCGGCATTGATCGTTGCGGTCGCGCCGAACTGCTTTGCGGTCTCGAGACGGTTGTCGTCGAAATCGATCATGATGATTTCAGCGGGCGAGTAGAACTGCGCCGTCAGCAGAGCCGCGAGGCCGATCGGCCCCGAGCCGACGATGGCGATTGTCGTGCCCGGCTGGACGCGACCGTTGAGCACGCCGCATTCGAATCCGGTCGGCAGGATGTCGCTCAGCATGACGAGAGCCTCTTCGTCGACGCCCGTGAGAATGTGGTAAAGGCTCGTGTCCGCATAGGGCGTGCGAGCATATTCTGCCTGCGTACCGTCAATCCTGTTGCCGAGAATCCAGCCCCCGGTCGTGCAATGCGAATAGATGCCCTTGCGGCAATACTCACATTTCCCGCACGAAGAGATGCAGGACACGAGCACGCGATCTCCGGGTTGAAAACCGGTAACTGCCGCACCGACACTCTCCACGACGCCGATGCCTTCATGCCCGAGGATTCGTCCTGGTGTGCAGCTGGGTACATCGCCTTTGAGGATGTGCAGATCCGTTCCACAGATCGTCGTCTTGACGATCCTGACGATCGCGTCCGTCGGCGCGGCAATTTCCGGCATCGGCCGGTCTTCGAGCGCCTTCTTTCCCGGCCCCTGATAGACAAACGCTTTCATGATGATACTCCCTCCTTGGATCGACAAACAATTACTTTATCGAAGCTGAAAGTATATTGAGGAAAATCAAAGATTGATATGGCGCCGGTGATAGTTCCAACTGGAAGCAATCCGATGCAGCCATTACAGCGTATGGAAAGAATGGCTGAAGACGAACGGACACGTTTTGACGCCAATCAAAATGGCTGGTGAATATTTTTTGATCGGCCCGTGCCTCGTACGCCTGCGCCCGACAGATGGCAGGGACCGCCTTGGAGCAAGGCGGGCGGTGACTGGGGATATGCCGCAGAGCCATGGGTAGTTCGGCGGTGCCCAGTGCGTCCGCCTGCATGATCTGTTTCTGCCGGTCTTGGGACTGTATCGTGACGGGGGGGCGATCACGAAGGACGGCAAAACCTGGGACGCGACGTGGGCGACATTGGCCAGTCACCCAACCCCAATTCGTGCTACAGTGCTTGTGTTACGGCAGGAGGCAATTTCGATGGACGTGATTTACGAAATACCGATGTCACTTTCGATTGACTTCGATGCCATCAATGCCGAGCACGAGAAGCTTGTCAGCATTCTGAATGAGGCGTTGAAGATAATCAGAACCGAGGAAGATCGCAGCGTCGGTGCCGTTGAAAAGTCTTTAGCAGCTCTGTCCGCGGCAATGCAGGCACATTTCAACCACGAGGAGCAAGAGATGGCCAGTTTGGGCTATGGCGATCTCCCGCAGCACAAGGCACAGCACGCACGCTGCGTGGCCAAGCTCGACGCAACCTGTCGGTCCGCCGCCGACAATCGGATCATGAACAAAACACTTTTGGACGAAGTGTTTGATATTATTTTAGATGACGTTATTCGCGCTGACTCTGGATTCAAGTCCTTTTTGTACGCCAAAGGCATTCTGCTTTGAAACCAGGACTTCCAGCGCAAAGAGGAAATCCCTTGAGCCGGCGACTCTCCATTGTTCCGGTGGTAAAGGAGCGGCGCTTGCCCCTGGGTCCCCGCTGGAGTTTACGCTCCGGCCGCGCTTCGCGCGGACCGGGGCGCCAGGATGACATATTTGGATCAAGATGAACGGAAAACTCCATAACTTTGAAAGCACAGGGGGCGGACGGGATGTGCAGTTTTCACAAACTCATTCATTTGCGCGGCGCGGGACGGCGTGTTCTGGCAGTCGGAGTGTTCGGCGTGATGCTGCTGGGCTGCGCGCATCACGCGCCAGCGACGCTTCATCAGCGCATGACGGTGATCTCAGGGAAAGGAACTTCCCAGGACAACCCAAAAGACGCCGCGCGAAAGGTCTTGATCGAGGCGGCTGCAATTACTCTGGATCATGGCTACCGCTATTTCGAGATTGTCGGGGCACCCAGCATGAGTTTGGATTCGTCAGCGCTTCCAACGATCCGGCCTGGCGCTGATGTCACGATCAAAGTATTTGGGGCCGGCGAAGTCGATCCACGCCCGCCTCTCGTGTGGGACGCACAGGCGATTGGGGCTGGAGAGCTGCCGTAGAGCCAAATCACCAGGTCCGCGCCCGAGAATCAACTTCAGTCGTTCGCGAAGTACGAGGCCACGGCCTCGATTTTGGTATCCGTCATGTCCTTGGTGTTGGCCTGCGTCGCGTCGCTTTCCCGCGCGAATGAGCTCCAGTGCAAAACGCTTAAAGTACGCTATCGATCATTTTGGCCGACCGGGATCGAGGACTGGCGCGCCTTGCGATCGACGCTCGAAAAATATCCTGCTGGTCACAACGCAGCCTCGCAGTTGTTCCGTGGCTTCTTGTCCTGAAGGAGCGCAATCAACCCTTGAAGCAACTGGGTCGGCGTCGGGGGACAACCGCGAATGTGGAGATCGACGGGGATGACCGCCGAGACGCCGCCGACAACAGCATAACTGCCGGCAAACATTCCGCCGTCGCGTGCGCAATCGCCGACCGCAACCACCCATTTCGGATCGGGCGTGGCAGCCCAGGTGCGTTCGAGTGCTTCGCGCATGTTCTTCGTCACTGGTCCGGTCACGAGGAGCACGTCGGCGTGCCGCGGCGAGGCGACGAAGCGCAGTCCGAATCGCTCCAGATCGTAGAACGCATTGTTGAGTGCGTGAATCTCAAGTTCGCAGCCGTTGCACGAACCCGCATCGACCTGCCTGATGGAGAGACTGCGGCCGAGCCGCTCGCGCGCACGTTCGTTAAGCGAGTTCGCGAGCTCCGCAAGCATTGCCCCGTCTGCGTCGGGCGGCGCTTCCGTCAATGCGCCGCGAAAGCTTTCAAGCAGGATGTTACGCATGTTTCACAGATCGTGTCCCGAATAGGAGCAGTTGAAGGATTTGTTGCACAGGGGAAAATCCGCAACGATGTTTCCCCCGATAGCGGCTTCCAGCAGCGGCCATTGAAACCAGGACGGGTCACGCAAATGGCAGCGCTCAATGGCGCCCACCGCTGAGATTCGCATCCAGACGAAGATGTCTCCGCGGAATCCTTCGACGGCAGCCGCACCTTCACGCGATGTATCAGTTTGCGAAACGGCCGCCCGCAGCTCACCTTCCGGCAACCGGTCGAGAATTTGCCGGATGATCGCAACGCTCTGCTCGATTTCCCGGATGCGAATCCAGACGCGCGCGTTTACATCGCCTTGCGCCAACACCGGCACTTCAAACACGAGTTGGTCGTAGGGTGCGTAGCGGATCACCTTCCGCGCGTCGAAGTTGCGGCCGGAAGCGCGGCCAATATAGCCACCGCAGGCGTATTGGCTCGCCAGCGCAGGATTCAGCACGCCGGCGCCAACCGTGCGGTCCTGAAGCGACGCCGTTTTGTCGTAGAGTTCGGCGAGGCGCGGCAGCCGGCGGGTGATCTCGCCAAGCAATCCCCGCAAGACGGCTCGACCGTCCTTATTCAGATCGGCGGTGACACCCCCGACGACGATCCGGTCGCGCATGAGGCGATGGCCGAAGCACGCGTTGGCCGCACGGAGGACGCGCTCGCGCAGAATGCCGCATTGCGCATGCATGACCGCAAACGAGGCATCGTTGCAGATCGCACCGAAATCACCGAGATGGTTGGCGATGCGTTCAAGCTCTGCCATCAGCGCACGCAGCAAGATCGCACGCGGTGGGACATCGATCTCCAGCGCAGCCTCCGCGGCCGCCGCAAAGGCGTAAGCATATGCGACGGTGCTGTCGCCCGATGTACGGCCGGCGAGCTGGATGGCGCGGTCGAGATCGGAATCGACCATCAGACCTTCGATTCCTTTGTGCACATAGCCCAACCGCTCTTCGAGCCGCACGATCGTTTCGCCGTTTGCGGTGAAGAGAAAAAATCCCGGCTCGATGATGCCGGCATGGACGGGACCAACACCGATCTGATGCAGGCCCTCGCCTTCCGCCGGAAGGAATTGATAACCGGGCGGCTCAGGCGCAGTGCTCTGCGCAGTGCCAAGCGGATGCTTCACGCCCCAGCGGCCATGATCGAGCCAGGGACGCGCGTCTGGCAATCCGATCGGCTCCAAGCCGAACAAATCCCGGATCGTGCGCTCGAGGCGCATGGCGGGCGGATGCCATTGGGCGAGCGCGGTGTAGCCCCCGTGTGCACACGGCAAGCTGAGGACTGCGATTTCGCCGGAAGCAGGGTCGCGGACCGCCGAGTGCACAACGTAGGCTTCCGCCCACAACGCCAAAAGCTCCCAGAGCCCTTCTGCCAGTTGCGATGCCGCGAAACGCCAGCCGTCTGCATCGACGACGGCACGCGGCCAGGGCCGGCTCTCTTGGGTGGGCGCCTGCGCGCCGCAGCGTTCCAGAATGGTCACCGCTCAGCCCAACAATTGTGCGATATTGTGAAACCAGGTCACCACCGGGCCCGGCAGCCAGACGCCGGCCGCAATGACGATCGCCAAATGGGCGACGAAGGGAACAAAGGAGGCCTTGTCAGGCGCGGTATTACCGCGCGGCTCCCCGAACACAATGCCGCCAACCTTCACCAGCAATGCACCGATTGCCAGAAGGAGACCCACGACCAGCGGGATCGCGAGCAGCGGCGCGCGTGCGAAAGTGGAGCTGACGACCAGGAACTCGCTCAGGAAAATTCCCGAGGGCGGCAGGCCCGCAATCGCAGCGACGCTTATCACCAGGGCCCACGCGAGCGCGGGATGCGTGACGCTCAGGCCGCCCATGTCGGCGATCCGTTGCGTGCCTTTCACCTGCGCGACGTGCCCGACCGTAAAGAAAATTGCCGATTTGGTGAGACTGTGCATCGTCATGTGCAGAAGGCCGGCGAAATTCGCGAGCGGTCCGCCCATGCCAAACGCAAACGCGATGATGCCCATGTGCTCGATCGACGAGTAGGCGAACAGGCGTTTGATGTCGCGGCGGCGATAAAGCATGAACGCGGCGAAGATCAGCGAAACAAGCCCCGTGGTGATCATCAGCGGACCCGGCGCGAAAGTGTGTGGGTTCGCGGCCAGCAGCATCTTGAAACGCAGCACCGCGTAAAGCGCGACGTTCAACAACAGTCCGGAGAGCACGGCCGAGATCGGGGTCGGCCCTTCCGCGTGGGCGTCCGGCAGCCAGGCATGCAGCGGAACAAGGCCGACTTTCGTCCCGTAGCCGAGCAGCAGGAAAATGAATGCGACATTCAAGAGCGACGGATCGAATTCTGCAACGCGCCTGATCAATATCGTCCAGGCCATGGCGGGAAGACCACCGCCGATAACCGGCCGCGCCGCCATATAGACGAGAATGGTGCCGAAGAGGGCGAGCGCGATTCCGACGCTTCCCAAAATGAAATACTTCCACGCGGCTTCGAGCGCTTCAGGCGTGCGATAGATGCCGACCATGAGAATGGTCGTCAGCGTCGCCAGCTCAATCGCCACCCACATCAGGCCGATGTTGTTGGCAACCAGCGCGAGGTTCATGCCGAACATCATGAACTGGAACATCGCGTGGTAGAATCGCAGGTAAACCGGCGTGAGCCGTCCCGTTTCGAGTTCGTGCTCGATGTAGCTTGCACTGAATATGCTGGTGGTGAACGCCACGAAGGTGTTCAGGACGACGAACACGATGTTCAGGTCATCGATTTGCACGAGCGGGCCTGATGCCGGCCGATGCACGAGCAGAAGGAGCGACGCAAGGAAGGTGACGAGGCTCGCGACTACGTTCAACCGCGACGACCAGCGATAGTTCGTGACCAGCGCCAGCACGCCTGCAGAGACGAGCGGAATGAGCAGCACAAGCCGGATCGCATCGAAGGGCATCGTGCTCATAGGCGTTCCCGACGAACGCGGTCGAGCGCACGAATATCGACGCTGTCGAATCGCTCGCGAATACGGAAGAGGAAAATACCGATCACGATGAAGGCGATCAGTACCGAGAAGGCGACGCTGATTTCGACGACCAGCGGCATGCCCTTCGCGCCCGTCGCCGCGAGAACGAGCCCGTTCTCGAGCGACATGAAGCCGATCACCTGGCTCACGGCATTGCGCCGGGACACCATCATCAGAAGACCAAGCAGCACGATGGAGAGCGCGAAGGCGAGATCTTCGCGGGCGAGAGGATCGGCTGCCGCGGTGACCCGCAGCATGACAACCATCGAGAGGGCAACAAGCGCCATGCCGGCCAGCATGGTCAAGCCGGTGCCGACGACGGTTTCGATCTCCCGATGGATGTCGAGCCGTTCGACGATCCGCCTGAGCGCTGCGGGAATGATGGTGGCCTTGAAGACCAGCGCTATCAATGCCGTGATGTAGAGGTGCGGCGCGTCCTGCACGAGCGCCTGCCACGCCACCGACACCGCGAGCAGCACCGCATGCAGCGCAAACACATTGATGAGCGCGTACATGCGGTCCTGGTAAAGCATCATGAAACTGACGAGCACGAGGCCGCCGGCCAGAAGATGCGCGATGTCGAAAGCGAGACTGTGCATGTCAGAGCGACCGCGAGACGAAGAGCAGAAGCGTGCCGAGGAAGCCGAGCATCAGCGCCGCGCCGAGGAACCCCGGCACGCGAAACACGCGCATCTTGGCGGTCGTGGTCTCGAAAAGTGCCAACAGAGGCGCGCCGATGGCAAGCTTCGAGGCGTAAGCGGCAATGGCGGTCCCGTAAACCCAAGGAGGGCTTTCCGGCCCGACCAGACCGAAGGGCGCGAACACACAGCCAGTCAAGGAGAAATAGAGCAAAAGCTTCAGCTGCGCTGCGAGTTCGATCATCGCCAGATGCCGCCCGGAATACTCAAGCACCATCGCTTCGTGCACCATCGTAAGTTCCAGGTGCGTCGATGGATTGTCGATGGGAATGCGCCCGTTCTCCGCAACCGCGACGAGGATCAGAGCGACAAGCGCAAGACCGAGCGAGACGCGCAGGCCCACATGCGCGAAGGTCATTGTCTCCGCGATTGTCGAAAGCTGTGTCGAGCCGGCAATGAGTGCCAGCGTGAATACCGTCATGATCATGGCCGGCTCGGCGAGGGACGCAATCATCACCTCTCGGCTTGATCCAATCCCGCCGAAACTTGTTCCGACGTCGAGGCCGGCGAGCGCGAGAAAGAAGCGGGCGCTGCCGAGGAGCGCGATGATCGCGATCAGATCGGCGGACCAGCTGAACATCAGGCCGACGGCAAAGGTCGGTACGAGCGCGGCGGCGACCCAGGTGCTGGCGAATACCAGATACGGCGCAGCGCGGAACAGCCACGAGGCATTCTCCGCAAGCACGACATCTTTCCTGAGAAGCCGTGCGAGATCGCGATACGGTTGAACTACAGAAGCGCCCTGCCGCCGCTGGAAATGGGCGCGGCACTTACGCACAATTCCCGTAAGGAGCGGAGCGAGCGCAAGCACAAGCGCCATTTGCACGCCCTGCACGGCGAGATCGCGCATCAGCTCCATATCGCGATCACCAGAAGCAGGAAAACGAGCGCCAAGAAGACGAAACTCAGGTACTGGCGGATGCTCAGGAATTGCAGCGCATTCAGGCGCTCCGACAAGAACGAGACGCCGTATGCGAGAGGCGCGTAAATTGCTTCCCACGGGATGTCGTGCATCTCAACTTCGAGTCTGGCCGCGCTTGTGTTTCCTGGCGCCGGCATATGAACGCACTCCCGAGCACGAAAGACGACGCTGCCGAACACGCGGCGGATGGGTTGTGCAAAGCTGGATGCGGTATATTGCGTAAGCGGTGTTGTGCTCGGAGTGCCGCAGTCCCAAGCGGGTGCTCGGCGAAGCCTGTGCGAGGCAAAGCGATGAATCGCGGCGGCCGCAAGACAGGCCGACGCCGCAATGAAGAGGAACACGAGCAGGCCGTTGTACGAACTGCGACTCTGCGCAATCGGAATGATGGTCTGCCAGGGCAGGAACCGCTGCACCGGCATTTGGCCATGAACCATTTCGACCGTAGCGGGCGATATCCAGTCGATCGCCAGACCAGGCAGGATACCGAGCAGCAGGCAGATCGCCGCCAACGCAATCATTGCGGAGCGTGAAAAGCGATCCGTCTCCTGCGCCGTATTGGCGCGCTCGGTGCGGGGACGTCCAAGGAAAGTGACGCCGAAGGCTTTCACGAAGCATGCCGCCGCCAGAGCCGCGGCTAGCGCGAGTGCTGCGCCCGCAGTGGGCGCAATCAGCCGAAGGCCCCATTGTGGCAGAGCCGGGCTGAGAAGAACGGCCTGAAATGTCAGCCATTCCGAAACGAAACCGTTCAGCGGCGGTAGGGCCGATATCGCTGCCGCGCCGACGAGAAACAGAAATGCGGTCTGCGGCATGCGATGGATCAGTCCGCCCAGGCGCTCCATGTCGCGTTCCCCGGTCGCACTCAGCACAGCGCCCGATCCGAAGAACAGCAGACTCTTGAAGACGGAATGGTTGAGCACGTGCAGAAGCGCCGCGGTGAACGCCAGCGCAGCCGCGAAAACCATTCCGTTGGCGCGAAACGCGAGCGCGAGTCCCAGCCCGATGAAAATGATTCCGATGTTCTCGACCGTGTGATAGGCGAGCAAGCGCTTAAGATCATGCTCCATCAACGCCTGGAGGACACCGAGCACGGTGGTAGCAGCAGCTATGCCGAGCAGGAGAACGCCCCACCACCAATCCGGCGGCCCCAGGAGATCGAAGACGACGCGAATGAAGGCGTAGACGGCGATCTTGGTCATGATCCCGCTCATCAGCGCCGAGACGTGACTTGGGGCGGCGGGGTGCGCGAGCGGAAGCCAGACGTGGAGCGGTACAAGGCCGGCTTTCGATCCGGCGCCAAGCAGAACAAGCACGAGAATGAGCGCGGCGAGCGTGTGATCATGCGCGCTGTGCATCGCGTCGAACGCGTAGCTGCCGTCGGATCCCGCGAGCAGGCCGAAGGCGAGCAACAGACAGAGTGTCCCGAAACTCGCCATGACGAGATAGATGTAGCCAGCGCGGACGTTGTCGCTGTTTCGGTGATGCGAAACGACAAGGCCCCACGAGCTAAGCGACATGAACTCCCAGGCGAGCAGAAAACTGAAAGCATCAGCCGTGAGCACCACCAGATTCATTCCGGCGAGGAACGCCGGAAAGAACGGCAACACGCGGCCCGGCGCGGATTCATGCCGCCCGTATCCGATCGCATAGAGGCTCGCGACTGCGCCGCCGAGATTCGTAACGGCGAGGAAAAACGCCGCGAGGGAATCGAAATGAAAATGGGCACCCAGCCACGGAAGGCCCAGTGGCAAGACGCAATCCGCTGCCGGCGAACCGACGCGTAGCGCCGCATTGACGAACAGCACGGCGCTGATGACGAGAGCGGCGCCGTAGATCGTCGGTGATGCAATTCGCCACTTTGCGATGGCCGGCGCGGCAAGCGAAAGAATCAGGAGCGCGACAATGCCGGAAAAACTGATGGCCATCGCCAATGCTTTAGCTCCGTGCGGCGCCAGTCTCGGCTTTGCGCGTCTGTGACTTGAGCCGCACACCGCGTCCGCCGCCTGCGCTTGTCGCACCCTTGGCCGATCAATTCCAGTCCGGCTTTGTCGAGCGCCGCAATGAGCTTCATCAGCGAATCGGCATTGCCGCGGATGACACCGTCACTCGCCTCCATCCGTTGGATAGTCGGAACGGAGAGGCTGCACAGCTCTGACAGTGCGCGCTGATCGATGCCCAAAAGGGCCCGGGCGGCGCGCACCCCCGCATCGACGCCATAGACGCTCCGGCGAAACTGTCAGCAGTGTGGCAGCGGCGCGAAGGGCCAGTCCCTCGCGGCCACGCCGGATCGCTTTCTGCAAAAAGACTCATCGCCACTCAGGGCGACACATCCAGATGGATAGCCGATCAATCTAAGCACCTCCAAGAGACTATTGGTCCCTTGCAAAGGCTGCGATTGCAGAAATGGAGGTAGCAGTCGATCGGTGCAGGTGCTTCACTGACGGTTTGGTAGGCTTCGAGATACGCGCGGGCGGACCCATCACGGTAACCAACCTGGAGATGGGCCCCGGCCTGCTTACCCGCGCGGCATTGCACGATGAGGATCTCAACATGACTCTGACCGAAGTAACTGGATTGCAGACTGCAGCAAGCATGGCGACCCCTGACCGACGGCGATCATGGGCGGAGCCTTGGAAAATCAAGGTCGTCGAACCGATCCGGATGATGACGCGCGAGCAGCGCCGGCAGGCGCTCGCTACCGCTGCGTATAACACCTTCCTGCTTCGGTCAGAGGAAGTGTACATCGACCTGCTGACCGNNCCAGCGCCATGAGCGATTGGCAGTGGGCCGGAATGATGATGGGTGATGAAGCTTATGCCGGGAGCCGCAATTTCTATCACCTCGAAGAGGCTGTCCAGCATCATTATGGTTACAAGTATGTCGTGCCAACACATCAAGGAAGAGGTGCCGAGAATTTATTGTCACGGATGTTGATCAAACCGGGGGACTTCGTGCCCGGCAATATGTATTTCACGACCACCCGATTGCACCAGGAGTTGGCCGGTGGAACTTTTGTCGACGTCATCGTGCCCGAGGCGCACGATCCCGTCGCTGAGGTTCCGTTCAAGGGCAACGTCGATCTCAATGTTCTTGAAAAACTGATTCAAAGAGTTGGCGCCGATCTCGTCCCCTATGTCTGTGTGGCCGCCACCGTCAACATGGCCGGTGGCCAACCTGTGTCGATGGCGAATATGCGAGAAGTGCGGGAGTTGACGCGCCGTCATGGCATTCGCATTTTTCTGGACGCGACGCGCGCTGTCGAGAATGCATATTTTATCCAGCAGCGCGAAGCCGGCTACCGGGAACGCGGCGTCGCCGATATCCTCAAAGAGTTCTGTTCGTACAGCGATGGCTGCACAATGAGCGGGAAGAAGGACTCTCTGGTCAACATCGGCGGTTGGCTCGCACTTAACGACCCTGCTCTCTATGAAGAAGCGAGCAACCTAGTCGTCGTGTACGAAGGCCTGCACACCTACGGTGGCATGGCAGGACGCGACATGGAAGCGATGGCGCGCGGAATCGTCGAGTCCGTGCAAGACGACCATATCCGTGCACGAGTAGGCCAGGTCGAGTATCTGGGGCAAAAGTTGATCAAGGCGGGCGTCCCCGTCGTCCGGCCGATTGGCGGACACGCGGTCTACCTCGACGCCAGGGCGTTCTATCCGCAGATCGTCCAGGATCAATTTCCCGCCCAGACGCTTGCAGCGTTGCTGTACGAAGATTCGGGCGTGCGAGCCATGGAGCGGGGCATCGTTTCGGCAGGACGCGACTCAGACACCGGAGAACATCATTATCCCGCCCTGGAACTGGTTCGCCTAACAATTCCTCGGCGCGTATACACGCAGGCGCACATGGATGTGACCGCAGAATCCGTAGTAGCCGTGTATCACGAGCGACCATCAGCACGTGGCCTGCGAATGGTATACGAACCTCGCTACCTGCGGTTCTTCCAGGCGCGGTTTTCTCCTCTCTGACCCGCCTGCTTTCGGATTTGGATTGGGCAACGCGCTTTCGCCTTTTGGCTCTCGACCTGAACACGCGTGTGTATCTGGGCCTATTCGCCCCCAATGCCCATCACAGTAAGCGCGTCGCCCGTTGCGGTCTGTGCCCATGAGCTGGACTGCCTTCGGCAACACGCAATCGCCCGGCCCTCGACAAGGTGATGCTGGGCGAATTGATCGACCTGATTTCCGGTATCGCCATGGGTGAGCCGGGAGACAAGGCGAAGGACCTATTGGGCCGCGTGGCGTGTTGGCAGAAATCGCTGGTGCCTCAGGCGGACTCCATACGCTCACAGGTGTTGGCAACGGCACGCCACCACCGAGCATGGGCGCGAGAGGCTTGCGCGAAAGGCCGCTCCTGCGGGCGCCCCTTCAGACCAACCAACTCCCACAGCGCCGCCCGATCGGCGGAGGGCCAGCGCGCCACCTCGTCTCGCAACAAGGCAATTACCGGCACCAGATGCACGGCTCCCGCTCGCTCCTCGGGGCGAAGGGGCCGTTTCTCTCCCGTGAGCAGAGTGCACAACTCATGACTCAACTGCGTGAGGTACTCCCGCCGCCTACCCAGGGCATGCGGCGCAAGATGCTCTGCAACCGCACGTCCGATCGTCAGGACCCAGCGTTCTTCGAACAGCGCAGTTTCTCCGACATCCGGCAGTTCCAGTACGACGTCCGAAGACGCGAGCCGGCGCAGGATGGCAAGAGATGAGCGTCGGCCGCGGCGCTTGGCGTTGCGCGCGTTCTCAGCTTCAGCCAGCGCGGCGATTATTGGATCTCGTGAGCGAAAGCCAAGGCGATGGTAGAACCAGTACGACCCCGATTCCAGGGCCTCGTCGTTGTCTGCGCCAATCTGATACGGATTGACGATGAATCGGGTGACGCCAAACAGCGTGCGAAACGAGCGCAGCGTCTGTGCGAAGAGAAACGCCGCTTCGGTGCGCCGGAAGCTCTCGAAGATGTTGATACCCGTATTGGCCTGAGCACCGAGCGCGGTGGCGCCGCCATAGCCAATGGGTACGCCATTGGCGAACATCACGTAGCCATAGTTGGCTTCGAGCGGGAGCCGGTGTTCGTGCGTAACGCCCACGACGCATAGATCGACCCCGTCGCCGAGCGGGATCACGTAGATTTCCTCCAGGTTTGCGCACACTATCGGCCAAACCTCTCGCGCTCGTGCGGTGAGGGTGGCGATGCAGGCGTCGCGCCACTGCTCGGCAACGGAACCGCGCAGGCGCCTGATCGAGGTGAGCGGCGTGAGGACGTGCGACGCCACGTCCATAGGAGCGTGGCGAAACGCCCGGCGCTTGATGATCCGGACTACCGGTGCCCGATTGCGCGACACTGACCATGGCGACTCCCGGCGCTCCCACGCCAGTTGTACTTCGGCCGCGTCATAGAGATCGCGCCAGGCGTGAATGCCCGCTCCAGGCGATCGCTCCGGAGCAGAGCCCAAAAGCCATGCCAAGGTCTGCGCTGCGGATTTAGCACTTGCCAGCCCGACCCATTCCTCAGTCGAGAACTCGCCGCTGTCGAAGGCCTCGACCTCGACGGGCAAAAGCGTTTGGCGGAGCAACAGATCGAGCCGCTCTGGGTCCTCCATGACTCGCCAATCGATCGTCACGTGCTCCCGCTGCAGCAAAAGCCATCGCGCGACGTCGTATGAGAAGTCATGAGTGCCCGCTGTGCCCGCGATGCCGCTGTCGTCAAGCTTCCTCCTCTCAGCGGCGCTGAGCCGCCGGACCCGCTTGGCAAAGGTGGAAAGCGCGCCGGCGGTGACCGCGTGAATGTCCGCATTGTCCGGGAAGCCGGCGGCGAACAACAGCTCATCGTGAAGCCGCGCCAGCTCCAGACCACGATTGATCGGCATCGATAGAAGTCTGACGAGCAGCTTAAACTTTCTGGCTGCGGCGACGCGCCCATACGCCCCACGCAGGGCACCCAGCTCATCGAGCAGTGCCCGCGGGAATACTTCGGCCCGAACCATGGTTGTCGCGTCCTGCTTAACCGGTTGCGTCCGGCGAATTACCGCGGGTCGAGCACGATCCATGTGGCCGCCGGCGCTTACCGCAGCCTGACCATGCCACGACGCAACATATCCTACCTACGAAATTGAAGGTGGTAGTTCGTTGCGTCACGCCAGATCAGAAGCGATTGGACCGTTTGGCTCATCGGGTTCGCAGGCGGCTGGATCGTCTCGGTGCGGGATATTTATCCCGTGAGAAAAAATGAACTGATCGTCAAATCTGTCGTGCCCAGGCGCACGCAAGAGATGGCTTGGAGCAAAGATGCCCGCCGCGTTGTGGCTATTCGCGGCGTAAGTCATCCAACAACTGAGCGACGTTCGGCTCGAGCGTTTCCTTTTTGCACGGATCAGCGGTGCTTTTCCTTCCGTTTGGGTCGGCTATCCCCTCCTCCTTTCGCACCGACCGGTCAGCGCCACGGCGGGTTCGCTCCTCCACAGGAAAGGACGAAACCTCGGTCGCCTGTTCCGAAATTGTGATCGAAGCCAGATCTGAGTTTGCGGCGAGACGTTTCGGAAAACGCGGCAGATATCACAAAGTCAATGATCAAATGACAATAATGCAGAATATAAAGCTCCGAATTGCTACGATATTACTGAAGAAATCATAGTCTTTCGCATAATATAAAGCCTATATTAATCCTGCAGTTTGAATGACGAATATTCAAATAATGCTCAATCATTACAGGGAGAAATATCATGACGTATCAGATGTCTTACCTCACCCCGCAGTCTACGTGGTTCAGGCCCGGGTCAAGCTTCGATGCAAACCGGGGATTTCTCTCGGCCTTGAATAGAGAGATCGACCAGGTCCTCGATGGGTTTGGTTCCTACTCGTCTTCGTCCCCGTGGGGAACAGTGTCCCACAGCTCGACGCCGCGGATGAGCGTGAGCGAGACCGACAGTTCGGTCGAAATCTGGACCGAATTGCCTGGCGTCGAAGAGAAGGACGTGGAGATCGCGTTGAGCGACGACGTTCTCACCGTCAAAGGCGAGAAGCGGATGGAAAGCAGCCTGCAGCATAGCGACTACTGCCATCAGGAGCGGACGTTCGGCAAGTTTTCACGTTCGATCACTCTGCCGTTCGTGCCGGACCCCAAGTCGGTGAAGATGCTCTTCTCCCAAGGTGTGCTGAAGATCACGCTGCCCAAGTCGTCTGGCGGCAAGCAGCATACGGTGAAGATTCCATTCAAGTCGAATGGTCTGAGCTGACGAGACGTGTTGCCGGTCCATTTCCGGCGCGCGCCAGATGACGGCATGGGGCGGAGCAGTCCGCCCCATGAGCCGTCGGTAGAAATCATCACGGCTCCGCGAGTAGTAGCCCTCGTCATGTCCGGTCCGCTATCGAACATCATGGGCGTGCTCGAAGGCTGAATCGCCAAGCCCTCCAAGAGAGCCCCATAGCCGCAGAGTCATTCGAAGCATATTCCGTAACAGGCATTCAGGAGACAATCGATATGTTCGCGAAATCCAATATTGCAGCGAAAGATGTCAAATTCAAAGTGGACGCGCGCGAGCAAATGCTCCCTCGCATCAACATTCTTGCCGAAGCCGTGAAGGTGGCTCTCGACACAAAGCTGAATGTCGTCGAAATCCTGCAGTTCGAACGCGGCTACAATTAGTCCACTTTAATCTCCGACGCCGACGGGATGACAGCGGAGCTCGACGAGCTGGTCGGGCGGCGGTGCTGCGCTCCTCCACGCCACCTATGCGTGCCATGTTCTGCCCTGTGACAATCAAGATTCGCACTGCAGGCATCGCCATCGTGCTCAAGGCAGGGTGCGCCCACACCACGCTCCGGCGGTGTTCCATCAGCGCATGACGGTGATTTCGGGGAAAGGGACAGCCCAAGACAACCCGAAAGACGCCGCGCGGAAGGTCTTGATCGAGGCGGCCGCAATTACTCTGGACCATGGCTACCGCTATTTCGAGATTGTCGGCCCAGAGGGCTTGAGCGCGAATTCGTCAGCGCTTCCAACGATCCGGCCTGGCGCCGATGTCACGATCAAAGTGTTTGGAGCCGGCGAAGTCGATGCGCGCCCGCCTCTCGTGTGGGACGCACAGGCGATCGGGGCCGGAGAGATACCGTAGCGCCAAAACCCCACGACTACGCCCACGACTCAACTTCAGTCGTTCGCGAGGTACGACACCACGGCCTCGATTTCGGTATCCGTCATGTCCTTGGTATTGGCGTGCATCACGTCGCTTTCGCGCAACGTCGAACGAAAAGCCTCCAGCTGTTTCTTGAGATAGTCGGCGTGTTGGCCGGCGATTCGCGGAATGATGCTGTTCCCCTCCCCGTGTGCGCCATGGCAGGCCTGGCAGGGAGGCACGCCGTCGGCGGGAGCACCGGTTTCGTAGATTTTGCGGCCCTGCTCGGCCAGCGCGCCACCGCTTTGCGGCGACGTCGGTGCCTGTGATCCATAGTACTTCGCAAGCTCGACGATCAGCGAGTCGTCGAGCTGGGACGCCATGCCCCACATGTAGGCCACGGCATGCGGATCGGTCCGGCTATGGCTGCGAAAGTTCTTGAGCTGGGCGGCAATGTAGTCGGACTGTTGGCCGTTCAACCGGGGAAAGGTGGCGGAAACGCTGTCTCCCTTCGGCCCATGGCAGTTCTGGCAGGTTGTCGTCGCCTTGGCCTCCGCAGCCGGACTGTTGACGGCGGTTTTTCCCGCATCGCCGGCAATCGCCACCGGTCCGGCCAGACACAGACTTGCGGTCAGAGCAGTGAGCAAAATGCGTTTCACGAAGCCCTCCCCTCCACGCACGCGCGTGGTGTCAGAACGCAAACCACAAGTACAGGAAAAGGAGATTGTTGTCCGACGCGTTTCGTCCGGCTCCGTCGTAGTTCGACGATGCACCGTTGAAATTCAGAAAGGCGGTGTATTGCAGGCCGAGCTTGACATTGAGCCACGGCAGATAATCGACTTCCGCCATTCCCCAGCTGCTGTTCGAATTGCCTTTGAAGTTTCCATAGTAGAGGGGATCTTGCGAACCGCTGAGATTGAAGAAACCAAGCGTGCCTCCGTACTTGCGCCGCCAGAAATAGCTCGTGTTGAGGTTGATGCTATCGAGCTCATCGCTGGAGTTGTTCGCAAAACCGAAGGCGTGACTTGCATCGAGGCGTTGATTCTCGTGGATCCATCTCGCATCGACGGAAAACTGCTCGTCGTCATCGATGTATTCGTATTGGGAGTCGAGGCCGGCATCGAGGAACTTGTCCGTCGGTGCACCCTGCAGCGATGCATTGATGGCATTGCCGGCGGGGGTTGTCGGATTCTGGAGGTCGGCGAACATGCCGAGCGTGCCGAATTCCCACGAATTCTTGCCCCAGTCGTACTCATAGGCGACGCGCCAATAGGGCGCCACGCCGGCAATGATGTTGTTGTTGACGTTGCCGTTGTTGGCGACGGACGCGCCTTGGAGCGCCGTGCGATAGACGCCGAACTCCGCGTACAGGGACTGGTCCACGAAAGCGTAGGCGGAGAGACCTGCCACGGCTCCCGCGAACGAACCTTCGATTTGCGTGATCGTCGCCGGCGACTGCAAGGCCGGCGAGGAGATGAACGGCTGGCTCCACGCGGGCGTAGTGTTCCACAGATCCTGCACGGTCGGGTTGTTGTTCAGGCTCACGCCGTAGATGAGGTTATGGCCGTCGAGATTGGCGACATCGGCAAAGCGGATGTCGGTGTTGTCGATGCCAATAGTTCCGCTCTGGTCGTCGTAAGTCAGCTGAATGTAGGCGCCGACATTGTCGGCGATTCGGCCAGCGTAGAAGAGGCTCAGTTGCTGGGGAAAATCGGTGGACGTCGCGCTCGAGTTGGCATCGTTCGCTTTCGCCGCAAAGCTGCCCGAGGCCATCACCATCGCCGAGACTGGAGGTAGATCGCTGATCGACAGTGTGCTCTGCTTCAGCTTGTTGATGTCCTCCACCTTCAGCGTATTGAAGAGCGTGTATCCGCTCGCCTTGAATACCCGGCCAAAAGGCGTCAGCTGAGGAAACACGGTGTGGCAGGCCTCACAGGCGAGGCCCGTCTGACGCGCGTAGCTCGGCACGGCGAATGCCGGCTTCGATAGCGTGGCCAATACCAATGTGAGCATTCCGGCAGCGGACAGGAAAGACCACTGCGTGCGGCCAGCCGACATGACGATTCCCCCCTTCGCGCTGCGTGTAACGAACCCTCTGCTGGCGCCTTCAGGTCTTCTTGGCGAAGAATTTGCACCAGCCGGCCGGGCTGATCGCGCCGTCCACGAGCTTGCAGGAGGCAGGCGCGATGAAGAGCGCGCAATCCGTGCAGCGCTGGCCGTTCTTGGGGCTGGTCTGATAGGCCGCGGCTTGTTGCGAAACCTTGGCCGTTCCAGCGTCAGCGGCGAGTGCCGTTGCGGACATCGCGATAGCGGCGGAGCCTGCCGCAATGACTGTCGCGCACTGCAAGACGTTTCTGCGCGAAAGCCCGGCGGAGTGCCGCACCTCTGCTTCAAGTGTTTGCGCACTTCTCTTGTCGGTAGACATCTGAAACCCGCCCTTTTCTCGAATTGCCAAAGCGATCGGAACGAAACCCGGCCGGAGCATCATGAAATGATGGAGGGTGAAGCGCCCCGATTTCCTTGCTTCATATCAAAAATCAAATCAAAAAAATGAGCAAAATTGCACACCTGCAAATGCATCTGCGTCTCAGTCGCAAAATAAATTGGGTTGCACGTACGCTTGGAGCTGCGACGTTTTCGGCAGTTTGAATTGAAGCACTTTCAAACTCGCGCCGTCGCCGTCGACGCCGGTAGGCGCGAATGCCAGGAGCCGCTAGAGAAGCGCGCGCGTCAGACGAGCTTGCGAATCTCTTCCGCGACGTGTTCCAGGTCGTACGGCTTGGGCATCGCCGCCGTTCCGCAGCGCCTGATGGATTCGGNNGGCCCGAGGTGAGGATAATGGGGAGATCGGGATGGATGGCATGCACCCACTGCGCCAGCCCGAAGCCGTTCAATTTTCCGGGCATCATCACGTCGCTGAATACCAGATCGACGGCCGAGTCCGCCTTTTCGATGATTTCCACTGCATCGTCGGCGGTACCCGCTTCCAGCACCTTGAAACCCTTGTCCTGGAGGAAATCGGCGAGACAGGCGCGGATCAGGACCTCGTCTTCCACGATCAGGATGGTGGAAGGCTGTTGATTGTCGTTGGCGCTCATAAGGATGGAACGTCCGGGAGGAAAATAAAGTTTCTCTTTGTGCGGATGCCGTTCCGGCACTCAAAATGCCTATCAAAAGGTATGGGAAGGCAACGGCGTCAATCGGTTCGTTCCATCAGCGCACGCGCCGCGGCCGGAGCGCGGACTTTCGCGCCCGAGATGAAATAGACAAACGTTTCCCCGCGTTTGGACCAGACGTGGGCGCGCTTTGCCCAGAGATCGAGATCGGCCGCGGCGTAACCCGTCTCGATATCCTCCTTCGTGCGCATCAGGCGCGCATAGGCGAAGTCGGCCGTTGCTTCGTCGATCTCGGGATGTTCGTCGCTGTCGACGAACACGATGGCCGCGTTGTGCCGGCGCGCCATGTCGGTGAACTCTTCGCATTTGAAACTGTCGTTGCGGACTTCGAGCGCGTGGCGCAGCTTCACGCCGCCGGCTTCGCGCGGAAGCAGTTTGAGGAACGCTTCCATGTCCGCGGCGTCGAATTTTTTCGTGGCCATGAATTGCCAGTTGATCGGCCCGAGCTTGTCGCCCAGCTCGCCGATCCCCTGGCCGGCGAATCGTGCGATCGACTCGCCGGCGCTCGCCAGTTGCTTGCGGTTTGTGCAGAAGCGCGAGGCTTTCACTGAAAAAATGAAACCGCCCGGCGTCTCCTCGCGCCATTTGAGCCAGTTCGCGGGCTTGAAGCCCGAATAATACGTGCCGTTGATCTCGATGGAGGTGAGCTGGCGGCTGGCGAACTCCAGCTCGCGCCTGTGAGGCAGCCCCTTGGGATAGAAGACGCCGCGCCACGGCTCGAAGGTCCAGCCGCCGATCCCGACGCGAATCCTTGGCTTCATCTTATGTCTCAAAAAAAGCCGGCACCCGGGAGACCCCGGGTGCCGCGCAATGCATGGTTCGACAAGCTCACCA
>PKWC01000043.1 GCA_003131925.1 Alphaproteobacteria bacterium | reverse complement strand
TGATCGAAGGCAAGGCGATCCAATTGCATCCGCTCGTCTGCTCGGCTTTCAACGCCGATTTCGACGGCGACCAGATGGCCGTGCATGTGCCGCTTTCGCTCGAAGCGCAGCTGGAAGCGCGCGTGCTCATGATGTCGACCAACAACATTCTCAGTCCCGCGAACGGCAAGCCGATCATCGTGCCCACGCAGGATATCGTCCTCGGCCTCTATTACCTGTCGCAAGAACGTGACAACGAACCCGGCCAATACAGGGAAGATCCCAAGACCAAAGCGCCGCTGCAGGGCCTTTACAACGACATGGCCGAAATCGAGCACGCGCTCTTCGCCGGCGCAGTGACGCTGCATGCGAAAATCAAGGCCCGCTATAAGACGGTCGACGCTGACGGTAATCCTATTGTCCGGCGAGTGGACACCACTCCCGGTCGTTTGATGGTCGCAGAATTGTTGCCGCGCTCGCCGAAAATACCGCTGGAGCTGGCAAACCGCCTGCTCCGGAAGCAGGAGATCAGCCACCTGATTGATGAAGTCTATCGTCATTGCGGCCAGAAGGAGACGGTCCTCTTCTGCGACGCCATCATGGGACTTGGCTTCCGCGAAGCCTGCAAGGCGGGAATCTCCTTCGGCAAGGACGACATGGTCGTGCCCGAACAGAAGGAAAAGGAGATTGAAAAGACGCGTCACCAGGTGCGCGACTATGAACAGCAATATCAAGACGGACTCACGACGGACAAGGAGAAATACAACCTTGTTATCGACGCATGGTCGAAATGTACCGACCGCGTGGCAGCCGAGATGATGAAGGAAATTCAGGAGCCGCGCGTCGATCCAATCACGGGCCGCCTGCAGGAAATGAATTCCATCTACATGATGTCGCATTCCGGTGCGCGCGGCTCGCCGCAGCAGATGAAACAGCTCGCGGGCATGCGCGGGTTGATGGCGCGTCCGTCGGGCGAGATCATCGAGACGCCGATCCTGTCCAATTTCAAGGAAGGATTGAGCGTGATGGAGTATTTCAACTCCACGCACGGTGCGCGCAAGGGACTGGCCGACACGGCCCTCAAGACCGCCAATTCCGGCTATCTGACGCGCCGTCTCGTCGATGTGGCGAACGACTGCATCATCACGGCCGAGGATTGCGGCACGAAGAAGGGAATTACGGTCCAGGCGGAAATTGACGGCGGCCAGGTCGTGTCCTCCCTGGCGGAGCGCATTTTGGGGCGAACGCCGGCCGAGGATGTGAAGAACCCCGAGACCGGCGAAATCATCATGCGCCGGGGGCGTGAAGTCAGCGAGGACCTCGCGGAAAAGATCGAGGCGGCGCATGTCCAGAAGGTGCGCGTGCGCTCTGTGCTGTCGTGCGAATTGTCCGACGGCGTTTGCGGCAAGTGCTACGGCCGCGATCTGGCGCGGGGAACGTCGGTCAATATCGGCGAGGCTGTGGGCGTTATCGCAGCACAGTCGATCGGCGAACCCGGCACGCAGTTGACCATGCGCACGTTCCATATCGGAGGCGCGGCGCAGGTGGCAGGGCAGTCGAAGATCGAGGCGAGCTATGACGGCAGGATCAAGATCGTCAACCGGAATCTGCTGAAGAACTCCAACGGCGAAATGGTCGCGATGGCGCGCAACATGCAGTTGGCCATTGTCGATTCGAAGGGCCAGGAGCGCGCCTCCTACCGGATCGTCTACGGTGCGAAGGTCAAGGTCGACGAAGGCCACGCCGTGAAGCGCGGTGACCGCCTCGCGGAATGGAATCCAAACAGCCTTCCGATCCTCACGGAAATCGATGGTATTGTGCGCTACGACGATCTTGTGCCGGGCGTTTCGCTGAAGGAAGTGGCCGACGAGAAGACGGGCGTCTCCAACAAGGTCGTCATCGACTCGCGTGGTACCGGATCGAAAGCGCAGGATCTGCGTCCGACGATCGCAATCCTCGACAGCAAGGGAAAGGCGCTCACACTGCCAAATGTGGGTGACGTGCGCTACCAGCTTTCCGCCGATGCCATCATCTCGGTCGAGGATGGCGCGACGGTCCAGGCGGGCGACGTGCTGGCGCGCATTCCGACGGAAGGCGCGAAAACCCGCGACATCACGGGCGGCCTGCCGCGCGTGGCGGAGCTCTTCGAGGCCAGAAAGCCGAAAGAATGTGCGGTGCTGGCCGAGGCTGACGGATTCGTCGAATTCGGCAAAGACTACAAGAACAAGCGTCGCGTCATCGTCAAGCCCAAGAGCGACAAGCTCGAGCCGAACGAGTACCTGATCCCGAAGGGCAAGCACATCAGCGTGCGCGAAGGCGATTTTGTGGAAAAGGGCGATTACATCGTGGAGGGCAATCCGTCGCCGCACGACATCCTGCGCATCAAGGGCGTCGAGGAACTAGCGACCTATCTCGTCAAGGAGATCCAGGACGTCTATCGGCTGCAGGGCGTGAAGATCAACGACAAGCACATCGAGGTCATCGTCCGGCAGATGATGCAGAAAGTGGAGATCATGAACGGCGGCGACACGACGCTGCTGGCCGGCGAACAGGTCGATCTTCTGGAGATGGACGAGGCCAACAAGAAGGCGCTCGAGCTCGGCGGCAAGCCGGCGGAGGGCCGGCCCGTGCTGCTCGGCATCACCAAGGCCTCGTTGCAGACGCGCTCGGTGTTCTCAGCAGCATCGTTCCAGGAGACGACCCGCGTGCTCACCGACGCGGCGGTGAATGGCAAGGTCGACATGCTCGAAGGTCTGAAGGAGAACGTGATCGTGGGCCGCCTCATTCCGGCAGGTACGGGCGGCGCCATCGCGCGCCTGCGCCTCATCGCTGGAGAGCGCGACCGCGTCATCCAGGCGGAACAGGCGAAAGCGCAAGTGCCCGCTCTCGAGGGGCCGCCTCAAGCCGCCGAATAGGCTGCACTTTCCGTCGAATGGAAGGCCGCTCGGAGCGATCCGGGCGGCATGCTGTGCCTGAAATATCCTTGCGCCGGCCTTGACCCCAAAATTGGCCGACTTTATATAACGCGACCTTCACGGACAGGCTGTCGGCGCGTGAGCGCCGAGACGCTGGCTCGAAGTCAGTCTTGGAAGAGTTTGGTTTGCGCGATTGGGGGCATGTTCCCCAGTCCTCCGCATGGCCGGGGCGGCCCAAGAGGCCGGCCCGGTGAATTGCGTGTTTAGCAGCGCCACGAGGCGCGTCAGGGAACGGAATAGATGCCGACGATCAATCAGCTGATCAGAAAGCCTCGCGGCGAAAAGCCGAAGCGCAACAAGGTGCCGGCTCTGACGGGCTGTCCGCAGAAGCGAGGTGTGTGCACGCGCGTCTACACGACGACCCCGAAGAAGCCGAATTCGGCGCTCCGCAAAGTCGCCAAAGTGCGTCTGACGAATGGCTACGAGGTGGTGAGCTATATCCCCGGCGAAGGGCACAATCTTCAGGAGCATTCGGTGGTGCTACTGCGCGGGGGGCGCGTGAAAGACCTTCCCGGCGTGCGCTACCACATCATCCGCGGCGTCCTCGATACGCAGGGCGTCAAGGATCGTAAGCAGCGCCGTTCGCTCTACGGCGCCAAGCGGCCGAAGTGATCTGAGCTGAGCAAGAGAGAGACAGGAACCACTCCATGGCCCGCCGCCGCCGAGCAGAACGCCGCGAAATTGTTCCCGACGCCAAATACAGCGATCTGGTGCTCGCGAAGTTCATGAACAGCTTGATGTACGCCGGCAAGAAGGCCGCAGCGGAGCACATCGTCTATGGCGCATTCGACGCGATGCAGTCGAAGACGAAGCAGGATCCGCTGCAGCTCTTTCACGACGCGTTGCGCAATGTCAGCCCCGCGCTCGAAGTGCGCTCGCGCCGCGTCGGTGGCGCCACCTNNAGCCGCGCGCTCGCCATCCGCTGGATCATCAACGCTGCGCGTTCGCGCAACGAGCCGACAATGACGGGCCGGCTTTCAGGGGAATTGATGGACGCCGCCAACAATCGCGGTTCGGCGGTCAAGAAGCGTGAAGATACGCACAAGATGGCCGAGGCAAACCGCGCCTTTTCGCATTATCGCTGGTAACGCGTAAGTAGCCCAGGAACCGGCCATGCCCCGCACAACCCCGCTCGAACGATACCGAAACATCGGAATCTGCGCGCATATCGATGCGGGCAAGACGACGACGACCGAGCGCATCCTCTACTACACGGGCAAGAGTCATAAGATC
>PKWC01000112.1:187-6047 GCA_003131925.1 Alphaproteobacteria bacterium | reverse complement strand
CGGTTCGCGGGAATGACACGCTTTGTTTTTCGTATGGGCGGACCGCGTTCTGGCTGAAATGCAGGCCGTAACAGGCGATGCGCGCCTGTTACTCGGCGAAATTCGATTGGCCCCAATTCCCGCAATCTTTTGGGCTTTTCGCGGATTGTGACCTTTTGTTCCGCATCATTGAAAAGAATCGCCTGTATTTCGCCTGATAAACAGGAAACCGCGCGTCACTTCCCGATGCAGAAATCGCGGAAGACGGTGTCGAGGAGCTCTTCGATATCGACGCGGCCGGTGAGGCGGCCGATGGCGCGCAGCGCGAGGCGGAGGTCTTCGGCAACCAGTTCGCTCTGCGTGGCCTTCAAGGCGCGGGAGAGCGATTCCACCGCGGCGGTCACGCATTCGCGGTGGCGCGCGCGCGTCATCGGCGCGGCCTCGCGCGGGCGATCGAGGCGCTTGCGTACCTGCTCCTGAAGGGCGGCGAGCAGCGCATCGAGACCTTCGCCGGTCTTCGCCGAGATGCGCAGGCCGTCGCGCGGCGCGGGCCAGTCGAGGTCGCTCTTATTCCACACCGAAAGCGTTGCGCGCGCGACCGCCTTTTCGTCGAGCCCCGCGAACGGATCGCGTTCGGCGCCGTCGAGGAGGAGGAGGGTCATGTCGCTTGCTTCGGCGCGGGCGAGCGCGCGGCGCACGCCTTCGGCTTCGATCGCGTCGCCCGCGCGGCGCAGGCCCGCGGTGTCGGCGAGATGGACGACGTAGCCGCCGAGATCGAGACGCGTTTCGAGAATGTCGCGGGTGGTGCCGGGTGTTTCGGAGACGATGGCGATGTCGCGGCGGGCGAGCGCATTGACGAGCGAGCTCTTGCCCGCGTTCGGCGCGCCAATGACAGTGAGGAACAGACCTTCGCGCGTCATCTCGCCCCGGTGCGCATCGTCGAGATAGCGCGTCATCTCCGCGTGCAGCGCAAGCATGGGCGCGTGCAATCGGGCTTCAAGGTCGGCGGCCAGTTCCTCTTCCGAGAAATCGATCGCCGCCTCGGCCCAGGCGAGCGCCTCGATCAGCCGGGCGCGCCAGCTCTCGTAGAGTTCGGCGAGCGCGCCTTCGAATTGCTTCAGCGCCTGGCGGCGCTGCGAGGGCGTCTCCGCGTCGATGAGGTCGGCGAGCGCCTCGGCGCGGGTGAGATCGAGCTTGCCGTTCTCCACGCCCCGCCGCGTGAACTCGCCGGCTTCCGCGGCGCGCAAGCCGGGCAGCGCGGCGAGCGCGTGGAGGACTGACTCCACAATCGCGCGGCCGCCATGCAGATGAAATTCCACGAGGTCTTCGCCGGTTGCACTCGCGGGCGCGGGAAACCAGAGCACCAGTGCGGCATCGAGCGTCTCGCCCGCGACGTCCTTCAGATTGCGAACGGCTGCTTTGCGCGGCGCCGGCAATGGATCGCCCGCGAGCGCCCGCAAAGCGGAAGACGCCTTCGGTCCCGACACGCGCACAACGGCGATCGCCGCGCGGCCCGGCGCTGTCGAAACGGCATAGAAAGTGTCGCGCGGCTGCTCGGCCATCGCGCTCAGCGCGGCGGACGGTCCCGCGTCGGCGCCCGCACGCTGTCGCGCATCATGCGCTGGAACTGCTCCATCCCCTGGCTGCCCCAGGAGAACCAGGTCTTGAGCATGGCTTCGGGGTCGGCGGAGGCCTCGACCGCCGCCATCAGGCGTTTCTCCATCTCGGCCGTGAGTTTTTCCTGCAATTGCGTGACATCGGGCAGGCCCATTACGCGCCGCGCCTCGTCGGGAGTGAGGTCGATCTCGATGTTGAGCTTCATCACCGCATCCAGCTTGTCGGCGCCAAGGGGCGCGCGCTAGATGAAGCTAGGGCCAACAAGGGCCCGCCGCAACCGCACTCAGCGGACAGCGTGCTGAACCGGGAATCACCATGAGTCAAAATCTGCTCGACCGCGAGACCAGCCCCTACCTGCTTCTGCACAAGGACAATCCCGTGCATTGGCGCGCCTGGGGGCCGGAGGCGCTCAGCGAGGCGGAAACGGACAACAAGCCGATCCTGCTCTCCATCGGCTACACGGCCTGCCACTGGTGCCATGTGATGAACGAGGAGAGCTTCGCGGACGCCGAGACCGCGGCGCTGATGAACGAGCTGTTCGTCAACATCAAGGTCGACCGCGAGGAGCGGCCCGACATCGACCAGATCTACCAGGCGGCCGCCAACTCGCTCGGGCATACGGGCGGGTGGCCGCTGACTGTTTTCCTCACGCCAATGGGCGAGCCTTTCTACGTCGGCGCCTATTTCCCCAAAGAGGAGCGCTACGGCCAGCCCGCGTTCAAGAGCGTCCTCCCCGAGGTTTCACGCCTGTTCCGCGAGCAGCCCGATCCGGTCGCCAACACCGCGGCGCGCGTGCAGCAGGCCTTCGCCAATCTGTGGGCGCGCGATCTGCGCGGCAATCTCGACGGGGCGGTCCTCGATCAGTGCGCGATCCGCATCGGCCAGCGCTTCGACATTTTTTACGGCGGTCTCTCCGGCGCGCCGAAATTCCCCTCGACCGGGCTCGTGGAACTGCTGTGGCGCGCCCATCTGCGCACTGGCCTCGGACAGTTTCTGCAGCTCGCGCTCACCACGCTCGACCACATGGCGCTCGGCGGCATGTACGACCATGTCGGCGGCGGGTTCGCCCGCTACTCGACCGACGAACGCTGGCAGGTGCCGCATTTCGAAAAGATGCTCTACGACAACGCGCTTCTCATCGACCTCTACACCATGGCGTGGCAGCACAATCGCAACGCCGCCTATCGCGAGCGCATCGAAGACACCGTGGCGTGGCTCCTGCGCGAGATGAGCGTCGAGCAGGCCTTCGCATCGAGTCTCGACGCCGACCAGAATGGCGAGGAAGGAAAATACTATCTGTGGAGCGAAGCCGAGATCGATGCCGCACTGGCGGGCACGTTCGCGCAGCGCTTCAAGGAAGCCTACGGCGTCCGCCGCGAGGGCAATTTCCAGGGCCGCAATCTGCTTCAGCGCATCGGTGGCGTCTATCCGCTGCCCGAAGCCGACGAGGTCCTGCTCAAGAAACAGCGCGAATTGCTGCTCGCCGCGCGGATGAAGCGCCCTCCGCCGCTCCGCGACGACAAGGTGCTCGCCGACTGGAACGGCATGATGATCACAGCGCTCGCCAATGCCGGCATGGTGTTCCGCAAGGCGCAGTGGACGGCAGCCGCCATCCGCGCCTTCGCCTTCATCGAATCCGCGCTGGGCGACGGCGACCGGCTCTATCATTCGTGGCGCAACGGCACGCGCCACCACACGGGATTCTCCGACGACTACGCCCACATGGCGCGGGCGGCGTTCACGCTCTGGGAGGCGACCGGTGACAAGCGCTATCTCGGGCGTGCGCAAGCCTGGGTACACGTTCTGAACGAGCATTTCTGGGATTCGCAGAATGGCGGCTATTTCTACACGTCCGACGATTCCGATCCGCTGATCGTCAGAACCCGCATCGTCTTCGATCAGGCCGTGCCTTGCGCCAACGGCTTGCTGGTCGGCCTCCTGTCGCGCCTGCATCTGGCGACCGCCGACAATCTCTACCGCGACCGCGCCAACGCGCTCATCCAGGCCTTTGCGAGCGAAGTGTCGCGCGCCTTTCTATCGATGAGCTCCTACATCAACGGCCTCGAAGTCGCGATGACTGCGCTGCAGATCGTCGTGGTGGGGCAGATCGACAATCCCAAGACTCATGAGCTCGTGAACGCCGTCCTGGGGCGAAGCCTGCCCAACCGCACCCTGATCGTCGTCGATCCGCGCGAGACGCTGCCCGCCGGTCATCCCGCCCAAGGCAAGGCGATGCAGAACGGGCAGCCCACCGCCTATGTGTGCCAGCGCATGACCTGTTCGGCGCCGATCACCAACCCCGTCACGCTGTCCCAGGTTCTGCTGCTGCCCTCGCGGCCGCAGGGGCAGGCATGACGAGCGGCGCGCACATCGCAAGGGACACGATTCCATGACCGGCAAGGACATCACCATCCGCACCACCGACGGTTCGTTCGGCGGCTATCTCGCTTCTCCGTCTGCGGGCAGAGGCGCCGCGATCGTGGTCATCCAGGAGATATTCGGCGTGAACGCGTTCGTGCGCGCGGTCGCGGACGGATTCGCCGCGCATGGGTATTTCGCGCTCGCGCCGGATCTCTTCTGGCGCATCGAACCCGGCGTGCAGCTAAGCGACAAGACCGACGCCGAATGGTCGCGCGCGTTTGAGCTGATGGGAAAATTCAATGCGGATCTGGGCATGAAGGACATTCAGGCCACGATCACCGAGTTGCGAAATACGCCAGGCTGCAGCGGAAAGGTGGGCGCAGTCGGCTATTGCCTGGGAGGGTTGCTAGCTTATCTCACGGCCGCGCGCACCGACGTGGACGCATCTGTCGGCTATTACGGCGTGAACATCCAGAAGATGCTCGGCGAAGCCGGCTCGATCCGCAAACCGCTAATGCTGCACATCGCCGGAAAAGACGAATATGTCCCGCCGGCTGCGCAGAAAGAGATCGTCGACGGTCTGAAAGCCAATCCCCATGTTACAATTCATCTCTATCCGGCGATGGATCACGCCTTTGCGCGCACAGGCGGTGCGCATTACGACCGCGCCAATGCCGAACTCGCCAACGGTCGCACATCCACCTTCTTCCGCCAGCATCTGAGCTGATCATGAAGGCGATCCGCTTCGCCCGCACCGGCGGCCCCGAGGTTCTCGCTCTCGAGGACATCGACCTGCCGCCGCGCGCGGGCGAGGTGCGCGTGCGCCATACCGCCATCGGCGTCAATTTCATCGACACCNNCAGCGCTCCGGCCTCTATCCGGTTTCGCTTCCGTCAGGAATTGGGCTCGAAGGCGCCGGTGTCGTAGAAGCGGTCGGCGAAGGCGTTACGGCTTTTCAGAGAGGAGATCGCGTCGCCTATTGCACCGGTCCACTCGGCGCCTACGCCGAAGCGAACAATGTTCCTGCCGATCGACTGGTCAAAATCCCTTCCGGAATCGCCGACGAAACGGCGGCCGCATCCCTGCTCAAGGGCATGACCGCGCAATATCTCCTCAAACGCACGTATCCCGTGCAGCGCGGCCAGACGATTCTTTTTCATGCTGCGGCTGGCGGCGTGGGCTCGATTGCCTGTCAATGGGCGAAGCATCTCGGCGCGACCGTGATCGGGACGGTCGGTTCGGACGAAAAGGTTGCTCTGGCCAAAGCCAATGGCTGCGCGCATGTCCTCAACACGCGCGGCGACGGCTGGAGCAAGCGCGTGCGCGAAATCACGGACGGCGCGGGCGTGCCGGTGGTCNNCGCGGCATGATGGTGAGCTTCGGCAACTCCAGCGGCGCGGTGCCGCCTTTCGAACCGGGAATGCTGAGTGCCAAAGGCTCGCTCTATCTCACCCGGCCGACGCTGTTTCATTACACACGCAGCGAAAGGGAGCTACAGGAAACAGCAGACGGCCTGTTCGCTGTGATCGTGTCGGGAGCGGTGAAAATCGCCATCCACCAACGCTTCGCGCTCGCCGAAGCGCGGCAGGCGCACGAAGCGCTGCACTCGCGCACAACCACCGGGGCAGCGGTGCTGGTTCCGTAGCGCCTACGTATTCATGCTCTCAAAGAAATCCGAATTTGTCTTCGACGACCGCATTTTGTCGAGCAGGAACTCGATCGCGTCGATCGTGCCCATGGGGGCGAGGATGCGGCGGAGCACATAGGTCTTGGCGAGTGTGCCCTTGTCGATGAGCAATTCGTCCTTGCGCGTGCCCGAGCGCAGGATGTCGATGGCGGGGAACACGCGCTTGTCGGCGACCTTGCGGTCAAGAATGATTTCCGAATTGCCGGTGCCCTTGAA
>PKWC01000112.1:0-124 GCA_003131925.1 Alphaproteobacteria bacterium | reverse complement strand
GCTTGTGCTCGACGAGGCGCTTCGCCTTCTCGATCACCATCTCCGCCACCTGGACATGGCGCGTCGCCGGCTCATCGAAGGTCGAGGACACGACCTCGCCCTTCACCGAGCGCTGCATGTCGGT
>PKWC01000212.1:1297-4913 GCA_003131925.1 Alphaproteobacteria bacterium | reverse complement strand
GCCGAGGCAAGGGTGCGCGCGCCGATGCGCTCCAGCGGATCGAGCACGCGCCGCATCGGGCGTTTGCGCAAGGAGGCATCGCCGTCGAACGTCGCCGTGATCGGACAGCCGGCGACGGCGCCGAGCATAAGCCGGCAGCCGGTGCCCGAATTGCCGAAATCAAGCGCGGCCGCGGGTTGGGCGAAGCCGCCGACGCCGACGCCGTGGACGCGCCATTCTCCCTCGCCGCGCCGCTCGACGCTCGCGCCCAGCGCCCGCACGGCGTTAGTCGTCGAGGCGACGTCCTGACCCGGCGCGAGGTTGGTCACGTTGGACTCGCCGGTCGCGAGCGCGCCGAAGAGCACCGCGCGGTGCGAAATCGACTTGTCGCCCGGCACCAGCGCCACGCCCTTGAGCGGCCCCGACCGGCGCGCTTCGAGCGGACGTGAGATTTCTGGGGCCTTCATGGGACGTTCTTACATGGCTTTGACAGGCTGGCCCAACCGTGGCAAACGACCCGACCCTCGAAACCGGAAATCACAATGGGAAGCATGACCCTGGTCAAGGCGGATCTCGGAATCAAACGCATTTGCCCCAGCTGCAGCGCGCGCTTTTACGACCTCCAGAAGCGCCCGATCGAATGCCCCAAATGCGCGGCCTCTTTTGAGCCGGAGTCGCTCTACAAGCAGCGACGGCCGCGCCAGCCCGAGCCCGAGAAGGCGGTGGTAGTGACGCGCGAGCGGGACGAAGAAGAAGAGGTCGAGGAGACCGAGGAACTGGAAGCGGCCGAGGAGGAGACCGCCGCGGACGAGACGGCCCCCCTCGAGGCCGCCGACGACGAGGTCGTCGCCGAAGAAGAAACAGAGACCACGGGCATGTCTGTCGTCGAGCCCGATGCCGAGAACGCCGAGATCGCGGACATCGAGGAGGAAGAAATTGTGGAGGAGGATGCCGGGCATTCGGCCCTTCTGGAGGAAGTGGAGGAAGAGGAAGATGATGTCACCAACATCATCGACGCCGACCTGGACAAGGACGAGCGATAGGAAGCGAGGCGAACGCCGCAAGAAATCGGCCGGAAGCCGCATGGGGCCATAGCTCAGTTGGGAGAGCGCTTGAATGGCATTCAAGAGGTCAGCGGTTCGATCCCGCTTGGCTCCACCAGTCTTCGCTCGCGAAGCGAGAGAAGACTGCCCGGCGAAGCCCAAAGGGCGAAGACGGGCCCCCTGCCCGCGAGCTACGCCTGGCAAGCCAGCCTTCGCGGCGAAGGCGGGCCGGTTGTCCCCTCACCCACGCTTGAGCGGTTGATGGCGCGTCGTCCCTGAGCCCTCTCCCACAAGGGGAGAGGGGATTCCACGCGCTGTTTTTCCGTTTTTTCGAAAAGTCGGAAAATGAGCGTTTGTGCAAGACTCCGATTCCCCTCTCCCCTTGTGGGNNCTTGTGGGAGAGGGATGCAGCTGCGGGCGATGAATTCTGCTCAGCCGCGGGTGAGGGGGAACACTTAACGCGAATTCATCCCGCGATTCGATCTCACAAGATATTGTTCTAATCTCCTTCCCTTCCGCGGCGGGCGCGCGGGCAATCGGATGTGAAAGGGTGCTTGTTGCGCGCGTTCATGGATGCCCGCTCGGTGCACACGGGCAGCACGATCGAGACCGACCTTGCGATCGTGGGTGGCGGCCCCGCGGGAATTTCGCTGGCGCTCGCCCTTGCCAGTGCGCCCATCCGCGTACTCCTTCTGGAAAGCGGGGGGTTGCAGTTCGAGTCCGCGACCCAGTCTCTCTACGCGGGCGAAGAGACGGGCGTCTCCTACATTCCTCTCGAGAACACACGCCTGCGCTATCTCGGCGGCTGCAGCAATCATTGGGGCGGATGGTGCCGTCCGCTCGACCCGGTCGATTTCGAGCCCCGCGGCGCGCTTGCCCATTCCGGCTGGCCGTTTGGGCGCGGCGAGATCGAACCCTATTTCGCCCGCGCGCAATCGCTCGTCGAAGCGGGACCTTTCATCTATGACGAGACCAGCAAATGGGCGAATGCGCTCGGCGCGCCGATCCATCTCGCGCCCGGCGGACNNGCGGCGTCTACACGACGTTTTTCCAGTTCAGCAAGCAGCGCGGCAGCATCCTGCCCACCCATTTCGGCGAGCGTTACGGAGAAGATCTCAAGCGGATCGGAAACCTCCAGGCTTTGCTCCATGCCAATGTGACGGGCTTGAGGCTTTCCTCCGACGCGGCGCGGCTTGACCATCTCGACGTCGCCACGCTTGCCGGCAACCGCTTCAGGGTGAAACCGAAAATCGTGGTGCTCGCCGCCGGTGGCATCGAAACGCCGCGCCTCCTGCTGGCTTCCAACGATGTGATGACGGCGGGTGTCGGCAATGCGAACGATCTCGTCGGCCGCTTCTTTGCCGATCATCCCATTCCCGGACAGACCGCGACGCTCGTTCTCTTCGACGGTCACGTGGCGCCCTATTATCAGCTGCCGCAGGCCGCGAACGGAGCATATTTCCGCGCGGCCTTTGCGCCGCGCGACGATTTCCGTCGGGCGCACGGCGTTCCGGGATCGCTGGCGACGGTCGAAGGCGAGGTGCAGCTCGACGGTGTGGGACTTGCCGCGTTGGCCGAAACAGCGGGCGCGCTGGGAATGGATGCGTCCTCGATGCGCGCCTTCACGCTCGGCTGCGGGATGGAGCTCGCGCCCGATCCCGACCGGCGTGTCACGCTCACATCGCGCAAGGACGCGCTCGGCATGCCACGCCTCAAACTCGACATGCGGGTCTCCGACGATGATTTCGCGCAGTACCGCAACACGCTCAAGGAGCTCGGGCGGCAGCTTCTCGCCGCGCGCACCGGCATGATCCGCCTGCTGCACACCTCGCGCGCCGCATGGCTTGCCGGCATGGATTGGGGCAACCACCACATGGGAACCACGCGTATGAGCGCCGACCCGCGCCGCGGCGTGGTCGACGCGAATTCGAAAGTGCACGGCGTCGGCAATCTCTTCGTCGCCGGCAGTTCGGTATTCCCCACCTATGGCGCTTCGAATCCCACGCTCAATCTGATTGCGCTGGTGCTGCGGCTTGCCGATCATCTCAAGAGACAGTTCCGATGAGCGTCGCGGAAAAAACATCGATCACGCGCCGCCCGCTGCTGGCGGGCCTGCTCGGCCTGGCCGGAATTGCCGTCGCGGCCCTCGCGACATTCGAAGCGCCACGGCTTCTGTCGCCGCGCCATGCGCCCTCGCCTTTCGACGATCTTCTCGCGAAGCTGCCCGACCGCGAGAGTGCCGCTCGCCTTGGCGCGGCTTTTCTCGCCGAAAACCGAACGTTCGATGCGGACAGATCGGCAATGGTCCTGCGTCGGCGCCTCGCGACCCTCCCGCTCGACGCCGCGATCCAATCCGATCTCGCTGAAAAGCACATCGTGGAAGCCCATGGCTGGGTGCTGCCCGAGACGCTGGTATCGCTCTGCGCACTCGCGGCGAAGGCGGCGTAAGCCAGCCGATCGCCGTCGGGGCGTTCGATCACGCGGACGCGACATTGAAATAACTCCCTGCTCGCGACCCCTCAGACGCGCACATTGAAATAACTCCCTGCTCGCAACCCCTCAGACTGCAATTTGGAATCCGCGCCGCTCCCCGG
>PKWC01000212.1:0-1220 GCA_003131925.1 Alphaproteobacteria bacterium | reverse complement strand
CCCCCACCCGAAAAACGCGAAGTGCGTTTTTCGACCTCCCCGCAAGGGGGAGGTAAAGTGTCCCTATGCATGCAGCGCGCTTTCCCCGGACGACCGTGCGGCTGACGAGACCCGCACGTCGAAACAATTCCCTGCTCGCGACCCCTCAGATTGGAATTTGGAATCCGCGCCGATCCCCTGGCTGACGAAATCCGCGCATCGAAACAATTAGAGCGCGTTCCGCTCGGAATGAATCGCCACCCCAAAGCGTGTCATTCCCGCGAAAGCGGGAACCCAGAAGCAGTGCTTCCCGAATTTCTTCACGGTTCGGGGTCCCGGCTCTCCGCTTCGCGCCGGCCGGGATGACACGCTTTGGTTCTATATGAGCGGAACGCGCTCTAGTTACTCGTGACCGCTTAGACGCACACATTGAAATAACTCCCTGCTCGCGAGCCCTCAGACTGGAATTTGGAATCCGCGCCGCTCCCCGGCTGACGAAATCTGCACATCGAAACAATTCCCTGCTCGCGAGCCCTCAGTCGGAATTTTCGCTTGGCGCCGCGGACGGGTGAGGGAGCGCATCGGCTCGTTTTTTCCTGCACACCGCCGGCACGCCGTTCTCGACGCGCAGCGCGGCGCGTGTTCGTCGCGCAGCCTTGGGGTTGTCGATCCCCATCACGGAAAAGAGCTGGCGCCGCGCCCTGTTGTCTCCGTCGACCACGGCCAGCACGGTGTCGTAGGCAAGGCGCCTGATCGGATCCGAAGTCTTCAGCGCGGCAACCGTCTCCGGGTCCTGCTCGAGTGCCCAATCGATCGCCAGGAGGAAGCGGCCAAACGCCAGCTTTTTCGGTCCCGGCCGGCCACCCGGATTGCCCGAGACTCCCTTCTTGAATCGCGTGTGCAGCGGCGGCTTCCGGTATCCGACCTCATAATCTCCGGTTCTAGGCATCGTCGATCTCCTTGTCCAATCAAGGAGTCAGGTATAGACTAACACGGTACCTATGTCAACCGTGTTGGTCTATATGCCAACCGCGTCGCCTCGGGTGGCGTGCGCCCTAGTGGGAGCCGGTCATGCGATGAAGAACCTGCAATGACGCGGGCGCGGGGGGATCTGGTCTGTGAAAGAGAGGTCGACAGATACTGCGGCAACGCACAGCTCGGTCAAGTTGCGGACTTAGAGCGAGATTCGTCGGGACTGAATCGGGCGGGGGATTCCCAAAAGGCCGCGAGTCAGATTCAAG
>PKWC01000255.1 GCA_003131925.1 Alphaproteobacteria bacterium | reverse complement strand
GATTGACGCGGGCGACTAGTGCCGCGAGGCACTATCGGGCGACACAGCTCTCGATGAGAAATGAATGCGACGAAACAGCCTAGACCCGTAATTCGCGATTGCTCACGCGCCGTGTGCTCAGCGCACCGGACGAGGATTCGAACCCGCGGTGCCCGGATTCGAAGTCTGGTGTTTTACCCGGTTGAGCTATCGGCTCGCGCTGTCTGGCATAACGATGCCGTACCCGATCCGTAAAGGCAGTGCCTTGGGCGTCCGGGGCCACGCAAATGATTTTACGCCGAGAATCGTGAGCCCAGGCAATTGCGCGAGGGAAGGGGGCGGCGCCGGTCCGTTTCCGATGCGCCAGACCACGAGCGCNNCGCCGCCGACGGTGATGCGGCCGATGCGGCCGATGCCTGCTTCGCTGAACCAGAGCGCGCCGTCGCGCGCGACGGCATCGGGGGTGATCCAGGGAGACTTCACGAAGCTCGCGTCGATCCAGACTGACGGTCGCGGATCTACGCGCATGGCGATGAGACCTCCGAGCCAGCCATCGGCTGCGACGATCCGGAGCGGGCGATGGGTTTCGGTCTGCCAGACCGTCGAGAATGTTTGCGCAAGTTCCCGGTCCGGCCACTGGATGCGCGATGGCTTGTTCTCGAGTTGTGGAACGAAGGCGTTGGCGAGCGCGTATCCGGCAAGTCCAATGACGAACAATGCCGAGACGCAGATTTTCAGACGCGCCAGCGATACGGAGTCCCAGCGCGACACGGCAGCCCGCACAAGAATGAGACCGGTCAGGTTCCACATGGGCGCTCCCCACATGTCCCGGATGCCGAGCCCGGATGCCAGCGACACAAGAAAGGTGAGCGCAGGAGGTCCGAGCGTCAGCCACAGCAGGAATCGCAAATTCTCGTCCCGCCGCAGATGCGCCGTATCCCATACGAACAATCCCGCAATTGCGGCTGCGAGAAAGGCGGGCGAAATGTCGATGGCCTGCGCTGCGAGGAACTTGAACGGCGTGAAGAATCGTGCAGCCGCACCTGCCGCGTTCCCGGCGCGCGCAACAGCGTAGTGAAGAGTGGGAAAGCCGTTCCCGTAGAGCCACCAGAGATGCGGCGAAATGATCGCGATGCAGGTCGCAATTGCGAAGTAAGGCCCTGGCGAAGCGAAAGCAGATCGCGAATTGCGCGTGCTGGCGAGATGGGCAACCATCGTCGCGAGCAGCAGGCCGGTTGGATATTTGGTCAGCAGCCCGAGTCCGGCGCATATGCCGAGCGCGATCCACCAACGCAGTCTCGCGGTCTTCCAGGCTTTGAAATAGAAAAAGCTTGCCGCCGCCCAAACCGGCATCTGTGCGACGTTGTGATTGTATTCGGGCGACGGAATCGAGAAGTAATAAACTCCGGCCAGCAAAAGGGCGCCTACGGCCGCCCAGCGCACCGGCATGATTTCGCGGCCGAGGAGGAAGACAAAGCCATAAGTCGCAGCAATTGCGATCTGGCTGAGCAGAAAGGGCCCGAGATCGCCCAATCCATCGAAAAACAGCTCGACGGTCCAGGACGGCAATGGCGGATGCTTGTAGTACCCCCATTGCCACTCATGTCCCCACGACAGGCCGTCGCTGACGACATCGAGCGGCAGGCTGGTAGCGAGCAGCCACGGAACGAGCGTCCAGAGGAACAGCTGCGCGCATATCAGAAACGCAAGCCAGCCTTGCGGTTCCGCAAGAAAGCTTCTGCGCGGTGCAGTATGTGGCGACCGAGGGGCTGACATAGGGCGGCAAGTTCATGCTTCGACAAACGCAGCATGCAGGATTCGAAAGTACACTCTGTCGCTGAACCTGTCGAAGTCTGAGGGGGAACCATCCCCTGCTATGGCGCCCTCCCGAGGGGAATCGCCAGCATTGGTGCCGCGCGCGCCGGTGAAAGCGCGCGCGGCGATGATTCAGATCTATTGCGGAGGATTAGGCTGCGGCTCCTTCTTCTTTTTTTTCTGATTTTCCTCAGGTGTCCCGTTTGGGTTGGGAGTTTGTGGCTTCGCCGCGGGTGATTGCGGGCGCGGGCCCTGCGGCCCCGCCGCTCCACCGCCGGCTGGTTGCTGGGTTTCACCTCGCGGGCGCTCGGCGTTCGGGCCCGTCATTGCACCCGGTCCACCCGGCTGGTTCTCGTTTCGCGGGCGCTCGGCGTTCGGGCCGGTCATTGCGCCCGGGCCACCTGGCTGGTTCTCGTTCCGCGGGCGCTCGGCGTTCGGGCCCGTCATGGCACCCGGTTCACCCGGCTGGTTCTCGTTCCGCGGGCGCTGGGCGTTCGGGCCGGTCATGGCACCCGTTCCACCCGGCTGGTTCTCGTTTCGTGTGCGCTGGGCGTTCGGGCCCGTCATGGCGTCCGGTCCGCCCGGCTGGTTCTCGTTTCGTGTGCGCTCGCCGTTCGGGCCGCTCATGGCGCCCGATCCGCCCAGCTGGTTCTCGTTCCGCGGGCGCTCGCCGTTCGGCCCAGTCACGGCGCCCGGTCCACCTGCTGGACCGCGGACTGCGGGCCCGTGGAAGCGGGTCTGCGCTTCGGGAGCCGTAACGGTTGTTTTTGTGAATAAATGCGTTGGCGCCTGTCCGTTGCGGGGAGATACGCGAGCGGAGAGTTTCGCCACCACCCCCGCGGGCGGCAGTGGAGCACTGTTTGCCATACCCATTCCGCGCGGCGCGATGGCGCGCATCCGCACCTGAACGCGCTGGCCGACGTCCACACGGGTCACGAGATTGGGATGACGGATGACCGATGCCGCGCGAACCACTGCAATGGGATGTCCTGCGGCGCGCTCGACGACGTGCACGTCGATGCTCCTGTTCACGACATAATTGTTGACCACCGTGTAGTTGGTCACATTTCGCGTTCTGTGGATGATGTCGACGATTTCCACCGGATTTCTCACGGCTACGCGTCGATAGTCGCGGTCCGCCACGTGGCCGAGGCCAACGAAGACCCAATTTCGGGCAAAGCGGGATTCATCGTATTCAGGGCCGTACCAGCGCGAATAGCCGTAGAGGCCTCCGATATCGCCCGCACCGAACCGGAACGACACGCCAAGTCCGACGTCGCCTCGACCCTGGAGAAAGGCGTCGTCGGGCGGCATTGGCATCCAGCCGATATATTGACCGTTGCTGCGCCATGTCACCCAGCCCGGACTCCACACATAGCCCGGTATCCAGAGCCAGCCGTCTTCGGGGTCGTTTACCCAGCGGCCATAGTGAAACGGAATGTCGCCCCAGACATAGTCGGATTGCCACAACCAGCCGTAATCGTCGGTGTAGGCCCAGTGTCCGGCTGCGTAGTAGGGCTGAAAGTCTTCTGAGACGTCGCCCGGCTGCCAGACGATGCCCCATCGGTCGCTATAGAGCCAATAGCCGTAGGGCGCGAGTTGATCGTGAAATGAATCGAAGCTCACCGCATTGTCTGACTGATCCATTTGATCGGACTGGTCCATCTGGGCGAAGGCGGGGGCGGCTGTGCCAGCCGCCGCGCCGGCCACGATGGCGCTCGTTAACAAACTTGCCTGAAGGACTCGGCGCATATCCATCTCCTTTTTGGGTAGCGGGCCCGGAGCCCCGGCTCCGGCTCACCATAGAACGCAGGCGAAAGCGGCGTTTTGTTGGCGTGCGCGTTCATCAACGTTGGGCGGCGGCAATGGCTGCATGCGAGAGTCCGGTGGAACCTGATGTCAAAGTCGTCGACGGCCCTTAACCTTTGCGATGGGAAGCCTATCTGGTAGCCATGGGGCTGGCTTGGGTAGGTTCGGGGATAAGAAATGTCTGCCATCGACGGCCTTGTCGGCTGGACGCTCATAATCCTCGCTCTCGTGGCGATGGGATTCACACTGGCCGCCGCGGCGGCGATCGCACCCGGGCCAGGACCTATGCGGCGCCGAAAACCCGGCCGCATGCCGGTGACCCTGCTCAAACCGCTTTATCTCGCCGAGCCCGGGCTGGAGGAAAATCTGCGAAGCTTCTTCCTCCAGGATTATGACGGACCGGTTCAAATCGTGTTTGGCGCCCGCTCCTGGAGCGACCCGGCGCTGAAGGTGGTCGAGAAGTTGCGCGGCGCATTTCCGGCCGCCGACGTGGCAATCGTCGTCAATTCCCGCCTCAGCGGTTCAAACCCGAAAGTGGCGAACCTTATCAACATGGTGGCGCATGCGCGGCATGAGATGCTCGTCATGAGCGACAGCGACATCCGAGTTCAGCCGGACTATCTGAGCAACGTCGTGGCCGCCATGGACGAGCCGCAGGTGGGAGCGGTGTCCTGCCTCTATTCCGGCCGGCCGGTGGGGAATCTCTGGTCGAAACTTGCGGCGATGGGAATCGATTATCACTTTTTCCCGAATGCGCGGCTTGGCATGGCTCTGGGCCTTACCGAGCCGTGTTTCGGTTCCACCATCGCGTTCCGCCGTCAGACGCTCGAAGAGATCGGCGGCTTTGAACCACTGTCAAATGTTCTGGCCGACGATTTCGAGCTCGGCCGTGCCATCCGGGAAAAGGGTTATCGTCTTTCGATACCCGCATCGCTTACCGTCGAACATGTCTGCAGTCAGAAGAGCGCGCGGGCGCTGCTGAGGCAGGAATTGCGCTGGGCCAGAACGAACCTCATGCTGGCGAAGAGCGGTTATGCCGGAACGCTCCTGACCTACCCATTCCCTCTCGCCCTCCTCGCCCTCCTGTTCCTTGGTTTTTCTACGGTATCTGTTGCGGTCGTTGCGGCAGCTCTAGCGTCGCGCGTATTTCTGGTGTTTCAGAGTGCACGCTTGCTGGGCCTTCGAAATGGGCACGCGTGGCTGCTGCCGCTGCGCGACGTTCTGTCGTTCGGTGTCTATGCGGCGTCGTTCTTCGGCAGGACGGTTTTCTGGCGCGGTACGCGATACCTCGCAGGCTCGGACGGCGCTCTGGCGCAAATATAGGAAGATGGCCATGCTCCGAACGCTCTTTCTTCAGGGTCCCTCGTTCGACGGTTTCGATGGCGGCGCCGGCTCGCGCTATCAGGCCAAGCGCGAAGTGCGCTCGTTCTGGTATCCGACCTGGCTCGCGCAGCCTGCGGCACTCGTCGAAGGCAGCCGACTCATCGATGCGCCGCCTCATGGTCTGTCGCTGGCGGATATTCTTCCTTGCGCGAAGAATTATGACCTCGTCGTCCTGCATACCTCGCTGCCGTCGTTTCAATCGGATCGCAAGACCGTTGCAGCGCTCAAGAGCAGCAATCCTTCGCTCAAGGCCGGATTTATCGGCGCGAAGGTCGCGGTGGATCCGGAAGGCAGCCTCAGGGACGCACCGGAAATCGATTTCGTGGCGAGAAACGAGTTTGACTTCACAATTCTGGACGTGGCGCGCGACCTTGCGTGGGACCAGATTGCGGGACTGAGCTATCGCAACGGCGAGGGTGTCATCGTTCACAACGAGGAGCGTCCGATCCTCGAGAACATGGATTTGCTTCCGTTCGTGACGCCCGTATACAAACGCGACCTTCACATCGAGAATTATTTCATCGGTTATCTCAAGCACCCATATATTTCCGTCTACACCGGCCGCGGATGCAAATCGCACTGCACCTTCTGTCTCTGGCCGCAGACAGTGGGCGGGCATCGCTACCGGACGCGAAGCGTCGGACACGTGATCGAGGAGATCGCCTGGGCCAAGCAGGCATTTCCGCAGGTCAGGGAGTTTTTCTTCGACGACGACACCTTTACCGACAACCTTCCGCGCGCTGAGGCGATCGCCAGGGAGCTGGGACGGCTCGGCGTCGAATGGTCGTGCAACGCAAAGGCGAATGTCCCTCGCGCATCGCTGAAAGTCATGCGCGACAATGGGCTAAGGCTGCTTCTGGTCGGGTACGAGTCGGGAAACCAGCAGATCCTTTACAACATCAAGAAAGGCATGCGAATCGACGTGGCGGAGCGATTCACCAAGGATTGCCACGAGCTGGGCGTTACCATCCACGGCACGTTCATCCTGGGATTGCCGGGAGAAACCCTCGAGACCATCGAGGAGACCGTCCGCTTCGCCAATCGCATCAATCCGCACACGATTCAGGTCTCGCTGGCGGCGCCCTATCCGGGCACATTCCTCCACAAGCAGGCCATCGAAAACGGCTGGCTCGATGCGGCGAACGCGGAACTCGTCGACGAACGCGGCATCCAGATCGCGCCGCTGCACTACCCGCATTTGAGTCACACGCAGATCCACGATTCGCTCGAGGAGTTCTACAAGCGATTTTATTTCCGCTGGAACAAGATTGGCGCAATCGTGGGCGAGATGGTGCGAAGCCCGGACATGATGACGCGCCGCCTGCGCGAAGGCGTGGAATTCTTTCAGTTCCTTCGCGCCCGCCGCGAGCATCCGGCGTGAACAGATCGAGTTTTGCTCTCCCGGCTCCTTGTTATAGGGCGGCACGGCTTGCGCCGCGGGTTCCGATTGTCATCGGCAGCAGGGTGCACAAGATGCTCTTCTGGGGCGCGCTCCTGAACACATTCAATCCCTACCGTTCTGCTGTTCTCAATTGGCGCAGTATCCCGACGCTGGTTCGTTTTACGCGCTGGTTCCTGCGCAAGGTGAATCGTCCCATCGGCATCTGATCGCGGAATTTTTATCCGTGCGCATCGGCGTCATTGTTGCAGCGCTCTCGGGCCTCGCGCTCCTGTGCTACCTGCTGTTCTATGTCGGCGTCGGTCCGGTTGTCGCCGCGGCCTCGGCGGTCGGCTGGGGTGGATTTGCACTTCTCTGTTTTTATGGCGTGGCCATGTTCGCGCTCCTCGGCTGCGCATGGTTTGCGCTCATTCCGTCTCGCGTGTCACCGCATCTTGCGACCTTCATCTGGGGGCGCGCCGTGCGCGATTGTGCCGGTGAAATCCTGCCTTTCTCCCAGGTCGGCGGCATGGTGATCGGCGCGCGGGCGGTGATGCTGCGTCATATGAGCGGCCCGCTCGCCTCTGCTTCCATGATCGTCGATGTGACGATGGAAATGATCGCGCAGATTGCTTTCGTTGTAACAGGGCTTGCGATTCTCATTGTGCGCGTCCCAGGCTCGCCCTCGAGCAAAGCGCTTGCCGAAACTCTTGCCATCGGCCTCGTTGTCGCGGTGGTTGGTGCCGTGCTGTTTCTGCTCGTTCAGCGGCGAAGCCTTGCGCTGCTTGAGCGATGGACTGCTCGCGTCCTTCCACACGCAGCCGCCCGCGCGGCGTCGATTCATCGCAGGCTTGCCGAAATTCATGCCTCTCCGGTCCGCCTCGGCGTGTCTCTGGCGATCCACCTTGCAAGCTGGCTCGCTGCGGCCGCGTGGTCCTGGATCGCCATCCGTCTGATCGGCAGGCACATCGCCTTTCCCTCCGTGCTTGCCATCGAAGCGATTCTGTCTGCCGTTCGCAGCACAGCCTTCATCGTTCCCGGCGCGATCGGCGTGCAGGAAGCGGCCTATGCGATTCTGGTGCCCGTTTTTGGACTGGCCGCGCCTGTCGGCGTTGCGATATCGCTTCTGAGGCGCGCGCGCGACGTTGCACTCGGCGTTCCCGTGCTGCTGGCCTGGCAGCTTGCGGAGGGAGGCCATGCGTTGAAAGCGAGCCGCGATGCTGCGCGCCTCGTAACGGACGAATAGTGAAGCGCGACGGCGAAATCGTCTTGGTTACCGGCGCTTCGGGGTTTGTCGGTTCCGCCGTGGCGCGGTTGCTTGCAGAGCGTGGATTCGCGGTTCGGGTGCTCGCTCGCGCGACGAGTCCGCGGCGCAATCTCGAGGGGCTCGATTGCGCCATCGTCGAAGGCGACATGCGCGATCCCGATTCGATGCGAGCCGCGATGCGCGACGTGCGCTATCTCTTTCACGTCGCCGCGGATTACAGGCTCTGGGCGCGTGATCCCGAAGAGATCGTGCGCAACAATGTGCGCGGTGCGCGCGTGGTTATGGAAGCTGCGGCGCGAGCCGGCGTCGAGCGCATCGTCTACACGAGCAGCGTCGCCACTTTGAAACCTGGTACGCTCGAAGATCCATCTGATGAGAGCCGGCGCTTGACTGAGGCACAGGCGATCGGCGCCTACAAGCGAAGTAAGGTTGCCGCCGAGCGCGCGGTGGAGAAATTGATCGGCGAAAAGGGCCTTCCTGCTGTCATCGTCAATCCGTCGACGCCGATCGGCGCGCGCGACATCAAACCCACGCCGACAGGGCGGATCATCGTCGAAGCCGCATCCGGCCGAATGCCGGCCTTCGTCGACACGGGACTGAACCTCGCCCATGTCGATGATGTGGCGCTCGGCCACCTGCTCGCGCTGGAAAAGGGGCGCATCGGCGCTTCCTACATTCTGGGCGGCCACAACGTCAGCCTGAAGGAGATGCTGGGAACCATCGCGGAACTCGTGGGCCGCAAGGCGCCCCGTTTCGAATTGCCGCGAAAGCCGCTCTATCCGCTCGCGTTCGCAGCAGAAGTTGTGGCGAGGCTGACCGGAAAGGAGCCATTCCTCACCTGCGATGCGTTGCGGATGGCGGGTCATCACATGTTTTTCACGTCGGTACGAGCGGAGCGGGAGCTGGGCTATCGCGCCCGTCCGTACCGTGACGCTCTCAACGAGGCGATCGCGTGGTACCGCAGTGCGGGCTATTTGCGATGACCTTTGTCGCACTCGTCCCGCTCCTCGTCTGGACCTACCTCGTGCTCGCACGGGGATTTTTCTGGCTGATGCGCGAGCGGGATGATCGCGGAGGCTTGCCGGGGACCGCGCACGGATGGCCGTCCGTTGTCGCGATTGTTCCCGCCCGCGACGAGGCGGATGTCGTTGCGCACGCGGTCGCGAGCCTCCTCGCTCAGGATTATCCGGGAAGCTTCCGCATCGTCCTGGTCGACGATCAGAGTACGGATGGAACGGCAGAAGAAGCCGGCCGCGCGGCGCGTATGAACGGAGGAAGAGAACGTTTCGAGCTGCTGCGCGGGCAATCTCGACCGGCAGGCTGGACGGGCAAGGTGTGGGCGATGCATCAAGGTTTGAAGCACGTGTCCGAAACCGAAGCGCCCGACTATTTGCTTTTCACAGATGCGGACATTGCCCATGCACCCGACAACATCCAGTGCCTGGTCCGTCGCGCCGAACATGACCGCCTCGTGTTTGTGTCGCTGATGGCGAAGCTCCATTGCGACAGCTTCGCCGAACGGCTGCTTGTTCCCGCCTTCGTATTCTTTTTCGCGATGCTTTTCCCATTCGCCTGGGCAAACGACCGGACGCGGACGACGGCGGCAGCTGCTGGTGGATGCATGCTGGTTCGGCGAGACGCGCTTGTAGCGGCCGGCGGACTGGAGCCAATTGCGGATGCGATCATCGACGATTGCGCGCTTGCCCGGATTCTGAATCAGCAAGGACCGACATGGCTCGGACTAACAAATCGGGCGACCAGCTTGCGCTTCTATCCGGCCTTCGGCGACATCGGCCGCATGGTCTCCCGATCCGCCTATGCGCAGCTTCGCTACTCACCGGCGCTGCTCTGTGGCACGGTGTTCGGCATGCTGATTGTCTACGCTGCGCCGCCGCTCCTCGCGCTGTTCGCCCAGGGGACTGCCAGGCTCGAGGGTGCGCTTGCGTGGCTGCTGATGGCCGCCGCGTATCAGCCGATTCTGAGATTTTATCGGCTGACGCCGGCCTGGGGTGCGGCAATGCCGGCAATCGGCGCCATTTATGCGGGATTCACCATTGATTCAGCCATTCAGCACTGGCGCGGGCGCGGCGGTATGTGGAAGGGCCGCGCTCAGGCGCCGGCGTGAAGTGTCATGAATGACGCTTCATTCTCGTCGGGGAAGGGACATCGCGACGAAAATTTTCCCGTCGCATCCTTTCTGATCCGCAAGCGGTATCGCCCGACCATTCTTGCCTTCTACAGATTTGCGCGCGCGGCTGACGACATAGCCGACCATCGGCGTGCCGAGCCGGCAGAGAAACTGCATCTGCTCGAGAACATGTGGCGCACGCTGCACGGCGAGGCCGATCTTTCGGCCGAAGCGACAAACCTTCGCGACATTCTCGCACGAGAGGATCTTTCTCCTCAGCACGCGTTGCAGCTTCTCGAAGCTTTCCGCCGCGATGTGACCAAGCTGCGCTACGCAAACTGGGACGAATTGATGGAATATTGCCGGTACTCCGCCATGCCCGTCGGGCGTTTTGTGCTTGAGGTGCATCGGGAGTCGCGCGCCGCGTGGCCGGCATCGGACGCACTTTGTGCGGCGTTGCAGGTGATCAACCACCTGCAGGATTGCGGCAAGGATTTTCGCAATCTCGATCGGGTCTACATTCCTCTCGACGCGCTTCAGGAGCGCGGGTTGGAACCTACCGCGCTGGGCGCGGCGCGGTCTCCACCGGCCTTGCAACAGGTCATCGCACAAATCGCGCAGCGAAATTCGTCGCTGCTTGCGCAATCCAGGCCGTTTTCAAACCAGATCGCAGACCATCGCCTGGCGCTGGAGGTCGGCTCGATCCAGCGGCTGGCCGAGGACCTGAACCGGCGGCTTCTCACGCAAGATCCGCTCTCGGAGCGGGTGCATCACAACATGCTGGAAACAACCGGGTGTGCCCTGATGGCGGTCGCGGAGTTCCTTGCCACGCGCCGTCGCGCGAAGGTGTCCCGTTTGGCCCATCATCCCCACGAAACCGCGCATGGCGATTGAAACCGAAGCGCCTGCGACGCAACAGAGGGCGTCAAGCAGTTCGTTTTATGCGGCCATGCGCCTGATGCCGAAGGCGGAACGGGAAGCGATGTATGCGATCTACGCTTTCTGCCGCGCTGTCGATGATATTGCCGATAATGGCGGAGACTCGCGGGAAGTGCGCGGCGCCAGGCTCGATGCGTGGCGAGGAGATGTCGAGGCCCTCTATGCAGGATCCGCCGCTCAGCGCGCCGCGTTTCTGGAAGCGGTGGTTCGCCGCTATCGACCGCGCAAGGAAGATTTTCTCGCCGTCATCGACGGCATGGCAATGGATGTGGCGGAGGATATCTGCGCTCCCGACGAGGCGACTCTGGATCTCTATTGCGAGCGGGTAGCAAGCGCTGTCGGACGGCTTTCGATCAAGATTTTCGGCATGGACGAAGAGCCGGGGTTTCGGCTCGCCCATCATCTCGGCCGTGCGTTGCAGTTGACCAACATACTTCGGGATATCGACGAGGACGCGGGCCTTGGCCGCCTCTACCTGCCGCGCGAACTGATCGAGGAGGCGGCTATTGCAGTCGACAACCCCGACAAAGTTGTTGCTTCGCCTACGATCGACACAGCGTGCCGCGGCGTTGCACGAATCGCGCGGGAGCACTATCGCCAGGCAGACGCGATTCTTGCCAGTCGACCGCGCGGCGATCTGCGAGCCCCAAAGTTGATGAGCGCCGTCTATTCCACCATTCTCGATGCGATGGAAAGTCAGGGATGGGCGCCCCCCCGCTCTCGCGTGCGCATCGCAAAGACTCGGTTGCTCTGGCTTTTTCTGCGCTACGGCCTTCCCGCATGACCACGGGAACCGTCTACGTGATCGGGGCAGGTCTCGCCGGCCTGTCTGCGGCGGTGGAACTCGCCGGGCGCGGCAAACGCGTCGAAATCATCGAAACCGCGCCGCAGCCGGGAGGCCGCTGCCGCTCCTGGTTCGACGCGCAGATTGGGGACGTGATCGACAACGGGAACCATCTTGTTCTGAGCGGCAATCACGCAACCTTCTCCTATCTGAGAGCAATTGGCGCAGGGGACCGTCTCAAAGGACCGGATGAAGCGCGCTTCATCTTCTGCGACGTGAGGTCGGGCGAGCGCTGGACGATTGCGCCCAATGCGGGCGCGGTGCCCTGGTGGATATTTTCCGGCAACAGGCGCGTCCCTGGTACGGGCGCCCTGGACTATGCGAAAATCGCCCGCCTTTTGCTCGCCAATCGCGGCCGGCGTGTTGCGGACGTCATCACCTGCGGCGGAGCGCTTTGGGAGCGGCTTGTGCGGCCACTTCTGCTCGCGGCGCTCAATTCCGCGCCCGAAGAAGCATCTGCCGGCCTCGCTTCCGCGGTACTACGCGAAACGCTCGCCCGCGGTGGCCGCTATTGTCTCCCCCGCATCGCAACGCCCAATCTCGCTGCAGCGTTCATCGAGCCGGCCGTCGGATTTCTCGCCGGCAAGAACGCGCGCATCCGGCTCGGCGAACGCGTGCGGTCCGTGGATTTCGGAAACTCTCATGCCACCGGGCTCGATCTGGGCGATCAGCGTATCGATCTGTCCACGGACGATCGGGTGATTCTCGCGGTACCGTCGTGGATCGCGACATCGCTCGTTCCCTACACCGACGCACCGGATCAAAGCTCTGCAATTCTCAATGCCCATTTCCGCGCGAACGCAGGATCTGGTGCGCCCGGCATGATTGGCGTGATCGGCGGCACTGCCGAATGGGTCTTCGCCTTTCCCCAGCGGATTTCGGTAACAGTGAGCGGCGCGGACGCCATCGTCGATCGCGAGCGGGCCGAGCTTGCAGAACTTCTTTGGGGAGACGTTGCGCGTGTGCACAGCCTTCGGTTGAATTTGCCGCCCTGGCAGATTGTCAAGGAGAAACGCGCCACGTTTCGTGCCACGCCGGAACAGGATGCGCGGCGCGCGCCTGCACAAACGCGATGGCAAAACCTGTTTCTGGCGGGCGACTGGACAGCGACGGGCCTTCCGGCCACGATAGAGGGCGCAATCCGCTCGGGGCAGAAGGCGGCGCGATTGGCGGCCGGTGAATCGGTGACATGAGCGCTGGCGGATTTCGTCGGGAAAGTGCGCCTACGCTCGATCAAACGATCGCACGCGCGACCGAGGCGCTGCTGGCGATGCAGCGTGAAGATGGGCATTTCGTGTTTGAGCTCGAAGCCGACGCCACGANNCAGATCTACATGGCGGCGCTGCATCATCTCGGCGAGCACGGCGGCTGGCCGCTGATCCATGGCGGCGCCTTCGACATCAGCGCCAGCGTCAAGGCCTATTTCGCGCTGAAGATGATCGGCGATCTGCCCGAAGCGGCGCATATGCGCCGCGCGCGCGAAGAGCTGCTGGCGCGCGGTGGCGCCGCGCGATCAAATGTTTTCACGCGCATCCTGCTTGCGTTCTTCGGGGAATCGTCGTGGCGAAACGTGCCGACCATTCCCGTTGAGATCATCCTGCTGCCGCGCTGGTTTCCGATCCATCTGTCGAAAATGTCGTATTGGGCGCGCACGGTGATCGTGCCGCTGCTGGTGCTTGCGACTCTGCGGCCGCTGGCGCGCAATCCGCGCGGAATCCATATCGGGGAGCTGTTCGCCGACAGCGGCGCGCCGCCTCCATTGCGCGCGCCGCACCAGAACCCCTGGTGGGCGGCCTTGTTTTCCGTGCTCGATCGTATTCTCAAGCTTGTCGAACCGGTCTGGCCAGGGAGATTGCGCAAGCGCGCCATCGCGCGCTGCGTGGAGTTCGTGTCCGAGCGGTTGAATGGCGAGGACGGTCTCGGCGCCATCTATCCTGCCATGGCTAACAGCGTGATGATGTACGACGCGCTCCGCTATCCGACCGCTCATGCAGAGCGTGCATTGGCGCGCAAATCGGTCGAGAATCTCCTCGTGCACCGGGCGGACGAGGCCTATTGCCAGCCCTGCGTCTCGCCGGTGTGGGATACTGCTCTCGCCGCGCATGCCCTGATGGAATCCCGCTGCGCGAATGCCGACGCGCGGATCGGCGCCATGTGCGAATGGCTGAAGTCACGGCAGGTTTTGCACGTCAAAGGAGATTGGGCGGAGGAGCGGCCCGATGTGCGTCCGGGTGGATGGGCGTTTCAGTACAACAATGCTCACTATCCCGACCTCGACGATACTGCCGTGGTGGTGATGACGCTCGATCGCGCGCGCAGCATCGGCAGGGCGCGCAGCGATTACTCCGAAGCGATCGCGCGCGGGCGCGAATGGCTTGAGGGCTTGCAAAGCCGCAATGGCGGTTGGGCGGCATTCGATGCTGACAATACCGATCACTATCTCAACAACATTCCATTCGCCGATCACGGCGCGCTTCTTGACCCGCCCACTGCCGACGTGACCGCCCGATGCATCGGTATGCTCGCGCAATTGGGCGAGACTTCGGACAGTCCTCCGATGAAGGCGGCGCTCGATTTCATGGCCCACGTCCAGGAAAAGGACGGCAGCTGGTTCGGTCGATGGGGCGTGAACTACATCTATGGCACATGGTCGGCGCTCGCGGGCCTCAACGCGGCCGGTCTCGACCCCGATTCGCCCAGCATTCGCAGGGCGGCAGACTGGCTTGTCGCGATTCAGAACGAGGATGGCGGCTGGGGAGAGAGCTGCGACAGCTACAAGCTCGACTATCACGGATACGAGCCGGCGCCTTCTGCGCCGTCGCAGACCGCCTGGGCGCTCTTGGGACTCATGGCCGCAGGGCGGATCGACCATCCTGCCGTCACGCGGGGAATCGGCTTTCTCCAGAAAATGCAAGACAATCAAGGGCTTTGGCCGGAGGAAAGCTACACGGGGGGAGGCTTCCCACGCGTCTTCTATTTGCGCTATCATGGGTATTCGAAGTTTTTCCCGTTGTGGGCGGTCGCGCGGTTCCGAAATCACCGGGCTGGGAATTCCTATCGGGTTTCATACGGAATTTGATGATAGTTGCCGTAACAGGTCTCGCGCGCGAAGCGCGCCTGATCGCGAATCCCAGAATCGTGCCAGTCGTTGGCGGCGGCGATGCGGTTTCGCTTGAGCGACGTTTGGCGGATGAGCTTGGAAAACGCGCACGCCGCGTTCTGAGCATCGGCATTTGCGGCGCCCTCTCGCCCGAGTTGCGCGTGGGAGACGTAATCGTCGCATCCGAGGTCGTCGCAGACTCGGAATCGATTCCGACACATACATCGTGGACTCGCGAGCTCGCGCAGCGCGTGCCGGGCGCGGTGGTGGCTCCCCTGGCCGGCATCGATATGATCGCGAGTCATCGCGATGCCAAGGCGAAATTGTACGCGGCGACTCGCGCGTCAGCGGCTGACATGGAGTCGCATGTCGCGGCGCGCGCGGCACGGTCGAGAGGCCTGCCCTTTGCGGCGCTTCGCGTGGTCTCCGATGCAGCTGATCGCACGCTTCCGCCGGCAGCTTGCGTTGCGCTGAATCCGTCGGGTGGAATCGACCTTATGGGGGTGGTGTGGTCGCTCCTGCGCGCACCGCAACAGATTCCGGCTCTTCTGCGCACCGCGTGGGAAGCGGAGATCGCGTTCGCGATCCTATTCCGCTGCCGCCACCTGCTCGTTGGCGGATTTGCCTCTGCGAATCTCGGCGAGCTTGCGTTCGACATGGGATGAAAACACGAACTGCGCCGGCCGTTGCCGGTCCAGCGGAATTTCCGGCGCCATCGGTCCCTCCGTTCTCACGCCTTTGAGCATCACGCCGAGCGCCGTCAACGGGCGCGTCACGCTGTCGATGACGGCGGTGGCTTCGAATCCGCAGTGCACCATGCAGTTCGCGCATTTCTCGTAATTGCCGACGCCATATTTGTCCCAGTCGGTTTCCTCCATCAGCTCGCGAAACGTCGGCGCGTAACCTTCGCCCAGAAGATAGCAGGGCCTCTGCCAGCCAAAGACAGTCCGGGTGGGATTGCCCCAGGGCGTACAGTGATAGGTCTGATTTCCGGCGAGAAAGTCGAGGAACATGGCGGATTGGCTGATCGGCCATTTTCTGCCGCCGTCGCCGCGTGAAAATATTCCACGGAAGAGATTCTTCGTCCGCTCGCGATTGAGAAAATGCTCCTGGTCCGGAGCGCGCTCATAAGCATAGCCGGGCGAAATCGTCATGCCATCGAGCCCGATCGCCTTCATTTCGTCGAAGAAGGCGGCAACCCGCTCGGGCTGGGCATCGCTGAACAGCGTGCAATTGATGCTGACGCGAAAGCCCTTCGATTTCGCCAGTCTGATCGCATCGACGGCTTTCTCATACGTGCCTTCGAGGCAGACCGACTTGTCGTGCATCGCCTTGTCGCCGTCGAGATGGATCGACCAAGTGAAGTCGCGATGTGGGCGGAACTGATCGATCTTCTTGGCGAGCAGGAGGGCGTTGGTGCACAGGATGACAAATTTTTTGCGCTCCAGAAAGCCGCGAACGATCTGCGGCAACTCGCGGTGCAGCAGCGGTTCGCCGCCCGCAATCGAGATGACGGGAGCGCCGCACTCGTCGATCGCCTGCATGCATTCGTCGTAACTGAGACGCTGATTGAGGATGTCGTCGGGATAGTCGATCTTGCCGCAGCCGGCGCAGGCGAGATTGCAACGGAACAGCGGCTCGAGCATCAGCACGAGCGGATAGCGCTTTCGTCCCGCCAGATGCTGCTTCATCACATAGGCGCCGACGCGCGCGGCCTGTCTCAGTGGAATTCCCACGTCCTACTCCACATTCGCCGATTGGCGTTTCCGGTTTCTCAACTCCGCGGGCAGGCGGAATTCGATCTTTTCTTCGACGCCGTCCATTTCGCTGACTTCGACTTCGCCAAGCAGGCGCAACGCGTCGATCACGTTGCGAACGAGTTCCTCGGGGGCCGATGCGCCCGCGGTAAGGCCGATTGTGTGCTTGCCGGCGACCCAGGTGGGGTCCAGCTCGCTGCCATCAGCGATCAGATAACTCGGAACGCCTTCTTCGAGTCCGATTTCGCGAAGGCGATTCGAATTCGAGCTGTTTTTCGCGCCGACCACCAGGATCACTTCTGCGATCTTGCACAATTCACGTACCGCCGACTGCCGATTCTGCGTCGCGTAGCAGATATCGGATGTATCCGGACCTACAATGTTCCTGAACCGCCGCTTGAGTGCGGAGATCACGCCGCGCGTGTCGTCAATGCTGAGCGTAGTCTGCGTGACATAGGCGACGGGCGCATCGTCAGGAAGGTCGAGCGCCTGCACGTCGGCTTCGGAAGAGACGAGATGGACCGGAGCGCCAACCTGACCCATCGTTCCCTCGACCTCGGGATGGCCCGCGTGGCCGATAAGGACAAGCGTGCGGCCTTTCGACACATAACGCTTGCCCTGAGCATGCACCTTGGAGACCAGAGGACATGTTGCATCGAGGACCGGAAGTTCGCGGCGCGCCGCTTCGCGGACAATTGCCTGGGGAACGCCATGTGCGCTGAAAACGGTCACGGCGCCGTGCGGCACTTCGTCGAGCTCCTCGACGAAACGGGCGCCCTTGCGCTTCAGCGCCTCGACGACGTGACGGTTATGCACGATCTCGTGGCGCACATAGACAGGCTCGCCATATTTTTCGAGCGCATGCTCAACGATGTCGATCGCGCGGACGACACCGGCGCAAAAGCCCCGAGGCTGTGCAAGAATGACGCGCATCATTTGACCCCGTGACTTATTCTTTTTCCCACCGCGTTCAACCGCAACATTGAGGAATCCCGCCAGAAAGTGCCGGGCCTGGCTATAGCCGAAAAGCCCTCGATGGCGAAACCCTGCAAGAGAGCTAAGCGGCGAAACGGTCAATCGATCCCCATGGGACCGCACCCTGGTTCTCGAATCGGCTACAAATTGCGCCGAAATGTCGGCAGGGCGTGCTGGAACAAAAGGGGACAGAAGAACGATTTCGATGGGGCCAAAACCCGATCCAGTGCGTGTCACGGGCAATATTGGCGGCCTTCGGCTGCCATGGCCTGCACTGGCCCTTTTCGCCGCCGCACTCCTGCTTGTGCTGCCCATCTGGTTGGCGCGCATGCCGGCCATGCCGGATTATCCCGCGCACCTGGCGAGTTTCGATCTCTTGGCGGGCGGTGCGAAATCGTCCCCGCTCTCACAGTATTACCGCGTGCAATGGGCGTTCGTGCCGAATCTTGCGTCGGAAGCGATTGTGCCCTGCCTTTCACACCTTGTTGGCCTCGCGCAGGCAACGGCGATCTTCCTCAGCTTGACTGTTGCCACATGGGTTTTGGGCGCCGGAGCCGTGCATTGGGCTCTCTATGGTCGCATCGGCACCGCTCCGCTCTTCGCCTGCTTTTTTGCCTACAACGCGAATTTCATGTGGGGCTTCTTCAACTACACTTTTGGCGTGGGGTTCGCCCTTTTCGGGTTCGCTGGCTGGATTGCCGATGGAAATCGCGGCAGGCCGATGCACCTCGCCGGCTTCGCGCTCGCCACGTTGGCAATCTATTTCTGTCACGTCTTCGCCGCGGCAACGCTTCTCGTTCTTATCGCGTGCTACGAAGTATCAAACTGTGACCGCCCGATTTCATTTCGAGCGGCGCTCACGCGCCTGGCAAATGTCGCGGTGCTCGGAGCTCCTTCGGCTCTCGCCTTTGTTCTCTTCAAGCCGAAGGGCGTCGGCGGAGTGATCACGTTCAACCTGCTCGATACAATCATCGATCGACTGAGTGCGGCGGTGCAATTCACCTTCGACCGGCCAGCCTGGCTTTTGCTCGCCGCGTTGGCCGCGCTTTTTGCCGTGGGCGTGTGGCGCGGAAAAATTTTCGTGCATTCGCGCATGAGGTTCGGACTCATCGTTGTCGCCATCGCCTGTATCCTCGCGCCCGAGTGGGCGATGGGCGGCTGGGGCGTCGATCTGCGTCTGCCTGCTGTACTTGGAACCATCGCATTCGCATCCGCCGATTTTCGCTTCGAGCGCCGGACCGAAGCAGCCCTTCTCGTGGCGGCGCTTGCCGTTGCGGCGTGGAGTGCCGCAACGCTGACCGGCAATTGGCGCTACTACGACCGGCGTTTCGCGGAATTTCGCGCCGCAGCCGGGAAAATCGAGCCCGGCGCAAAGCTCGTGACGGTGCTCGACGGCGACGCGATGGGGCTCGCCTCCGATCAGCCATACTGGCACATGGCGGAATATGCGATCATCGACCGTGGAGCCTTCACGCCTCTTCTTTTCACGACTGCCGGCCAGCACGTGATCAGGCTGCAGCCGGCCGTCGCGGGCATCGCCGCGAAGTCCGCGCAGGAAGGCTCGCCGCCCGACATTTCGGAACTTGACGATCTCGCCGCCGGAAACGTCACCGACGACAAGGATATCCGGGAGGTCTTTCCATACCTGATCCGGTTCCAGTGCCACTACGACGTCGCCGTCGTGGTGCACCTCGGCGGACACAGGAGTCGTGTGCCCGACATGCTCGAGCTTCGGCATGCCGGCAGCTTCTTCTCTCTCTACCGCATTCGCCGTGAGGATTGCGGTACGCAATGAACGCTTCTCGCGACAAGGGAGACGCGCGCGCGAACGCGCTCGACCACGCGCTTACGCCCATGTTGCCTGTTCTCCTCATGGCTGCCGCGCTATTGTGCGTGGCAGGCGTTGTGCGTGCGATTTCGGTTCTACCGCTTCACGTTTCTCTTGATCCGAATGAAGGCTGGAACGCCTACCACGCAGCTGCAGCCCTTGCGGGACACGGACTCTATCCGTCGGCCGCCAGCTTGACGACAAACAACTATCCGCCGCTTTCCTTTTATGTGGTCGGTTATCTGGGGAAATTGCTGGACGATCACATCATCGCCGGACGCGTCATATCACTTGCGTCGTTCCTTTGCTGTTCCTGGTTCGTCGCGATTGCAATTCGCCGCATGGAGGGTGCGTGGCAGGCGACCGCCTTCGCGCCGCTGCTTTTTGCCGGGATTCTGCTCGTTACGTCCGACTATGTGGGTATGGATGACCCCCAGCTTCTCGGACACGCACTCCAGCTTGCGGCGCTTCCTTTTTTGTTGCGCGAACCGCGCGGAGCGTTTGCGATATTCGCAAGTGCATCGCTCTTTGTGGCCGGCGGCTTCGTGAAACACAATCTCTTTGCGCTGCCGCTCGCGGCGCAGATTTGGTTGGCCCTCTACGACCGCCGCAATGCATTGCGATTCGCGGTCTGGATCGCTGCGTTGTCGGTTGCGGGGTTATTGGCATTCCGGATCACTTTCGGGTTCGACCTGCTCGATCGCCTCAATTCGGCACGCGCCTATTCGTTTGCCCAGCTGCGCGAAAACGTATCGAGCTGGCTGGAGGTCGGATTGATCCCGCTCTGCGCGCTCCTGGGTTTGATGATCTGGCGCTGGCGCGACCGGTTTGTCGCACTGTCCGCCCTTTACGCGGCGATATCGGTTGCTGTGGGCGGCTGGTTGCTCGGCGGCGCAGGTGTCGATGTCAACGCGATGTTCGACGCCGATATAGCGCTCGCGCTCGGTGCGGGACTTGCGCTGGACGTGCTCACGCGCCGGAGAGGCCCCGTGCCGCACATTGCGAGCCGCGCGCTCGCATTTTTCTGCCTGTTGCCGATAGCGATGATTGCGTTCACCGTTTCAGATTGGCGCGAGCCGGCATACTGGCTGCATCCGATGCGGGATGAGGCAGCGCTGGCGAGTGATGACATCACATTCCTGCGCAACCATCGGGGACCGGCGATGTGCGAGAGTCTGGCATTGTGCTACTGGGCCGGAAAACCAGCGGAGGTCGACATGTTCAATCTCGACCAGCAGTACGTCACCCATGCGCGCAACCCGGCGCCGTTTATCGGCCTGCTCGACGCACGTCATTTTTCGGCTATTGAGCTTGACGAAACGGACCCATTTCCGCTGCCCCCCGATGTGCAGGGCGCGATCCGCCGCAACTATCGAATCGATCGCGCCAACGACGAAGGGGTATTCTTCGTTCCAAAGTAACTGAACGAGCGCGCCGGCCCGAGGCCATCAATGCGCCGGCAAATCGCGCGTGTAGTTCACCTTTACGGTTCCGGTGCGCTCGAGCTTGGACCAGCCGACGAACCGGCCGCGCAATGCCGTGGAGATGGATCGCACGAGCACGTAATACATGATCTGGCGATAGCCGAAGCGCTGCAACATCAGCCACCAGGTCAGGTTCCAGTTCTCGCGCCGCTCCATGCAGAATCCGAAGAGCGCAGCGAGGAGATCGACGACCATGAACACCGCATAGTAGACACCGACGGTGACCAGATTGGTGTTGCTGAACTCCGCGCCGTGCTCGAGATAGGCGATCGACTGGAACAGCAATTGCCAGATCAGCATGAGGTCCGCGACCGGCGCGAGAGCAGTCAGGAAAATCTGGAACAGCCACGCCTGGGGCAACGCGACGAGTCCAAGTGCACCATAGCGCGGATTGAACGTCATGCTGCGATATTTCCACAGACATTGCAGTGTCCCGAAAGCCCAGCGGAAACGCTGCTTGGCGAACCCGCGGACCGTGGCCGGCGCCTCGGTCCAGGCGATGGCGCTCGCGTCGAACAACACGCGATATCCCGCACGCTGCACGGCGATGGTGAGGTCCTGGTCCTCGGCGAGCGTGCTCGCGGTAAAGCCGCCGAGCTCCTCGAGCACGCTGCGGCGCCACGCGCCGACGGCGCCGGGAACCACGGTCAGCGTGTCGAGAGCGGCCAGCGCGCGACGTTCGAGATTCTGGGACACGATATATTCGAGCGCCTGCCAGCGCGTGATTGTGTTGATGCGGTTGCCGACCTTGGCGTTGCCGGCCACGGCGCCAACATGCGGATCGGCGAACCAGCGCACCAGCCGCGAGATCGTGTCGGCGCAAAACTGAGTGTCGGCGTCCAGCGCCACGATCACGTCGCCTTGCGCGCGTGCAAGACCTATGTTGAGCGCGTTGGCCTTGCCGCCATTCGCGATGCGCACAAGCTCCACGCGTGCGTCGGCGCCGAATTGCTGCTCGACGATTGCGGCGGTTGCGTCGCGCGAGCCGTCATCCACCACGAGCACTTCGATATTGCGATGATCGCTCGCGAGTATTCGCTCGACCGTCGTCGCGATCACTTTCTCTTCGTTGAAGGCAGGAATGATCACCGATACGCGACTTGGATTGGTAGACGCAGGCGGCGCGGCCTGCTCCGCTTCGCGCGGCCGATTAAACATTGCGAGCACGCACCAGACGAGCAGCCTGCCTATTCCCAGGAAGATCGCCGTCAGAAAGCAATAATAAAGAATGACGCCGGTCCAGCTGAGCGCAAGGAAGACAAGCCGGTCCATGATGAGCGTCGCTGTCACTGGCAGGCGCGGCATGGCCTGAGCGCGTGTCAGTCCGGCAAGTTGGGCGACCGGCACGAACTGATAGCCCTGAGCCCGCAACGTGTCGATCACGTTGGGCAGCGCCGCCACGGTCTGCGAGCGATCTCCTCCGGCGTCGTGAAACAAGACGATGTTGGCGCGCTGATCCGGGTTCTTCGCATGAACCGCCGCGAGCGTGCGCTGCAGGATCGCGTCAGTTCCGGGCAGCGCCCAGTCGACGGGGTCGGCGTGCATTCCGACGGTTATGTAACCGAGGCTCTGAGCCAGCTCTACGGGACGAAGCTCAGGCTCGTCGGAGGGCTCCGCGTCGCCCAGATAGGGCGGGCGGAACAGCCGTAGCGAACGTCCGGTCAGCGCCTGAAAGAGTCTCTGGGTGGCGTTCAGTTCCAGCACAATCGCGGGGCCCGGCGTGTCGGCGAGGTTGGGATGGGTGAAAGTGTGGTTGCCGACGTCGTGTCCCTCCGCGACCATGCGCTGCACGATCTCGGGATAGGCTTCCGCATTTTCGCCGATGACAAAGAACGTCGCTTTGACGTTTTTTGCCTTCAGAATGTCCAGGATCTGCGGAGTCCATTGCGGATCTGGACCATCGTCGAAAGTGAGCGCGAGCTTCTTGCGGCTGGCCCCCACCTGGCGGATGACGTACGGCGTCGGCAGCTTGGTGTAGGTCTCGTCGTCGATATCGCCCGTATCTCTGTCGATATCCAGCGCGCGCGTGCCCGGGGTGGGGCGTGCCTCCACATCGAGGATTTCGCCCACACCCTCGAAATCGACGTCCTGGCTGGTCGGAATGTCGCGTAACCCGCCTGGCGCAGGGGTGCCGTAGCGACGGCCGAGTACGGTCCAGGTGGAAGGGTCCTCGCTGCCGAGCTTCCATAGCGCATAGCCCGCGGGCTGATACGGATCCGCCGCGTGGATCTGGTTGTAGGCCGTCACGCCGTCGAGAAACCACACTTCGTGCTTGCTATTGTCGTCCTCGAGATAGGAGAAGTGCGGGTTGTTGGTGCGGTCGTCGAAGACGATGCGCGCCTGGGAATCGCGCGCGGCAATCACCGCATCCTGGAACGACAGCGCCTCGCCTTTGCCTTCCGACCAGTCGTAGCCGTAATTTCCGAGACCGATGATGGTGCGACTAGGCGAGAGGACTGCCATGCGCTCGTCGAGATTCTCCTCGAACCAGCTCTGGCCGGCGATACTTCCGGGCTCCGCCGCGTCGTCATGCTCGTCATAGGCCATGAGCAGCGTGTAGTCGACGAGGTTTGCGTAATCGGCGTAAGGCCAGCTGTCGTCGTCGAAGGGAGAAGCGACGACGACGAGCCAGCCATGCGGTTTGAATGCCGCCTTCATTGCGCCGAGAAAAGTCGCGAGATCGGGATAAGCGCTCTGCGGCAGGCTTTCGAAATCGACAACCGCACCCTGAAACTTGTTTTTGGCGAGATAGGTGACAACTCCGTTCAGGAGAATGTGCCGCCTCACCGGATCCGAGAGCAGTTCCGCCATTCCCTGCCCGTTCCACACCGCGTTCGAGGCGTTCTGCACCAGCGGCAGAATGGCGACATTCGGTTTGGCATGCGCGATCGCCGAGATCGCTCGCTTGTCCACGTTGTGGACAAGCTTCATGTCGGGCCCGTCGAGATTCATCCATGCCGGAACGAACCAGTCGAGTTTCGACACGACGCGCTTCAGGTCGGGGTATCCGAGTTCGTCGGTGCTCAAATAGAATCCGACCGTGAGCGGACGGTTGGGGAAGGGACGCAGTGCCGTTTTTGCAGAATGGGCTTGCGCGACCAGCGCGCGCTGCGCGCGCCACGCGCGCACGAGTTTTGCGCGCTCAGCCCTCGCCTCCGCGGCGAGCCTGGCGGCAGCGTTCATCATCGCCGGATCGAAGGCGCGCCGCACAAGTTCGGCCGGATTGATGGCGCTGAGACGACCGGGAAGGTTTGGGCCGGCGACGCGCGGTTCGACGATCAGACTGCCGATGAAGACGATGCCGATGAAGGTTGTGATGACCGCGGCGGCGCGTCCGAAAACGGACATGCGCGATGCCCGGCGCCCGCTTGCGTCGAAGAAGACCGGCTTGTCGATCATGTCACGTCCGCAACCGCGCTCCGCCCCACCGACCGATGCCATGCGCGGGGATCATCGAATTTGGACCGCACTGCGTCAGGTCACGCAGAAAAAATGTAATCCCCCATCTGACATCAGGTAATGCCTCCAGTCCGGCATTTTCAAGGCAAATCGGCGCCGGGCAGCCGATCCGACGCAAGGTCACGGTGATTTTTTTATTAGCTGAAAACTGTAATCGTTACTCAATCAGAGGAGGATCGGGGGGTGAACAGCGCAACCGGACCCGGCCGGCGCCCGCGAGGGCAGGCCAGCACGATCGCGGCAGGCGCCGCGATCGTGCTTGGCAGCACGGTTTCCGTCGCCCTGAACTGGCCCGGCCAGCTCTCCTATGACTCCGTCGCGCAACTCCATGATGGCCGCACCGGGCATTACAACGACTGGCACCCTCCGGTCATGGCGTGGATGCTGGGTCTCGCTGACGCGGTGCATCCTGGCACCGGCCTTTTCATCCTGTTCGACTCCATCCTGCTCTTCGGCGGCATGCTGTCGATCCTGTGGATTGCGCCACGCGTGTCCTGGGCTGCGGTCGCAGTCGCCGCGATCACCGTCGCCCTCCCACAATTCGTCCTCTACCAGGGCATCGTCTGGAAGGACATCCTGTTCGCCGACGCGGCTATCGCAGGCTTCGTGCTGCTCGCTCACGCGGCCTCGCGCTGGGCCTCCGCGAGGCAAAGATGGGCGCTGATCGTTGCCGCGTTTTTTCTTTTCGCCCTGGCAACGCTTGCGCGCCAGAACGGCGCGATTGCGCTGGCATTCGGCGCGATTGCGCTCTTTGTGATCGCAAGAAAGAATCATGTCGGCTGGCGGGGTGCGGTCGTTTGCACCATTGGGATGGGAACAGCCGCTGCACTGGTCGTGCTGGCCGCAAGCCTTGCGCTCGCGCAGCGCGCGAGCGGCGGCTCAGGGCCGCTTGGGCAGATCAGGCTTCTGCAGCTTTACGATCTGATTGGAGAGGCGAAGGCCGATCCCAGGCTCAGGCTGGACGTACTTTCCCGCGCGAATCCCGATCTCGAGCGGCTGATCCGCTCCGACGGCGTGCGCCTCTACACGCCCGCGCGCAACGACACCCTATACGGCTCAACGGAACTGCTGAACGAATTCGCGAGCACGAGCCCGGGCGCAATTGCGTCGCAATGGTGGGGCGTCCTGGTGCACCATCCGCTCGACTACCTCGGCGTGCGCGCGCGTGTCTTCGCCTGGACCTTCCTCACGCCCGATCCCGCAGGTTGCGAAGACTGGTACGTCGGGGTGACCGGATTTCCGCGATATTTGCACGAACTGGGCCTTGAGCGTCGGATCCGCCCGCAGGACCGAGCGCTCGGAAATTATGCAAACTTTTTCGTTGGGACGCCGATATTTTCGCACGCAACCTATGCAGTGCTGGCTTCGGCCTTGTTGTTCGTATTGCTGAGGCGCCGGCGTCCGGCCGATCTCGCCATCGCGTCGCTGCTCGTCTGTGCGCTCGTCTTCACTGCCAGCTTTTTCGCGATCTCGATCGCCTGCGACTATCGCTATTTGCTGTTTTTGGATCTTGCCGCGCTCGCCGGCTGCCTTTATTGCGGCGTAACGTGAAATCGATTGCTTTACAATTAACTGATTTTCATTGATTCTTTATTCGTGTGACCGCTCTGCCTGGCCCTCTCCCGCCGCGATCGAGTTCAACCTGTCGGTTAGATAAAGCCTATGTCCGCACGCGCAATTGCTACGTCATCGCCTGCTGAGGTGCCAACGTCTGCGCCCGCGCTTTTGAGCGTCGTCATTCCGACGTTCAATGAACGTGGCAACGTGCGCGAAATTGTGGCACGGCTCCATCGCGCACTCGCTGGAATTGCCTGGGAGGCGATCTTCGTCGACGACGATTCGCCGGATGGCACTGCCGAGGTCGTGAAGGATGTGGCGACTGAGGATCGGCGCGTGCGCTGCCTGAAGCGTCTGGGACGCAGAGGGCTGGCGGGCGCCTGCATCGAAGGCATGCTGGCGTCGAGCGCGACGTATGTTGCGGTGATGGATGCCGACCAGCAGCATGATGAAACCATTCTGCCGCGCATGCTCGCCACGCTGGCTGCAGACGAAGCCGATCTCGTCGTCGGCAGCCGCTATGTGGCGGGCGGCAGCGCCGGCTCCTTCACTCCCGAGCGTGCGAAGCTCAGCCGCACCGCCACCAATCTCGCGCGCCGGCTGTTGGGGGTTGACCTTTCCGATCCGATGAGCGGTTTCTTCATGCTGAGAAGGGATCAGCTCGACGACGTTGCCGCCGAGCTTTCGCCGGTCGGATTCAAGATTCTCCTCGACATCGTGCTGACGGCAAAGAACCGCTTGCGCGTCACCGAAATTCCATATGAATTCCGCGAACGCACGCATGGCCGAAGCAAGTTCGATGCGGCGATCGCGCTTGAATTCGCGGGCCTCGCGCTCGCGAAACTGACCGGCGGCGTGATCGATCCAAGGTTCATCTCCTTTGCGCTGGTTGGCACGACGGGTCTGGCCGTTCATCTCGTCATTTTGAGATTTGCCTTCGAGAGCTTTGCATTCAAATTCTGGCTCGCGCAGACCATCGCGACCTTCGCCGCGCTGGTTAGCAATTTTCTGCTGAACAACCGGCTCACCTATTACGACCGGCGTCTTTCCGGCTGGAGACTGATCACGGGATTTTTGGGTTTCTGTCTCATTGGCGCGGCCGGTGCGGTTACCAACGTAGGACTTGCCTCGTGGCTCTATTCTCAGGAGCCGACCTGGTGGCTCGCAGGCGCAGCCGGCGCGATCATGGGCGCGCTCTGGAATTACTCGATGTCGAGCCAGTTCGTCTGGCGGACGCGATGATCGCGATGGAGCGTTGAGCGTGGCCGCTGATGTTGGCGCGGATGCCGCTTTGGTCGCGCCTGCACATATCCTCATCACCGGAGCGAGCAGCGGAATCGGCGCGGCTTTGGCGCGCTATTATGCGCGCAAGGGGATGCGGCTTTCGCTTGTCGCGCGCAACGAGGAGAGGCTGGAGCAGGTTGCGCTCGAATGTCGGAAGGCGGGCGCCAGGACGGAGTGGAATACAATTGACGTCGTCCATTCGGAAGCGATGCGCTCCTGGATTGAGGAATGCGATGGGCGGCAGCCCATCGACATGGTCATCGCCAATGCCGGCATCGGCGGCGAGAACGTGATCGCCCCACCTGCGGGTGAATCTCTCTCCGTCTCTCGAGACATCATCGAGACGAATGTTCTGGGCGTAACAAACAGCGTGATTCCCCTTTTGCCTCGCTTCGTCGCACGCGGGAAAGGGCATGTAGTGATCATGAGTTCGCTCGCTGCCCATGTCGGCCTCCCGGATGCGCCGCTCTATTCGGCATCGAAAGCTGCCGTCCGTGTGTACGGCCACGGTTTGCGGCGTCTGCTTGGACCTAAAGGCATCCGTGTCACGGTCGTATGTCCCGGCTTCGTCGCCACGCCGATGAGCGCAAGCGTGCCGGGGCACCCGCCTTTTCTTTGGAGCGTGGAGCGGGCCGCAGCGCGAATTGTCTCCGGGCTTGGACGCGGCAAGCGGGAAATCAGTTTTCCCTGGCAGCTCGCGGCGTTGACAAGATTTGCGGCAGTGTTGCCGCCGTCGCTGATCGATCCGCTTCTCCAACGGACACGGAGAGGCCGCACATGAGCAATTCCGGACAGAGCGTGCGGATCTCCCGGGTCGATGTTGAAAAAAGCGCGGACGACTGGCTCGCTGTGCCCTTTGCTGTCTACGCGAACGATCCCAATTGGGTTCCCCAACTCAACCTGCTCGAAAAGCAACGAATTTCAAAGAAGCATGCGCCGTTCTTCACTTTCGGCGAAGCGGCCTTTTTTGCCGCTTTGCGGAGCGGCAAGCCGGTTGGCCGCATCACCGCGCATGTCAATCGTCGTCATCTCGAACGTCATCGAGATAACACCGGCCATTTTGGTTTTTTCGATTGCGCAGACGACAGGGAAGCCGCGCGCGCTCTGGTCGAAACGGCGGCGGATTGGCTGAAGACGCAGGGCCTCACGCGGATGATGGGGCCGCTCAGTTTCTCTGTCAACGAAGAATGCGGTTGCCTCGTCTCCGGCTTCGACTCGCGGCCGGCCATGCTCATGCCTCATGGCAAACCATGGATGGGGCCGTTGCTTGAAAGTACGGGTCTCGCCAAGGAGATCGATCTTTACGCCTACCGCACGACGCCGCGCCGATTGCCGCCGCGCATCGAGCAGCTTGCGGCACGCGCCGAGCGCTTCGGCAAAACGCAACTGCGCAATTTCGACATGCGCCGCTATCGTGCGGAGATCGATCTTCTTGTCGAAATCTACAACGACGCGTGGAGCGACGCCTGGGGATTTGTCCCGTTCAGCACCGCGGAGATCGACTCGCTGGCGAAGGAGTTGCGTCCTTTCTTCCGCAACGAATATGGCCGCTTTCTGATGATCGATGGCAAGGAGGTCGGCTTTGCCGTCGCCCTCCCCGATCTGAATGGCATCATTGCGCCTTTCCGCGGTCGCCTGTTTCCCTTCAATTGGGCGAAGCTGATCTGGACGTTGAAACGCGAGACTTGGCGGACTGCACGCATTCCTTTCCTCGGCATCCGCCGCGCCTGGCGCACCACGCCGCGCGGCAGCGCGCTTGTCATCCTGCTGGTCAAGTCGCTCGTGATCCAGGCTTCGACGCGCTACCAGCTCGACTGGGCCGAGTATTCCTGGATTCGCGAGAACGATTCCCGGATGGTGGCGCTCGGCGAAGCGATCGCCGGGCCGCCCGCCAAGACTTACCGCATCTACGCAAAACCGATCTGAGGCGCGTCAGAGCCTGACGATCCAGCGCCGTCGCCGCATGAATTCGAGCGGCATCCAGAGCATGACGAGGAACGCCACGATGGGCAGGTTTGTCATGAGGACCGGTGCCTCCATCTTCATGCTGGCGGCGCCTATCGCGTGCATTTCGCCGCCGGCGGGCAGAAGCTGTGCGGTTTGCTGGATAACGTAAGCCAGAAGCGCGTTGACGCCGAATGCTTCGAGGAACGTCACGCCCCAGAAGTTCAGCCGTTTGCGGTCGAGTGCCCACCAGGAGATGGCGAGAAGCAGCATCACAAGTCCGGTGGAAAAGAGAACATAGCTGCTGGACCAGATGTTCTTGACGAGAGGAAAAAGCGGGCTCCAGGCGAGGCCGACCGCAAGCGTTACGGCGCCGGCCGCGGCGAGTTTCCACGGCGCACGCTCCACCGCACGGTTGTTCAACAGCCAATTGCCGGCAAGCGCACCGAGCAGGCATTGGGCGATTGCGGGCAACGTGCTCAGCAGACCTTCGGGATCGTATCCGCTCGGACCTGTCACGAGCGCATGGGAACCAAGGACCATGCGATCGACGAAGGAGGCGAAGTTGGCTCCGGGAAGGAGAAGGCTTGTGGCGTGGCCAGGAATCGGGATGAGCGTCAGCGGCCAATAGACAAGAAGAATTAGCAACGCCAGCCGGAGCCGCGCGCGCGCGCCGCACGTGACGAAGAGGATCGCTGTGGCGAAATAGCAGATGCCGATGCGCTGCAGCACACCAAGCAGGCGCCAGTCGCCGTGATCCATATTGCCGAACCAGGCGATATTGGTCAGCAGAAAGCCGAGCGCCATCAGCCCTGCCGTTCGCGCTCCGATTCGGCGCAGCACCGGCCAATCGAGCCGCGCACGGCGCAGGGATGCAGCCAAGGAGAATCCCGCCATGAAGATGAAGGCGGGAAAAACGAAATCGGCAAAGGTGAATCCCGCCCAGGCCGAATGCGACAGAAATGAATAGTCCGGCTGAAAGCCGTAGGCTTCCTTCGAAGTCGCAAGCGCGTTCACGACGATCATGCCGATGACGGCGAAGCCGCGCATCGCGTCGAGCGAGACAAGCCGCTCGCGCACGGTCGCAACTTCGCTCCGCGCAGAAACCGCCGCTGGCAGGGGCAGCGCCGCCGGCTCGAGGCTGCTGCTCGTTTCCACCAATCTCATTGGCATGCCTCTGCTTGCCGTTCGGCGCGCAACCCGCCGGCGGCGAGAGGCAGCGCAGTGGAGGATAGCGCCTTCGATAAGCCTCGCGCTGCCCGGCAGCGTCGTACACGCTCATGGAACAATAGCGCGCACTTGTTTAACAGCACTTGTTTAACAAATGAGAACTTGCGGGGCACGAAAGCGAATCACAATGTCTGCGCGCAATTCGAAATGCAATCGCAAAAAATCGGTTTTTCAGCGGTAGTTTCTGATTCGAAATGGGGAGGGGGACTTATGCTGACACTGCTGGGTGTCGGTGTCGTGGTGTTGGGATTTCTGATCCGCATCAATCCGTTGCTGGTCATTGCGGCGGCGGCATTCGTGACCGGATGGGCGGCCGGGTTCGGCCCCGTCGCAATTCTCGTGGCCTTCGGGAAGGCGTTCAACGAGAGCCGCTATGTCAGCCTCGTATTTCTGGTTCTGCCCGTGATCGGTCTACTTGAGCGCTACGGATTGCAGGAGCGCGCGCGCATGCTCGTCGCCCGCATCCCTGCCGCGACGCCCGGACGCCTGCTGGTTGCATATCTGGCGCTGCGCCAGATGTTTTCTGCCGTGGGCCTCGTCTCGATCGGCGGGCACGCACAAATGGTCCGGCCGCTGATCGCGCCGATGGCGGAAGCCGCGGGTGAGAAGCGCGGGGCGGAATTGAGCAGCGGAGCCCGCTTCCGTATCCGCGCCTACGCCGCCTCTGCCGACAATGTCGGCGTCTTTTTCGGCGAAGACGTTTTTATCGCCATTGGCTCAATTCTCCTGATCAAGGGCTTTCTCGAGCAAAGCGGTGTCGTGGTTCAGCCGCTCGAGCTTTCGCTCTGGGCCATACCGACGGCGCTCATGGCGCTCGCGATCCATGGCACGCGTCTGCTGCTTCTCGACCGATGGCTCGCGACGCAAACCGCCGTCGTGCCGTCCGAAAGCTCGCCGTGATCGGCCTGGAAGAGGTTTATCTGTTCGCGGGGTTTGTTTTCGCGGGCTTTGCGGTGCAAAGCGCGCGCGACCGCAGCAATCCCAGGAGGTTTGGAACCGCCGCATTCTGGGGGCTGTTCTCCACGAGTTTTCTCCTCGGCTCGCATCTTCCGGACTCGGCAAATGGCGCGCTCGCCCTGGCGCTGGTGCTTCTCGGCGGTTTCCATGCTCTTGGCAAAGGTGGCGAGCGAACAACAAGCGAAGCCGATCGCCGCGCGAGCGCCACGGAATACGGCAACGCGCTGTTCGTTCCGGCGCTCATCATTCCCGCAACGGCACTCCTTGGAACGGTGGCGCTGAAGAATGTGGCGCCGGGCGGCATGCCATTCATCGACGCGAAGCAGGCGACGTTGATCTCGCTCGCGCTCGGCGTCGCGATCGCCTGGATTGTCGCGCTTCTCTGGCTGCGGCCGCGACTGCTGGCGCCGCTCGACGAGGGCAGGCGCCTGATGGACACGATCGGCTGGGCCGCAGTTCTGCCGCAGATGCTGGCCTCTCTCGGCGCGGTGTTCGCGCTGGCGGGCGTGGGCCGCGCCGTGGGACTGGTGTTCGCCCATTACATCCCGTTCGACCACGCCTTTACCGCCATCGCCGCTTATTGCATCGGCATGGGAGTCTTCACTGCGATCATGGGCAATGCGTTCGCTGCGTTTCCGGTGATGACCGCGGCAATCGGTCTGCCGCTGATTGTCCACAAATTCGGCGGCGACCCGGCAATCATGGGCGCAATCGGCATGCTGTCCGGTTTTTGTGGAACGCTGACTACGCCCATGGCCGCCAATTTCAATATCGTGCCCGCCGCGCTCCTCGAACTGCCCGACCGATACGCGGTCATAAAAGCGCAGCTGCCCACCGCGATTCTGCTTTTGGCTGCCAACACCATCCTGATGTATGTGCTCGTCTTCCGTTTCGGCGCGCACCACGCATGAGATCATTGACGAAGGACATCGCTTCGCGTTTCGCGCAGGCCGCTCTCGGCCATGTCGGACGCGAATGGCCGAACAAACTCGACCATGTGATGGGCGGCCCCCTCGATGTGAAGAGGCCGCGCGCGCTGCATCCGGTATTCTTTGGCAGCTTCGACTGGCATTCCTGCGTGCACGGCACCTGGCTCCTTGCGCGGCTCTACAGGCGCTTTTCGCAACTGCCAGAGCGCAACCGCATCCGTGCGCTTTTCGATGTGCAGCTCACATCGCAGAACATTGCGGGCGAGATTGCCTATCTCGCCCGCGCCGAAAGCCGCGGATTCGAACGGCCTTATGGCTGGGCGTGGGCGCTGATGCTGGCCGGTGAGGTTGCACGCCACCGAAGTGAAGAAGGCAGGCGCTGGAGCCGCGAAGTCGCGCCGCTCGCGCGGGCGTTCGAACGCAGGTTCGAAGCGTGGCTTCCGCTTGCCACCTATCCCGTGCGCGCAGGCACGCACGCCAACACGGCATTCGCGCTTCTTCTCGCACTCGACTACGCGCGCACCATCGACAACCCGTCATTCGCCACTCTCTGTACGGAGAAGGCAATGCAGTGGTACGCGAGCGATACGGATTGTCAGGCCTGGGAGCCCTGCGGCGACGACTTACTTTCCTCGACGCTTGTCGAAGCCGCTTGCATGCGCAAAGTTCTTGGGCGCGACGGTTTCGCGCGGTGGTTCACGCGATTCCTTCCACGCCTCGCGCAGGGCGAACCCGCGCCGCTGTTTTCGCCGGCTTTCGTCAGCGACCGCAGCGATGGCAAGATCGCGCATCTCGACGGGCTCAACCTGTCGCGCGCCTGGTGCTGGAACCTGATCGTGGACGCGGTCGCTGATCAGGACGCGCGCGGGCGCATTAAATATGCGATTGACCGGCATCTGGACAGCGCGCTTCCGCATGTGACAGGCGACTATATGGGCGAGCACTGGCTGGCGAGCTTCGCCCTGCTCGCGATGGATTCCGATCCACCCGCTGCCTGACAAAACGTGTGCTGAATAAAAGGCACGGAAACCCGTTAGCCTGCCGCTAACGCCGAGGCTCTATACGGAAAGCGGAATGGCGCGACGTGGGTCGTGGCCACCGATTCGAGGGCATGGACATGAGATCGGGACTGCTTGCGTTAACGTTGCTTCTTCTGTTGCCGGGATGCGCGTCCCGCATGGCTGCAAATGACGATGCAGTTTGCCGTTCGGGCGGCGCGGATCGCGGAACGGAAGCTTACTCCGGTTGCCGCAGCCAGCTCGCCGAAGAACGCGAACAGGTGTCCACGCAATATCTGCAAAACCAGCAGATGTACGAGCCAACGCCGGCTGTGAACTCGCCTTACCACCCGACGGCCGATGCCGTCACCGTCGTCGAATTGCATCTCTAACGGCGGCGGCAGTTTTCGCAAACTGCGATTGATCGCATACGCTTAACTGCGCGCGTCCAGCATGCGCTCAAGCGTCGCAAGTTCATCGGCTTCCCGCGCCGGCTTGTCCCAGCGGATGCGGCTGATGCGCGGGAAGCGCATGGCGACGCCAGATTTGTGGCGGGTCGAGCGCTGCAAACCCTCGAAGGCGATCTCGAGCACGAGGCCGAAATCCCTGTCCGCGCGCACCGCGCGCACCGGACCGAACCGTTCGGTCGTGTTGTCGCGCACGAATTTATCCAGCGCCTTTAGCTCCTCGTCGGTGAAACCGAAATAGGCCTTGCCGACGGGCGTCAGCGTCCGCTCGCCGCTCGCATCCTCACGCCAGACACCGAACGTGTAATCCGAATAGTAGCTCGAGCGCTTGCCGTGGCCACGCTGCGCGTACATGACCACGGCGTCGATCAGATGCGGATCGCGCTTCCATTTGAACCACGGTCCTTTTGGGCGCCCAGCTTCGTACATCGAATCCCAGCGCTTCAACATCAAACCTTCTGCGAGACGCGCATCGGCCGCGCGTGGGTTTGCGCGCAATGCCGCCAGCGCGGGCCAGCTATCAAAGGGGATGAGAGGCGAGAGACCGAGTCCCGGCACCTTCGCGCGGGCGACAAACGATTCGAGCCGCGCCCGTCGCTCGCGGAAGGGCAAGGTGCGCAGATCCGTTTCGCCAGCGAGCAGAAGATCATAGGCGCGGATGCCGGCTGGAAACTTTGCGATCGCTTTCGCGTCCGGCGTCTTGCGGTTGAGGCGCTGCTGCAGGTCGGCGAAGGGCGCAATGGCGCCGTTGCGAACGACCAGCAATTCGCCGTCGATCACGCCTTCGAAGCGGAGCGTTGCGACCACATCGGGAAAGGAGTGGCTGATCTCGTCGCCGGTGCGGCTGAAGAGGCGCTTCACGCCCCCTTCGCTCACCGCCTGGATGCGGATGCCGTCCCATTTCCACTCGGCGGCGAAATCACGCGCGTCGTATTTCGCGAGATCGGCCGTTTCGTCCAGCGCCTGCGCGAGCATCACCGGCCGGAAGCGGCCAGGCGCTGCGCGGGTGGGTTTCCCGCTGCGCCCATCGAGCCAGGCGAAGAGGTCTTCATAGGGCGGGTGCTGGCCGTGCCAGATTTCCTCGATTTCGGCGACATCTACATTGCCAAGTGCCGCAAGCGCCTGCTTTGCGAGCCGCGCGGACACGCCGACCCGCAACCCGCCGGTCAAAAGCTTGAGCAACGCCCATCGCCCGTCCGCGTCGAGTGCGTCCAGCCAGTCCTCGAGCAGGCGTTGCACGTCGTGACGCAACGCGCTTTGCAACGTGTCGACGACTTCGGAGAGTTGGGGTTCCGCCCGATCCGCTTGAGCATTCGTCCCGGTCTTCTTCGGCCAGACGAGCGCTACTGTTTCCGCGAGATCGCCGACGTAATCATAGGAGAGTGCAAACAATTGCGCATCCATCCGCGATTCGATCGCTTTACGGATGGCGGCAGGCTTCGCCACGTCGAAGCCGAGCGCGCCGGTGAGCGCAGCGAGGGCCCAGCCGCGCTCCGGGTCGGGCGACTGGCGCAGATAGTCGCGCAGCAGCGTCAGTTTCGCGTTGCGTGCAGGGGTGAAGGCGAGCCGGTCGAGCAGCCGTGAGAAGGCGCGCACCTACCCGCCTTCCTCTTCGCCGTAACCCACGAGCGACAGCGTCTGCGCCGTGATGCCGTTCAGTGAAGCCCAGCGCAGCAGTGCCTGGTCCTCGCCATGGGTGAGCCACACCTGTTCGGGGTGAAGCTCGCGGAATGTCTGCGTCAACTCGTCCCAATCGGCGTGATCGGAAATCACCAGCGGCAATTCCACCTGTCGCTGCCGCGCGCGCGCCCGCACGCGCATCCAGCCTGAGGCAAAGACAGGCAGCGGATCGGCGAAGCGGCGCGACCAACGATCGGCAAGTGCGTCGGGTGGAGCAAGAACAATCTCGCCCGCAAACGCATCGCGCGTTTCGGTGGTGGCAGGCGCGAGCGGACCCAGGCTGACGCCATGTGCTTCATAGAGCGCGTTCAGTGTCGCAAGCGCGCCGTGAACAAATATTGTTTTCTGGTATCCTGCTTCGCGCAGCAGACAGATCAGGCGCTGCGCCTTGCCGAGCGCGTAGGCGCCGACGAGATGGGCGCGCCCGGGAAACTGCGCGACGGATTTGAGCAGCTTGGCGATCTCGCCCGCGTCGTCGGGATGGTGGAAGACGGGCAGGCCGAATGTCGCCTCGGACACAAAGACGTCGCAGGGCACCGGCTCGAACGCTGCACAGGTCGGGTCGCGGCGGCGTTTGTAATCGCCCGAAACGACGGCGGTGAGTCCTTTCCAGCGCAGCACGATCTGCGCCGAGCCGAGCACGTGCCCGGCGGGCACCAGGGTTACCTCCACGCCATTGTGCGAACTGGTCTCGCCGTAGCGGACGGGCTGTGCGGTTTCCGCGAACCCTTCTCCGTAGCGCGCCGCCATGATGGCGAGCGTCTCGCGGGTCGCCAGCACCGCGCCATGGCCCGGCCGCGCGTGATCGCCGTGACCGTGCGTGATTACCGCGCGCGGCACCGGACGAACCGGATCAATGGTGAAATCGCCCGGCGGGCAATGGAGCCCGTTCGGCGTCGGGCGAAGCAGCTCTTCGGGTCTGGTCATCGCTCTTAAACGTGCTCATTCGCGCTTGCGCGAAGCAAGCGGTCGAACGGCGAGCAAGGCTGGCGGTGGCGCAGATGGATGCAAATCAGGCACTCGCAAACGCAAACGGCTTCTCAAACGTTAAGGGCGGTGTCGGCACGCACGCTCCGAATATTCCGGAACCGAGAGGGAACAGACTATGGCCAGGTTGGGGAATGGACTCCGAATTTCAAAGACCGCTGCAACGACGCCTGCCATGATTGTTCTGGCGGCTCTCGTTTCGCACGCCGCCGCCGAAACCGCCCCGCTTCTGTCTGAGAAACCGCCCCGCAGCGCCGCGACGACCGAATTCCAGGCACGCACGAGCACCCTCCAGCCCAGCCTCACCGTCACTTACGATGTGCTGGCCGATGCCGCGAATGCCGCGGCTGATCGTTTTTCGGGACCACGATCGGGACACACGAGGATTGGCTGCAGTCAGCTCGGATTCGGCTCTTCGGCTCCGTCTTCTTCGTCTGCGCCGTCTGTAAATGTCACCTTGTTCAAGGGCTGCGCGGATTTCGATTGGCACGTGAACGCCGTGCGCAACGGCAACATCACCGTCAAGCGGGGCGGACAGGGAATCGCCATCGCTGTGCCCGTCAAGTTCGACGGCAATGGCGGTTTCGCCGGAGGTCTCGCCAAGGCCGTACAAATCAACAACAAGAATTTCAGCGGGACCTTCGTCGTATCGATTTCGGGGATGGTGCGGCTCGACAAATCGTACTGCCCGAAGCTCGAACAGGCGGTCACGCATTTCGCCTGGGGCACGCCGCCCGATATCGACATCATCGGGCGGAGCTGCCTCGACGCCGGCAGCGGGCTCAAGGCATGCATCGGACCGTGGAAATTTCCCGCCGGCGCCATGATGACGGAGCAGATCAACCGTTCCCTTCAGAGCCAGGTCGACGAGATCAATGGCAAAATCCCCTGCGACAAGATCCGCGACCAGCTGAAACAGGTCTGGAAAACCTGGTCGCTTCCGATCACGCTCGGCAACTCGCCAACCTTCTTTGCGAGCGTCGAGCCAAAATCGCTTTCGGTTCCGGGCGTGCAGGTGGGAGATGACGGGATCAAGCTCGTCGCGCGGCTGGAAGCGGCGACCAGCGTGTCGGCCACCAAGCCAGCTGATGCGGGTCCAGGCGAGCTTCCGGAGAACGCTCCGTTGCCGCCGCAGCCGGGAAAGTTTTCTCTCGCCGTGCCGATTGCGATTCCCTATCCCCTTCTTGCGGCTGCGGCATCTGCGAACATCATCGGCAAACCGGTCAAGTCCGGAGCTCAGGCGATCACGCCGACCGGGATGGAGTTCTTTCCGAGCACCAACCGGCTTGCGATCAGCGCGACGTTCCGCGTCGATGGGCTGGGCAAGCTTCACGGCCAGACCGGTACGGTGTGGTTCACGGCAATGCCCGCGGTCGAAAACGATGGCCACCTGATCCGGCTGCGCAATTTCGCGATGACGCGCAAGATCGGCAGCCGCCTGTGGGCTCTCTCCGCTGCGATCCGCAACGGGCTGCCACAGGCGATCGGCAAAGCCTATTCATACGACCTGTCGCTGCTCGTCCGCGATGCTCGCTCAAAAGTTGATGAGGCGATCAAAGATCCGAAGAATACGGGCGGAGTGAAGATCGAAGTCGCCGATGACGATCTGCGTCTCGGCCGGATCGCGTTGCTACCAGACAATTTCGTCGTCGAAGGCCTTTTCGACGCCGATGTCAGCGCGACGCTTGAGAAAATTCATCCTTGAGAGAATGTAACGGCAGACGTGGGGATGACACGCTCTTCTGAAATCGTGTAAAAACGGCTCGTTCTCGCCGGTGCGTCTGCCGGCCTTCCGGAGAGCCCTCATGTCCCTTTTCGCCCGCTTCGGCATTCTCGCCTTTGGTCTGGCCGCCGGTGCGGCGATGGCCGCGTTCGTTCCGCCGCCGCCTTCAACGCCGGCTGGTTCGACGATCGATACGATCCAGGGCGTGAAAGTGGCCGATCCCTATCGCTGGCTGGAAAATCCTGCCGATCCTGGCGTGAAGTCGTGGAGCGATGCGCAGAATGTACGTACGCGCGCCTATCTGGACGCCCTGCCGAGCGAAGCCAGGATCAAGGCAAAGCTGACAAAGCTCATCACGGCGACCTCGCCCGCCTATTCCGAACTGACCGCGAGAGGCACCGCCGTCTTCGCGATGTACAACGATCCGGCCAGGCAGCAGCCCATGCTTGTCGCGCTCAATGCAAAGGCGGATCCGTCGAGCCGTAGAATCGTGCTCGATCCCAATGCGATGGACTCCAAGGGCCTGACCGCAATTGACTGGTTCGTCCCATCGCCCGATGGGACTCGTGCGGCGGTGTCGCTGTCGAAGAACGGCAGCGAGGACGGCACGCTGCACATTTTCGACGTGGCGAGCGGAAAGGAAATCGGCGCGCCGATTCCACGCGTCCAATACCCGACGGCAGGCGGCAGCCTCGCCTGGTCGCAGGACGGCAAGTCGTTCTGGTACACGCGCTATCCGGGGCCCGATGCGCCCGCCGCCGATCAGCATTTCAACATGCAGGTCTATCTCCACCGCCTCGGCGGCGACTGGAACACAGACGCGTTGGTGCTCGAACAGAAGGACGGTCTCGAGCGCGTCTCCGAGGTGTTCCTCGACAATCGCTATGACCGGCCGGCTGTTCTCGCTTCCGTTCAACGCGGAGACGGCGGCGAATGGGCTCACTATGTGCTCCTCGACGGCAAGCCGCCGCTTCAGGTCGCCGATTATGCCGATCGCATTGTCTACGCCACCATCGGTCCCGACGATGGGCTTTACGGTATCTCGCGCGCCAACGCGCCGAACGGAAAGATCGTCAAGCTCGCGGCGCCGTACGGAAGCGCGAAGCTCGCACAGGGAAAGGTGATCGTTCCCGAGAGCCAGATCGCCATTCTCTCCGGCGGGGCCGAGGAGCATGTGCAGGACCTTTCGCTTTCGCAGACACGACTCTTCGTGCGCGATATTGTCGGCGGTCCCAACGATGTGCGGATGTTCGGGCTGGACGGAACGCCCGAAGGCAGTCTGCCGCTGCCGCAAGTTTCCGCCAATTCTGAAATCGAGCCGCTCGCAACCGGCGAGGTGCTGTTCGACGTTTCGACTTATCTCCGGCCCCGCTATTTCGAGAGCTGGAATTCCGCGACGGGCAAGACCACGGAAACAGGATTGAGGGTCACGTCGCCCGTTTCCTTCGCGGACGCCGAGGTGAAGCGCGTATTCGCCACGTCAAAGGACGGCACGCGCATTCCGCTCAATATCATCGAGAAGAAGGGTACGAAGCAGAACGGATCCAACCCGATGCTTCTCTACGGTTATGGCGGCTACGGCATCAGCATGACACCGGCGTTCCTCGGCGCGATGAGGCGTCTCTGGCTCGATGCGGGCGGAGTCTATGTCGTCGCCAACATCCGCGGCGGCGCCGAATATGGCGAGCGGTGGCACCAGGAAGGAATGCTGACGAAGAAGCAGAATGTCTTCGACGATTTCGCGGCTGCCGGCGCGTATCTGGTTGCGCAGCACTACACCTCGCATGACAGGCTCGCACTGATGGGCGGCTCCAATGGCGGATTGCTGATGGGCGCGACGATCACCCAGCACCCCGATCTCGCGCGCGCCGTCGTTTCGGCCGTCGGCATCTACGACATGGTGCGCGTGGAGCTCGATCCCAACGGTTCGTTCAACACCACCGAATTCGGCACGGTGAAGGATGCCAATCAATTCCGTGCGCTCTACGCCTATTCACCGTATCACCATGTCAGCAAAGGCACGGCCTATCCGGCGGTGCTGATGTTGACCGGCGCGACGGACGGGCGCGTCAATCCGATGCACTCGCGCAAGTTTGCTGCGGCGCTGCAGTCGGCAACATCGTCGGGCCGCGTGATCCTGTTGCGCACGAGCGCGAATTCCGGTCACGGCATCGGAAGTTCTCTTTCCGAGCGCATCGCAGAGCAAACAGATGAGCTGGCTTTCCTCTTCGATCAGCTCGCCGTCACGCATCAGACCGCGATGAAGTGAGTTCACCGCGTTGCGACTGGTGCCGCAATTGAGACGCAATTCGGGCCTTCTCGCGGCCAACAATTCGCAAGCAATTTCCTTGGCTTAGCGCAGGGCGGCAGAGGAACTCTCTGCTTCGCCGCTCATTAGCTTAGACGGATGCGGCAAGGCTCGCGCAGCTTCGCACGAGCCGAGAATTGCGAGACGCGCAAAGACGCGGTCGCTGCCGCGCACAACCAACGTGTCCAGCGGAGGGTTGGACTGCAACTGCAGGAGACGATCATGTTAGCAAATGCGTTGAAGATCACGGCAATCGCGGCGTTGTTGGGATTGGGAGTGGCCGGCGCGGCGAGCAGTTCCGCATTGGCGGACACGATCAAGACGCGCTGTACAGGCGACGATTGCGTGCGACTGCGATGCAACGACTTCGGAGGCGACTGTTTCCGCATCGGGTATTTCGAGCGGCACGACTATGACCGTGCGCTGCCTTACGGCTATACGCGCACCTACGACTACTCCTATCCGGACACCTATGTGGCCCCGGGTTACACCTACTACAACGACTACGACCACGACTATGACGACGATTTTCCCGGCTGACACGTAGCCGGAGTCGACAAGGCCGCGGAAATCCCGCGGCCTTTTTTTTGCGCGATGTCAGGCCACGTCTCACAAGTTTGTTCATTCATCTGCCGTTCAGGTGACGCCATTCAACCTTTATCCATGTAACCCAGCGGGGAGTCGAAGGAGGGGAAGTCTTTCGAAATCCAGATCATTCGTGCGCGCGGTGTCGCGCGATATCGAGCAACGGGGGGAAAGCCGGGCTGTTGCCCATTTGCAAAAGGAGTCCGTTGCCGTGACTGACCGATTGGCGAGATTTGCGGCCGGAGCCGCACTGCTTTGTATTCCCCTTCAGGCCCATGCGCAGGCGCTGGATCTGACACCCGATACGAGCCGCATCCTGTCCGACCCGAATTATCTGCCGCTTGCCGGGCAGATTGAGGGTAGTACTGCCTACTCGCATGGCTGGATCAATGGCAGCGGAGTCAATGCGGCTGGCGACCAGATTTCGTCTTTCCATATCAACTCGAACGTGATCGGGCAGACTCTCGCCTACGGCATCACGGACGATCTGAGTGTAAACGGCTCCGTGCAATATGTCCCGCGCACCTTTCGCGAAGGGGACGGTGCAGACGGGCGAGTAACGAGTTTCGACAGCTCCGGCTTCAGCGATCCGACATTCGGCGCGACCTGGCGCGCGCTCGGCCAGAACGCTTGGCCCGTCAGCTTCGACCTCTTTGGGTCCTATACGCCAGACTTGATCAATGCGCAGACGGCATCCGCAGTGGAAGATGGAACCGTGGCGCGCGGCGGCCAATCGGGCGCCGCAGGTGCGGCGGTCGGCTACGAAACCCGGAGCTTCACAATTCGGGGCGCGTTCACGGAAAACTTCTTCGGCACCAGCAACCACCTCAATCTCGCCGATGGAGACACTCTGGAGGACGGGAGCTACAACAACAGCGAACTCTCTCTTGCGACGCAGACCCGCCTTGCGGATCTGTTCTCGGTGAACGCGGGAATCGATCACACCTTCAGTTCCAACGTGAACTCGGTCAACGTCGCCAATGGCGTTGCCCGCGTCACCGAGCCGGGCGATGAAACGTCACTGCGCTTCGCGCTGAACTATCATCTCGTACCGAATGCTGTGGTGCTCGCCGCAACCTATGACTACGACAGTTACAGCAATGGCAGGACGCTCTTCGCCGATCCGGCACTCGACACGGGGGCGCGAAACAGGAACGGAAACGTCCTCGGCATCAAGCTCGATTACGCGACGCCGTAGACCATCCGCCTCATGCCGAGTGTGTTGAAGCAACGCTCGACGGGCTCGGCATGGGGCCTGCATTTCACCCTCGGCCTGACGGCGTGATTTGGCCTTGATTTCATGGGAGGGTGCCGGATTCGGCATGCGATCAAACTAGCGCGCCGGCGCTATGGTGAGGGGGATCCAATACAGGGAGGGTCCCATCATGGAAACCGATCGATCACGGGCGTTGCTTGTCTCTCTTGCCGCGTGCCTGGTCGCGCTGCCGGTCGCCGCGCAGACGATTGTTCCCACGCCCGCATTCAACGCGATCGAACTGGAAGGCGGCGGGCATGTGACGCTCAGGCACGGAAGCGCCCAGCAGGTCCGGCTGCTCAAGGGGAGCACCCGGTTCACGCGCTTCATCGTGGAGAGCAGCCAGCCGCACAAGCTTCGAATAGAAGCCTGCAACAATGATTGCCCGCACAATTATGAGCTCGAGGTCGAAATAACCACTCCAGGCATCGATACTCTCGCCGTGTCCGGCGGCGGGCGAATCGAGAGCGGTGGCGATTTCCCGTCCAGGCACCAACTCACTTTGGCCGTGGATGGCGGTGGTACGATCGATGTGCGTGCGATGAGCAGCGAAGGAGCGACGGCAGCGGTCGATGGCGGCGGGCGCATTCTTGTGAATGCGCAGCGCGAATTGACAGCGGCCATCAACGGCGGTGGCAAGATCAGGTATTGGGGCGCCCCCAAGCTCACGGAAGCGGTAGAGGGCGGCGGCAGTGTCGAGCGAGGCTACTGAGACTGCGGAAGGGGTGCATCCTTCCGTTCGCGGCCGCGGTGTCGATGCGCAGACGCGCTGCACCCACTACCGCTCGCGGCGGGATGTGGTCGCCGTCAAGATGAAGTGTTGCGGCATCTATTACGCCTGCAAGGATTGTCACGACGCTTTGGCCGGCCACGCGATCGAGACTTGGCCACGCAGCGAATGGAACGAGCGCGCGGTGCTGTGCGGTGTTTGTGGAGCGGTATTGACGGTCCGTCAGTCCCTCGAATGCGCGAATGCATGCCCGGCCTGTGGGGCGCTGTTCAATCCCGGCTGCCGCAGCCATCATCCAGTCTATTTCGAGATCGCAGACTGCCGGTAAAGGACCGATGCGCCGTCGCAGGATTTGTGGCAGCATCGGGGTGCAGCACAGGGGACGGTTCCATGATCATCGGCGCACACATCATGCTTCAGAGCACCAACGACTCAGCGGACAAGACATTTTTCTCGGACGTTCTGAAACTCTCATCCGTGGACGCCGGCGGCGGATTTCGCATCTTCGCCGTGCCACCGGCCGAAGTGGCGATACATGGGTCCGACCGCAATAGCGTGCACCAGCTCTATCTGATGTGCGACGACATCGCGCGCTTCACGGCCGATATGACTAAGCACGGCATCCCCTTCTCGACGCCGCAGCGCCAGAGCTGGGGAACCGTGACGGAGATTACCCTACCGGGCGGCGGCACGCTCGGCGTCTATCAGCCTCACCACAAGCGGCCGACACATGGCGCCGCCGAGCCTCCGAAGAAACGCGCCGCAAACAAGCCCGCCGCGCGCAAAGCCGCGAAGAAAAAGCCTGCTAAGAAATCCCCTAAGAGCAAAAAGCGCCGTTGAGATGCGTCTCCCTCGGGACATCAGGAACTTTCATGATCACACTCTACCACTCGCCGATGACCCGTTCGGCAAGCATCGTCTGGTTGCTCGAGGAGCTCGGCGTTCCTTACGCAACCAGAATCGTGGATTTTCGCCGCGCGGACGGCAGCGGCGCCCGCGACCCGGTCAATCCGCATCCGCACGGCAAAGTGCCCGCGCTGACGGACGGGGACGACGTCGTCTTCGAAAGCAGCGCGATTGCACTTTATCTCACCGACAAGTACCGGAAACAAAGAATGGGTCCCGCCGCGGGTGAGCCCAAACGCGGCGAATATCTCTCCTGGCTTGCCTATCGTCCGGGCGTGATGGAGCCGGCCCTGATCTGCCGGCGCTTTGATATCAAGCACGTCTACGGCGCGATGGGATGGGCGCCGGCGCAGGAGGTCGAAGAAGTATTGAACGCGCATCTGTCGTCGCGCAACTATTTCCTCGGCGACGAATTCTCGGCTCTCGATATTCTCCTGGGCGGCGGCCTCAATTTCATGATGATGGCGAAGCTGGTCGCCGAGACGCCGGTGCTCAAGGCATATACCGGCCGCATCACGTCCCGGCCTGCCTTTCAGAGAATGATGCAACGCGACGCGAAACCTGCTTCAGCCCCATCGTGAGCGCGGCGAACCGTCACTGTTACGGTGCACCCATCCTGCCTGCTGCCGGTCGATGAGGCCGACATGGAACGCTGGTGTGCGGCTGGCTGCGCCGTTCGCCCGCTGATTCCGCGGCTGCGAAGACAGGCACCCTGCTTGACGCCGCGTGATACGCAGCGATATCTGCGCGCCGCTGCTATACTCGCTTTTCTCCGCGGCGGGACCTTCCCGAGGCTTTGATGACCAACAGACAGAAGCTCTCCCTGCACATTCCCGTGCCACCGGCACGTCCGGGCGATAAGCCCGAATTCGGCGGGATGCGGATCGCGGAGGCAGGCGCAGCGAGGCGGCCCGATTCCGGTGTTGCGGCGCAGGAGATCGCCGACCTCGCAACCACATTGATTCGCGTGCTGGATCCGGACGGCCGGGCGATCGGCCCCTGGAACCCGCGTCTCGACCCGGAGAGCCTGCGCGGGGGCCTCAAGCTCATGGTGCTTACGCGGGCCTACGACGACCGCATGTTCCGCGCCCAGCGCCAGGGCAAGACATCGTTCTACATGAAATGTACTGGCGAGGAGGCGATCGCGATCGCCCAAATCATGGCGCTCGACCGCAACGACATGTGTTTCCCGAGCTACCGCCAGCAGGGCATCCTGCTGGCGCGCGGCTATCCGCTCGTCGACATGATGTGCCAGGTTTATTCGAATGTCCGCGATCCGTTGAAGGGCCGCCAGCTGCCGATCATGTATTCGAGCCGGGAATATGGCTTCTTCTCGATCTCCGGAAATCTGGGCACGCAGTTCAGCCAGGCGGTGGGCTGGGCAATGGCGTCAGCCTACAAGGGCGACGACCGCATCGCCGCGGCGTGGATCGGCGAAGGGGCGACGGCGGAAGGCGATTTCCATTCGGCGCTCACCTTCGCCGCCGTCTACCGCGCGCCCGTCATTCTCAACATCGTCAACAATCAATGGGCGATATCGAGTTTCGAGGGCATCGCGGGCGGCGAGCAGACGACGTTTGCGGCGCGCGCGATCGGGTACGGGCTGCCCGGTCTTCGCGTTGATGGCAATGATTTCCTCGCCGTCTATGCCGCAACCCAATGGGCGGTCGAGCGCGCGCGCGCCAATCTCGGCGCGACAGTGATCGAGCTTTACACCTATCGCGCCGAAGGCCATTCCACGAGCGACGATCCCTCGCGGTATCGGCCTGCGGATGAGGCAAAATACTGGCCGCTCGGCGATCCGCTTGCGCGGCTCAAGGCGCATCTGATCGCGAACCGCGAGTGGAGCGACGACGACCACGTGAAAGCCGAGAAGGAAGCGGCGGAAACGGTGCGCGCCGCAAACCGCGAGGCCGAAAGTTTCGGCACGCTGGGCGCAGACTCGGTGGTCAGCGTCAAGACGATGTTCGAAGATGTCTACAAGGACGTGCCGGCGCATTTGCGCCGCCAGCGCCAGCAGCTCGGAGTCTGAGCATGGCGACGATGAACATGATCCAGGCGCTCAACTCGGCGATGGACGTGATGATGGGGCGCGATCCCGACGTTCTCGTCTTCGGCGAGGATGTCGGCTATTTCGGCGGCGTGTTCCGCGCGACGGACGGTCTGCAGAAAAAATACGGGCTCACACGCTGTTTTGACACCCCGATCGGCGAAGGCGGAATCGTCGCCGCGGCGATCGGGATGGGCGCTTACGGACTGCGCCCTATCGTCGAGATACAGTTCGCCGACTATATCTATCCGGCATTCGATCAGATCGTCTCCGAAGCAGCGCGCCTGCGCTACAGGTCCGCAGGCGATTTCACCGCGCCGATCACCATTCGCACACCTTACGGCGGCGGGATTTTCGGCGGCCAGACTCACAGTCAGAGCCCGGAAGCATTGTTCGCCCATGTGGCAGGATTGAAAACGGTGATCCCGTCGACACCCTACGATGCGAAAGGGCTCCTGATCAGTTCCATCGAGGACGACGATCCGGTGATCTTTCTGGAACCAAAACGAATCTATAACGGGCCCTTCGATGGCCATCACGACCGTCCCGTGTCGCCCTGGTCCAAGCATCCGGCGAGTGAAGTTCCCGAGGATTACTACAAAGTGCCGCTCGGCAACGCCGCGATCCTGCGCAAAGGAAGCGATCTCACGCTACTTGCCTATGGAACGATGGTGCATGTCGGGCTTGCCGCCGCAAACGAGAGCGGCATCGACGCGGAAGTGATCGACCTGCGAACGCTCGTGCCGCTCGACGTGGAGACGATCGTGCAATCGGTCGAGAAGACGGGACGCTGCGTGATTGTGCATGAGGCCACGCGCACCGCCGGCTTCGGCGCCGAGCTTTCCGCTCTCGTGCAGGAAAACTGCTTCTATCATCTCGAGGCGCCGATCGAGCGCGTGACGGGCTGGGACACGCCCTATCCTCATGCGTTCGAATGGCAATACTTTCCGGGGCCTGCGCGATTGATCGAAGCGATGCGCCGCGCGATGGGGGGCTGAGATGGGACGCTACGTGTTCAAGCTGCCGGATGTCGGCGAAGGAACGGTCGAGGCCGAGATCGTGGCCTGGCATATCGCGGTCGGAGACCGCATCGAGGAAGACCAGCAGCTCGTCGACGTCATGACCGACAAGGCGACGGTCGAGATGACCTCGCCGGTGACGGGTGTCGTCGTGTCCCTGCACGGTGCGCCGGGCGAAATGGCGACGGTCGGTGCGCCCCTCGTGGAGCTGGACGTCGAAGGCGCCGGCAATGCCGAGGCAACTGCAATCGCTGCAAAGTCTTCCCCCGCCCAACCGGAGAAAGGGGTCGAGAAGGAAAAGGCCGCTCGCGATGTGGCGGGCGCGCGCGAACACAATGAGCGGGCGAGCGCCGCAAAGATCTCCGGGCGCGAGGGGCCGGAGGGGAAACGGGCCGCAAAATCGGCGCCCGCGCCTGCGGCAGCCTTCGCAACGCGCGCACCCGGAACAAAACCGCTCGCCTCACCCGCGGTTCGCCAGCGCGCGGAGGAGATGGGGATCTCCCTGCCCTTTGTGCCCGGCACCGGACCAGCCGGCCGCATCGAGCACGCCGATCTCGATGCGTTCCTCGCCTCGGGGGGGCGCATTGCGAATGTGCGTGGCGGATATGCCCAGCGCGAAGGCGTCGAAGAGATCAAGGTGATCGGGCTCCGCCGCAAGATCGCGGAGAAGATGCAGGAATCGAAGCGGCACATTCCCCATTTTGCCTATGTCGAGGAAATCGACATGACGGAATTGGAGAATCTGCGCGCGTATCTGAATCGAACGCGGGCGGAAGGGCAGCCCAAACTTTCGCTGTTGCCGTTCCTGATGCGGGGACTGGTGCGCGTGCTTCCGTTCTGGCCGCAGATCAATGCGCGCTTCGACGACGAGGCCGGAATTGTTCATCGTCATGCCGGCGTGCATATCGGCATCGCGACCCAGACCGCGAACGGGTTGATCGTGCCGGTCGTGCGCCATGCCGAAGCGCTCGATATCTGGCAGGCGGCCGCGGAAGTGGCACGGCTGGCGCAACTCACGCGCGACGGCAAAGCGTCTCGCGAGGAGTTGACCGGATCGACGATCACTATCACCAGTCTCGGCGCGCTGGGCGGCGTCGTCACCACCCCGGTCATCAATCGTCCGGAAGTCGCCATCATCGGGCCGAATGCGATCGTCGAGCGCCCGGTTGTTCGCGAGGGACAGATCGTCGTGCGCAAGATGATGAACCTGTCTTCATCGTTCGACCATCGCGTCGTCGACGGTTACGACGCGGCGGAATTCATCCAGAAACTCAAAGCGCTGCTCGAGCATCCCGCCACGTTGTTCATGGACTGAGCGCGATGAAAAGGTCGTTGAGAAGCGATTCCAATCTTTATCGTCATGGCCCGCGCAAGCGCATAGGCGCCGAGCTAACGCCTTCTCCCGCCCAAAAGCGTGTCATCCCCGCGAAAGCGGGGACCCAGATGAACGGCGTTGCGAAGTATATTCAAAGAACGATATCGAATAGTTTGTTCGAATCCGGTTTGCACCTTTTGATCAGCTGCAGCCGCAGATCGAAGGGCGCCTGCAAACGAGAATCTGTGACGAACTTCTCTCGCAGTACCGTACATCTGGGTCCCCGCTTTCGNNCTTTCGCGGGGATGACACGCTTAGGGTATGGAGATCTACCTATCCTCATGCCTATGCGCTGTCGCGGGCCACCACAATTTGTTCTGTGACGGAATAGAGAAACACAAATTCATGACGGAAAAAATTCGCACCCATGTCCTCGTCATTGGCGGCGGACCGGGCGGTTACGTGGCCGCGATCCGCGCCGGCCAGCTGGGCCTCGACACAATTCTCGTCGAAGCGGACCGGCTCGGCGGCACCTGTCTCATCAGGGGCTGCATTCCGTCGAAAGCCATGATCCACGTGGCGGGCGAGTTCGAAGCCATGATCCGCGCTTCGGGCAAGAAGGGCCGTCACGGCATTTCGCTCTCCACGCCGCCCGCGCTCGACATGAATGAGCTGGTGCGCTGGAAAGAAGGAATTGTCACCAAGCTCAGCACCGGTGTGGCAACGTTGTGCAAGCGCGCGAAGGTGCGCGTTATTCCGGGCTGGGCCCGGTTCACGGACGCGAAGACCTGCACGGTGGAGCACGATGGCGAAACGGTCACCATTACCGCGGAGCATGTGATCCTCGCCAACGGCTCCGTCGCGACGGCATTGCCATTCCTTCCCTTCGGCGGACCGGTGATATCGTCGAGCGAGGCTCTCTCTCTCGACGCGTTGCCGCAGCGACTTGTAGTAGTCGGCGCGGGCTATATAGGCCTCGAGCTGGGCATTGCTTTCCGCAAACTCGGATCGCAGGTGACGGTAGTCGAAGCGCTCGATCGCATTCTGCCGCTTTTCGATGCGGAGCTTGCAGCGCCCGTCAACAAATGGTTGCAGCGCGCGGGTGTCGCCGTTCATCTGGGCGCTCAGGCCAAAACTCTCGTGCAGGAGAACGGCGGACCGGCGCTCACCATCCAGACAAAGGATGGAAAGACGGAGCATCTTCCGGCCGACAGGATTCTTGTCACCGTCGGGCGCAAGCCCTGCACCGATGGGTGGGGACTCGAAAACATGGCCGTCGACGTGAATGGCCGCTTCGTGCGCGTCGACGATCAATGCCGCACTTCGATGCGCGATGTGTGGGCGATCGGCGATCTCGTGGGCGAACCGCTGCTTGCGCACAAGGCGATGGCGCAGGGCGAGATGGTGGCCGAGATCATCGCTGGTCACCGACGCCGTTTCGATCCGGTGGCGATCGCGGCGGTCTGCTTCACCGAACCCGAAATCGTCAGCGCGGGACTCGCTCCGGGAGACGAAGCGAAGAACATCGATACGATAAGCGCGATGTTTCCCTTCTCGGCAAACGGCCGCGCGCTGTCTATGGACGCAGGCGACGAGGGCGGCTTCGTGCGCGTGCTGGCGCGCCGCGACGACCACCGTATTCTCGGCATCCAGGCGGTGGGCGCCCATGTCTCCGAGCTCGCGGGCGAATTCGCCCTCGCTCTCGAAATGGGCGCCGTGCTCGAGGACATCGCCGGAACCATCCATGTCCACCCGACATTGGGCGAGGCGTTGCACGAAACCGCATTGCGCACGCTCGGCCACGCGCTGCACATCTGAGTCTGGCAGCGTGTTGGGCGAGCCATGATCCACTCCCCCGACGGGGTTCCGCTACCACAGCGCAACTGGGCGATCGCGACGGTCGCGCTCGGCATCACCATGTCGGTGCTCGACAGCGCCATCGCCAATGTCGCGCTGCCGACGATCGCGCGCGATCTCCACACCGACGCCGCGTTCTCGATCTGGGTCGTGAACGGTTATCAGCTTGCGATCACGATCTCGCTGTTGCCCCTATCCTCGCTCGGCGACATCATCGGGTACCGAAGAATCTACATCGCGGGACTGGCGCTGTTCACCGCCGCGTCGCTCGCCTGTGCGCTGTCCCAAACGCTCACGGCGCTTGCTCTTGCACGCGTACTGCAAGGATTTGGCGCCGCGGGTATCATGAGCGTGAACACCGCGCTCATCCGCTTCATCTATCCTCAGTCGCAGCTCGGCCGCGGGATCGGCATCAACACGGTGATGGTCGCGATATCCGCGGCTGCCGGCCCGACCATCGCAGGCGGCATCCTTTCGGTTGCTTCCTGGCCCTGGCTCTTTGCGGTCAACGTGCCGATCGGAATCGTCGCCGTCGCGATCGCCGCCCGTGCGCTGCCGAAAACGCCGCTTGGCAAGCATGGCTTCGATTTTGCAGGCGCGCTCCTCAGCGCCGGCACATTCGGTTTCCTGATCGGAGGCATCGATGCGGGTGGCCACGGCGAGGCCGGCAAGCTCGTGGCGGTAGAGCTGACGCTCGCAATCGCTTGCGGTTATTTCCTCGTCCGCCGCGAACTTTCGCGCCCGGCGCCGCTGTTCCCGGTCGACCTGCTTGGCATTCCCATCTTCGCGCTTTCGGTCGGGACATCGATCTGCTCTTTCGCCGCGCAGATGCTGGCATTCGTCGCGCTGCCGTTCCACTTGCAGCAGGAATTCGGATATTCCGCCGTGCAGACGGGGCTGCTGATCACGCCGTGGCCGCTTGCGATTGCATTTGCGGCGCCTGTCGCCGGCAGGTTGGCGGACCGTCATCCGGCGGGCCTTCTCGGCGCCATCGGCCTTTTGATTTTCGCCTGCGGACTGGTGGCGCTTGCACTTCTTCCCCAGCATCCGCAATTGGTGGACGTTGCCTGGCGCATGGCTGTGTGCGGGCTCGGGTTCGGGTTTTTCCAGACGCCCAACAATCGCGCGCTGATCGGCTCCGCGCCGCGCCATCGAAGCGGTGGGGCGAGCGGAATGCTCGGCACGGCGCGGCTGCTCGGCCAGACGATGGGCGCGGCGCTCGTCGCTCTTCTCTTCGGGCGCATTGGCGCGCACGCAACCGCGTATGCGCTCTACATCGCCACGGGCTTTGCCCTCGCCGCGGCAGCGGTCAGTTCGCTGCGCCTGTTGCAGAATGCGCCCGAAGCGCTTTCGCCGCCGCTTGACTGAGTCACAACTGCAATTCCTCCGCGGGCGACGCATTGGGTTCGAGGAGCGCGCCGCCGCAACCGTGCCCTGCAAACCGCGTTTGCAATGACATGGGTGCGGCCTCGGAAGGAGATGCAAAAAATGCCTCGCGGAGACAAGTCGAGCTACACGTCGAAACAACAGCGCATGGCCCGTCATATCGAAGAAGGCTACGAGGAACGCGGGATCGGCGAAGGCGAAGCCGAGCGCCGCGCCTGGGCGACGGTCAACAAGGAGACGGGTGGGGGAAAGAAGAGCGGCTCCGGCCGCGGCAAGCACGTCAATCTCGCGCCGTCACGAAAGGGCGGCAAGCTCGGCGGCAAGGCGTCGGCAAAACGGCCGGCCGCCGCGCGATCGGACTCGGCGAAAAAGGCCGCCGCGACACGCAAGCGCCGCCGGAAGGGCTGACGGACCGCAAACTCGCCGCCTGCAGCGACGGCGGAAGCCCGCGATTGAGCCGGCGTGGGACTCAATTTGCGTGCGTCATGGCGCGCGAGCGCCTCCTGACGCCGATGGCGGCAGATCCGGTCCGCAGCAGCGGGTCATTTTGCCTGCGCATGATCTGCTCGCTCCGGATGCAGTAACGGCGTAACGTCGCCCGACCAGCGTTCTTGCTGCGCGCGGTGGTCCGAATGAAACGTCTTCCCATCAATCGGATTGCGGTTGGTTTCACCGCTCTGGCTGCTTTGGCAGTCCCCGCAATGGCGGCGACCGAAACCGTGCTCTACAGCTTTCCGAATTCCGGGACGGGCGAGCCCCTCGGAACTCTACATTTCAAGAACGGATCGCTGTATGGAACCGGTTCGGGCGACGAAAAATCTGCCGACGGACAGGTCTTCAAACTAACAAACTCAGGCGGTGCCTGGAACGAAACCACGCTGCTGACATTCGATGGCAGCAATGGCTCCACGCCTTTTACGGGACCGATGCCCGGTCCGGACGGAGTCTTCTACGGCACGACCTATGGCGCCTATAACGGCGGAAACGTGTACGCGCTGTCCAAAAAGGGAGGAAAGTGGGT
>PKWC01000177.1 GCA_003131925.1 Alphaproteobacteria bacterium | reverse complement strand
CGCACCGGACAGGATTCGAACTAGTTCCGCCGCGGCGAGTGGCGCCGTCAGCGGTCGGTGTGAATTTCATCAACTGCGCTGAGCAGCTTCGCAAGTGCAAAACCGCCAATGTTCACTATGTGGCCGACGGACGCGGTGCGGGCGGCTCGGCGGCGTCCGTGCGCTGGTCTTGGCTTTCCGCCATCGATCCGCGACACGTCCGCTCTCTCCGGCAGGGAGAGAAATGTCATGGCGGTTTTTCACATCGGTAGCCGTTTCCCGCGCTCAATCTGGAATGATGTCGGTGAAGACGAATCCGTCGCGCTCCGCCGTTTCGCCGATCGTGATCGCGATCGGCGCCGAAAACATCGGCCCGGCGGTGACTGCGGTGAAACTCGCCATTTTCGCCGCAAAGCGGGACAGATTTAGCCCCGATCGGGCGTTCCAACAGCGTTCGGCGCCGCTTGACAAGCGCAGGATGAATGGACGCAGCGCGGAACGATTGTCTGTCAGGTTCCGTTATCAAATAAGTGCACGCTCGGATTTCCGAAGGTGCCAACCACCGAAGGATATCGAACGATGAACACCATGGCCAAACTCTTGGTCTGGAGTGTGGCGGCTGGCGGNNAAGCCGTGCCCACGCAAGCGCAAGTAAGTGTCGGGGTCGGCGTCGGTGGCCCCGGACCAGGTTACGGGGATCACCCCCGCTGGTGCTATAATCACCCTCGCGCTTGTGCCAATGGCGGCCGCGCCTATGCGGCCGGACCAGTCGTCGGAGTTCCGGTCGTGGGCGTCTACGTAGGCGGACGCGGATACTGGGACGGTCGCGGCTGGTACGGCCATCGCTATTGGGATCGTGGAGGCTGGCGGTACCGGTAAAGACTTTCCGGCCAAATTTGCGAAAAGCGCGTGGCGCCCTCAATCGGCTTGCCGCGCCTTTTTTTTCGAATCCATCGTGTAGGCTGCCCGGCCGGCAACAACTGCGCTCTTATAGCAAGGGCCTTGAATGCTGACCAAGGTTCGGGGTCAGACTCCGAACCTTTGGGAAATCCTCAGTTGCAACACCGAACCCGCCGCCAGGGTTGCAGAGAGACTCAGCTTCTCCGAAATGCGCGAGCGATTGCGAACCCGAGAATGAGACCGACCAGGGCACCGATGAGGGCAATGTGAATCACCAGCCCGATGAGCTTCAAAACGACGAACACAGCTGCGGCTGCGATCAAGGCAAGGATGATTTCCAACGCCCTCATGCTTCACTCCCTCAACGATCAGTCCGATGCCCGCTTCATTCCCCGCCTTCTCAATGCGCGGCTACCGTTTCGGTGCCCCAGATACACAAGAATTCGACTCCGACCCAGAACCCGAGGATTCTCCACGCCTGGAGCGATTTGCGAAAGATCGTCACGACTCTGACCACAAACATCAGTGCGCCGTGCCTTCGGGCGAAGCGCGTGTTGCCAGGGGAGCGGATGGCATTTTGCGTTGGAAAATCGCGACTCGCGCCCCTAACATTGGCCGGAAGCGGGGACGGACCTGCGGAGCACGCGCCGGACCAGCAAAAGGAAATGGACGTGAGGTTTCTTCATGGCGCTTTGGCGCTTGTCGTGGGGATGGTGGGCTGCAGCTCCCCCGTGTTTGCATTTTCCGCCATCGGATTCAGAGCGGCCCTCGACAACTGCCTGAACAGCAACCTCTCGTCACCCGACCGGATCGGAGCATGTAACGAAGTCATACATGCGAATGTGCTTTCGTCCCGGACTCGGGCAAGGGTCATTGCCAGCCGCGGGAATGCCTATTTCGCATCGACGAATCTGGGCAACGCTCTCGACGACTACAACAAATCCATCGAATTGGACCCTGAACTTCAGTCGGCTCTGGTGAACCGCGGCGTAACGCTTCTCAGGCTTGGCAAATGCGAGCAGGCCATGTCCGATTTCAGCACCGTGCATTCTCACGACGCACATTCGTGGCAGGCGCTCTACGGCCGCGGCGTCTGTAAGGCCAAAGCCGGCGATCAGACAGGAGCGCAATCCGATCTGGCTGCGGCGGCTGCCATCAACCCGAATGCCGCGCAGGAATTCGGGCCGGTCGCGATCACGCGATGGTTCCAATGAATAGGTGTGGTGTCGCCGTTCTCCCGGTAGATTTCTCAGACCGGCAATCCCAGATTTCGCCACAGCTGCTCGAGCTGGAGCATTTCCAGCTCGATGGAGGTTTCGATCCGCCTGATGATTCCAGGATGCTCGCCGCGCGCACGCCGCTGATGCGCAACTGTGGCGACGTGTTCGAGCGTGCCCGTGTGCTCGGTCTTGCCGTCCGTTTCGAGACGCCAGCCGGACGATGTCGTCAGCTTCGCCAGGTCGTCATGAGAGTAGTCGTTTGGCATACGCTTAGGATGACACAACGGGAACCTTCCCGCAATTGAAGTGAATTTTTGCCTTCGGTCCGGCGAGCGGGCTATCATCGCGCGGGCCTGTCTCGGATGCGCCATGCTCCACCGGATCCTGATTGCCGCTGCGCTGCTGCCGTTCGCGGCGCACGCCGAAACCTTCGCGCTGACGGCCGCGCCCGGCACGGTGGCGTGGGGAAATTATGACGCGTCCAGAGCGCCGGTGCTGCGCATCCATTCAGGCGATACGGTTGTGTTCCGCACGCTGCTCACCAACAGCCCCAGCGGTCTCGAGAAAGCCGGCGTGAAGCCAGGCGACGTGGAACAGGCGCTGCGTGATATGTTCGACAAGGTGCCGCAATCCGATCGCGGGCCTGGCGGACATATTCTGAACGGTCCGGTCACTATCGATGGCGCGGAACAAGGCGACACGCTCGAGATCCACATCCGGAAAATCGAGCTCGCGATTCCCTACGCCTACAACGGTTTCCGCTATGGCGCCGGGATTCTGACCGACGACTTTCCCTATTCGCGCATCAAGATCATTCCGCTCGACAAGGATCGCATGGTCGCGCATTTCGCACCTGGCATTGAAATTCCGCTGCATCCTTTCTTCGGCAGCATGGGTGTGGCACCGCCGCCGAACTTCGGCCGCTACGATTCCACGCCACCGACCGTCATCGGTGGCAACATGGACAACAAGGAACTGGTGGAAGGCACGACGCTTTATCTGCCTGTTTTCAACAAGGGTGCGCTGTTCGAGATCGGCGACGGCCACGCAGGCCAGGGCAACGGTGAGGTGGATGTGACGGCCATGGAAACGTCGCTGATCGGTACGCTGCAATTCGTCGTGCGCAAGGACATTCACATCGCGAATCCGCGCGCCGAAACGCCGACGGACTATATTTCGATGGGATTCGATGACGATCTTTCCATCGCCGCCCACAAGGCCGTGCGCAACATGGTCGACTTTCTTGTGGACGAGAAGCACATGACGCCCGACGACGCCTACATGCTGACCAGTGTCGCCGGCGACGTGGACGTGACCGAGGTGGTGGACCGCAACAAGGGCGTGCACGTGATGCTGCCCAAGGCGATTTTCAGGTAGAAGGTTGTATTCGCGCCACCCATAGCGTGTCNNACACGCTTTTTTGGTATGAACACGCCCGGAAGGTAGTTACCGTCGAACCTGGATACGTGGCATGGTCACGCCTGCGGCGAAGCTTCACGCGCCGCCATTCGGGGGAACGAACATGATGATGGAACATCGCTGGACCGCCGTGGTCACGCTGCTGGCGCTGCTGGTCTATTTCTGGATGAGCGTGCAAGTGGCGCGCGCGCGCGGCAAGTCCGGCATCAACCCGCCCGCCATGACCGGNNCTGGAATGGCTGCCGATCTTCCTGGTGAGCCTCTGGCTCTTCGCGATCTACTGGAACGAACTTGTCGCGGCCGGCATGGGCATTGTCTGGATCATCGGGCGACTGGTCTATTCCCTCGGCTACATGGCCGATCCGGCCAAGCGCAGCACGGGTTTCCTGATCCAATTGCTGGCCTGCGCGATCCTGCTGTTCGGGGCGCTCGGGAAGATCGCCTACAGCCTGGCGACCGGCGGCCTCTGAAGAGTTCGGCGAGTAACAAGACCCACACACTGGCAGAACACCGCAACCATAACTGCGGCCAACTGTTGCAAAGGTTCTGCGTCAGACCCCGAACCTTTTTGTTTTCCTCCCCCATCNNCCCCACGATGGGGGAGGAAAGTTGAGGCCGTCTTCGTACGCAAAGATTCAGGGTCAGGCCCGAACCGCCCTGTCCGGTAAAATTCTCACGACACCGAGCCAACCGGGGAATTTCCACCGTGGAACTGCCCGAACGTCCGCGCAGCCATCACGCCCATGAGCAAGAGGCCCAACCCCATGCTGGCGATCTGATCCGCAGCGCGAAGATCGAACTGGCCCACCTGCAAAACAAGACAATACGAGACGACAAGGTTTGCAAACCCCCACAGCACGTTCACGGTCGATGACGACAGGCCTTTGCCGGGCGGTTTGGCAAACGGGCTCTGAAACGGTCGCCCGATCATGCCGCTGACATAATGCGGCACAGCGTTGGCGAGGAAGACGCCACCAAAGAAATATGCGAGGTCGTGCAGCCACATCATGATCAAGCGCTCCGTTTCATGATCGAGATAGGAAGGTTCGGGGTCCGACCTCGAACCTTACGACCCCGAACCTTACGACCCCGAACCTNNAACCTTACGACCCCGAACCTTATGGCTTCGGTCTGGTGCGGTCATAGTGCAAAACTGCTGAACTGCACTCTTGGCCCGATTTCCGTACGCCGCGACGCGAAGCCGATCGAGCGTCAATCCGGTTGTATGGATGGCACCGTCTGCAAAAGAAAAGCTCCCGCCGAAGCGGGAGTCATCGTTCGCACGCGCCTGGCCAAGTCAATACTGACCGTAATGCCCTTTCACAGAATCGAGCAGCTTCTGCGTGTCGTAACCGACGCCGTCTTTGAACACGGTTTCGACATTTTCGATGTCGTCTATTTGGCGTGAGGGATCGCCCTTCACCACCACGATATCGGCGTCCTTGCCCACGGCGAGCGAGCCGAGGCGGTTCTGAAGACCGAGGAAAAACGCGCCGTTGTAGCTTGCAATGTGGATCGCCTGTTCCGGCGTGAAGCCGGCTTCCACCAGCAGTTCTACTTCACGAAGATCGCCGAAGCCCGCAACGACACCGCCATTGCCCGTGGGATCGGGGCCGGCAAGCAGCAAACCGCCGGCGGCAACGAATGCACGCTCCATCGCCATGCCATGCTGGACGGTGGTGCGCGCCTTCTCGGCCTGCGCCGGTGTGTCGGCTTCGGTGTGCGCACGGGCGAGCAGATAATCCTGGCGCGCCTGCGGCGAATAACTTGCCATTGCGCGCGGCCAGAGTGGCGCGTGATCGGGCACGCTCTGCTCGAACACCGGCAAGGTCGAGGTGACGGCGACGTGATGGGCAATGAGATCGGCGATGAGCGATTTCGCCTCCGCGCCGTTCGGGTCCATCGCATAAAGCGTATCTCTGCCGTCGGAGCGCGTGCAGGCGTCTTCCGTTTTGCCGGGGNNGAGATCGTCGATGCCGATGGCGGCCGCCTCGCGATAGGTGACGGCGCAGAGATGGCCTGTGATCTTCAGGCCCAGGCTGTGCGCCTCGTCCACTGCAGCCATCAGCTCGGCGCGGGTGATGTTCTGATATGCCTTGAACGACGTGACGCCCTGCTTCGCCCAGAACGCCACGGTCTCCTTCGCGTCTTCCGGGTCGCGCAGGGCATGCATTTGGATAAAGAGCGAATCGGCACCTTCGAGATAGGGCCCCGTTACATCCATGTGCGGACCGGGCAGCTTGCCTGCATCGATCGCGTGCTTGAGGTTGAGATCGGTATAAGGCTCCACGCTGCCCGTTGTCCGCAGCGTGGTGACGCCATCGGCGAGATAAAGCCGCGGCGCGCTGAACGTCATTTCCGGCACGATACGCGGCGGATCGCTCTTCATGTTCGCGTCCAGATTCGGCCGCGCGATATAAAAGAAATGGTCGTGCATGCCGACGAGGCCGGGAAAGACCGTGTGGCCGGAAAGCTCGATCACCCTGGCGCCCGCCGGCACGGCGACGTTGCCGCCGATGGCGGCGATCTTGCCGGCCTCGNNGTGCCGTCGATCACGCGCACATGGGTCAGCGCCACGACCGGCGCGCTGACGGAGACGTAAGGCTGAACCGCGGGACCGGGGATGGCCGGGGACGGCAACACGACTTGTGCCAGATCGCGCGGTGTCGCCAGAGCCGCGTACGCCGCGATCGATCCCGCCCCAAATGAAACTATGGCCGTGGCTACGGCAGCCGCCAATCGCATCTGCGCTCCCTCCGCTTCGCGCAAGAGAGCACAGCACGCCTGCTGCCTGTCTTGCAAGAAATGGGTCAAGTGCGTTGAGCGCCATGCGTGTGTT
>PKWC01000152.1 GCA_003131925.1 Alphaproteobacteria bacterium | reverse complement strand
GCGATGTCCCCGGTCCGTACAGAAGCGCGGGGGAGGTGGCCCAAAGGGCCGGAGGGGGCGAGCGGCACATCGATCAAATTCCAGTCTGGAATTGAGCCGGCAGACAATTTGAAATCGTGCGATGTCGTTGCCCCTCCGCCCGCTTCGCGGGCACCTCCCCCGCGCGCAAGCGCGCAGGGGAGGAAACGAGCGGCGTTGGTGCCGTCGTCGTTTCATCCATCGGAGGGAGTATTCACCTTCGCGCGACCTCATCGCGCTCCAGCGGGATGGAACAGTCGAGGTTCGCGCAGCCTCAGCGTCTGGATGAGGACGAAGGTCTTCATGTCCTCTATCCGGCCGTCATCGGCCATTGCGGCAAGCTCGGGAAGAGACATTTCGATAACCGTAATGTCTTCCGTCTCCGAAGGATGACCCCCGCCGGAGGCGACGCGGTCTGTTTCGGCATAGCGCGCGAGGAACAGATCCATCTGCTCCGTTGAAATCCCGGGCATGGTCCACAGCGTGGCCACGCGATCGAGTGCGCGAAGGCGAAGACCCGTCTCCTCGATTGCCTCGCGCGCGGCCGCAGTCTCGGGTGGTTCGCCGTCAGTCAGACCCGCCGGGGCTTCGAGCAGATTGTCGCCCGGGATCGTCAGGAATACGGGTGCCCGGAACTGGCGGACAAGCATCGCTACCCTGCGCTCGGGATCGTAAGGCAGCACGCAGACGGCGCGCCCATGGTCTTCGATCAGCCGCTCGACAGTGCGACCTACTTCCATCCGCACGCTGGCGAGCGACAGCTTCGACCAGCCCTGATAGAGCGTGCGTACATTCACAATCTCTACCGGCACCGCGAATCTCCTGATGCGCCGCTCTTTCGGTCAGCGAGAAAACTTCTCCGATAAAATGATCGACGACAAAGTGCGCGCGACGCCGGTGGCTTTGCCGATGCGATCGAGCGCAGCGTCCATGCGGGCGGCCGTGTCGGTTTCCACGATCGCCATCATGTCATGCGCGCCGGAGACGGCGGAGAGTGCGCGCACCTCCGGCATGCGTTTCAGCTCGGCGCTGACACGGTCGGCCTGTTTGGGATCGGCCGCCATCATGACCACCGCGCGCAAGCGTTTCGATTCCGCCTCCTCGGAGAGGAGTAGCGTGTAACCTTTGATGACGCCCTCGCGCTCGAGGCGCGCGATGCGTTCCTGCACGGTCGAACGGGCGAGGTCGAGCTTGCGTGCCAGCGAAGCCACGGGCTCGCGTGCGTTGGCTTTCAAGAGGGCGATCAGCCTGCTGTCGGTGTCGCGCATGGGCGATCCGCCGGAGTTCCCTGCGATTCGCTAGATGCTATCCCATTTTCCGGCGCTTTGCCGTCTCCTTTCCGGTCCACGATGGGGTTACATCTTCTGCACCTTATCAGCGGCAGGAGAGAGCCATGAAGAACGTTGCGCTTGTCGGCGGCGGCAAGATCGGCATTGCCATCACGGAATTGCTCGCAGGCACCGGCGACTACCGCGTAACGGTGTTCGACCGCGACGCGGAGCGTCTCGAACGGATGCCGCGGCGCAATGTCGAAACGCGGCAACTCGAGATCTCGGACGCGCGCGATCTCTCGCGCGCTCTGGAGGGCCAGGATATCGTGCTTTCCGCATCGCCCTATTCGCTCACCGCGACCATTGCCGAGGCGGCCAAGCGCGCCCGCGTCCATTATCTCGACCTCACCGAAGATGTCGAAAGCACGCGGACGATCAAACGGCTGGCAGAGGGTGCGGAGACGGCCTTCATTCCGCAATGCGGACTCGCGCCGGGGTTCATTTCGATCGCCGCTTTCGACCTGACCAAGAAATTCGAGAAGCTTCGCGATGTCGAAATGCGGGTCGGCGCATTGCCCGTCTTCCCGACCAACGCGCTCAAATACAATCTGACCTGGTCGACCGACGGTCTGATCAACGAATATTGCAATCCTTGTGAGTCGATCCGCGACGCCCATCGCGGCGAGGTTCCGGCGCTGGAAGAGCTCGAGGCTTTTTCACTCGACGGCATCGCCTACGAGGCGTTCAACACGTCGGGCGGGCTGGGCACGCTTTGCGACACGCTCGAGGGCAAGGTCGAAAACCTCAACTACAAGACGGTGCGCTATCCCGGCCATCGGGATATCGTGAAAATGATGGTACGCGACCTCAGGCTCGGCATGCGCCGCGACGTCCTGAAAGACGTGCTGGAGACGGCGATTCCGATCACCTATCAGGACGTCGTGCTGATCTTCGTGACCGTCTCGGGCTGGATGGAAGGTCATCTCACTCAGGAGAGCTACGCAAAGAAAATCTACAGTCAGACGGTGGGCGACCGGCTGATGAGCGCCATCCAGATCACGACCGCCGCCGGCATTTGTGCGATGTGCGACCTTCTCGTCGAAGGCAAGCTGCCCCAGAGGGGTTTCGTGCGGCAGGAGGAAGCGAAGTTCGCAGATTTCCTCGGCAACCGCTTCGGGCGTTACTACGCGAGGGGAATGTAGATTATACCCTCCCCTTGAGGGAGGGTCGAAANNCTCAAGGGGAGGGTGAATGATAAGGAGGAACAAATGAACGCGCGCGAGATTCTTTCGAAGTTTGGCGTCGAGGCGACCTCGGGCGATCACGTCGTCCGTTCGCCGATTGACGGGGAGGAAATTGGACGCGTTGCTTTCGACAACGACGCGTCGATTCAATCGAAGGTGGCGGCGAGCGTCGATGCGTTTCGCGTCTGGCGCGATGTTCCGGCGCCGCGGCGCGGCGAGCTTGTTCGGCTCTTTGGCGAGGAGCTGCGCGCCCACAAGGAATTGCTCGGCCGCCTCGTGACGCTCGAGAACGGCAAAATCCTCCAGGAGGGACTCGGCGAGGTCCAGGAGATGATCGACATCTGCGACTTCGCAGTCGGTCTGTCGCGCCAGCTCTACGGACTCGCGATTGCTTCGGAACGCCCGGGCCATCGCATGATGGAGCAGTGGCATGCCGCTGGGCCTGTCGCCGTTGTCTCCGCTTTCAACTTTCCCGTCGCGGTGTGGGCGTGGAATGCCGCGCTCGCGCTTGTCTGCGGCGATCCGGTGATCTGGAAGCCGTCGGAAAAGACGCCGCTCGCCGCCATCGCGACGCAGGCCCTGTTCGCGCGCGCGGCGAAGCGATTCGGCTCGGCGCCAGACGAGCTCAGCCAGATCGTGCTCGGCGCCCGCGAGGCAGGCGAAGCTCTGGCGCGCGACGGCCGCATTCCGGTTGTCAGCGCCACCGGCTCGACCGCGATGGGGCGGGCCCTCGCGCCTGTCGTGGCGGCGCGATTCGGCCGTGCGATTCTGGAACTCGGCGGCAACAACGCGATGATCGTCTGTCCATCGGCGAAGCTTGACCTCGCTCTGCGCGCCATCCTCTTCGCCGCGGTGGGGACCGCGGGCCAGCGCTGCACGAGCCTGAGGCGGTTGTTCGTGCATGAATCGATTTACGACCGGCTGCTCGAAGCCCTGAAATCGTCATACGCGCGGCTCGCAATCGGCAATCCGCTGGACGCCGGAACTCTTGTCGGCCCGCTGATCGATGCCCGTGCCTTCGAGCAGATGGAACACGCGCTCGCAGTGGCGAAGGATGAGGGCGGACGCATCAGCGGCGGCGGCCGCGCGCTGGCCGACAGATTTCTGAACGCGCATTACGCGAGGCCCGCAATCGTGGAGATGTCGGCCCAAACGGACATCGTGCGGCGCGAGACATTCGCGCCTATTCTCTACGTCATGCGCTATCGCGAGTTCGCCGACGCGTTGTTGGAACACAACGCGGTGCCGCAGGGATTGTCGTCATGCATCTTCACGCAGGACGTGTCGGAGGCCGAGCGCTTCGTTGCGGCCGCGGGCTCCGACTGCGGGATCGCCAATGTGAATATCGGACCGTCGGGCGCGGAGATCGGCGGGGCGTTCGGCGGAGAGAAGGAGACGGGCGGTGGCCGTGAATCGGGCTCCGACTCCTGGAAGGCCTACATGCGCCGGCAGACCGCGACCATCAACTATTCCGATGCGCTGCCGCTGGCACAGGGAATCCGCTTCGACCTCTGAAATTAACCCTTTCTTAAGCCTGTGCTTCGATTGCGCCGGTGCTGCGTTAGGCTTCGAACGGGCGCTTGATCTCGCAGGCAGGCTGTGCCGAAGAACGTGGCGCAATGGACGGGAATCGCGGTGACGGCCATCATCGTGCTCGGCTGTGACCTCGATGTCCTCACCGCGCTGCCGCTCGGCGTAATGGCCGGCGTCCTTGCTACGTCGCTGGTGGCGCTCGCCGACCAGCGCTTGCCCGCTCGAATCAAACGGAAATGAGCTGTCGCGTTTCCTCCCCCAACGTGGGGGAGNNCGCTGCGCTCGGCACCTCCCCCCGCGTTGGGGGAGGAAAATAAAACGCGTCCTCCGCGTGCCAATCTTTCTTTCAGATCGGATCCCAGCCGAAGACGGAAGTCGTGGCGCCGAGATCGAAGAAGCTGGGCTTGAGCGCCGGCATCGCATGTTCCGCGATGGTCTGCGGTGACCAGCCCTCGACCTTGCCGATGCCGCGCACGGGTCTCGGCTGCGACATCAGAAATATCTCGTTGCCGCGGGCGGCGAACATCTGGCCCGACACGTCCTTCGTCGCGGGTGAAGCCAGCGCGACGGCCAGCTGCGCCACCTGATCGGCGCGCATCATGTTCTTCATGCGCTCGACGCGTTTGGCGGACGCCTCGTCCTTGACAGGAATGGTGGCGATCATGCGCGTCCATGCGAACGGCGCGATGACGTTGGAGCGGACGTTCTTCTGCGCGCCTTCCATGGCGATGATGCGCGACAGGCCTGCAATTCCCATCTTGGCGGCCGCGTAGTTCGCCTGGCCGACATTGCCGATGAGGCCGGACGTCGAGGTGAAGAGCACGAAGGAGCCTTCGTTCTGCTCGCGGAAATGATTGATGGCCGCGCGGCAGACATTGTAGCTCCCCTGCAGATGCACCTCGATGACCGAGTCCCAATCGTGGTCCGTCATCTTGTGGAACATCGTATCGCGCAGAATCCCGGCCGGGCTGATGATGGCGTGAAGGCCTTTGAAGCTGTCCATCGCCTGCTCGATCATGCGCTTGACTCCGTCGCGGCTCGTGACGCTGTCGGAATTCGAAACCGCCTGGCCACCCGAGCGGCGGATCGCCTGCGCGACCTGCTCCGCCGGTCCTGCCGAGCCCTCGTCCCCGCCCGCGACGCTACCGCCCAGATCGTTGACGACGACAAGCGCACCTTCCTTCGCCGCAAGAAGTGCACTTTCCTTGCCGATACCGTTGGCCCCGCCCGTGACAAGAACGACCTTGCCTTCCAGAACACCCATGCGACGATCTCCGATGACCAATTGGCGATGAGCAAACCCTAGCTGCGGGTCGACGGCGGCGAAAGAGCGCGGGGGCAGACGGGACAGACATGGCGACGTGGGAGATCAGGGCCGAAGAGCCGCGGGACGCGCCGTTCATAGAATTGCTCGTGGCGAGGAGTTTTGGCCCGGGGCGCTACGCGAAATCTGCGTACCGACTGCGCGAAGGGGTTTCGCCCGAAGAAGGGCTCCGCTTCGTTGCGATCGAGGATGGAGTCCTGAGAGGCTCGGTGCGCTTCTGGCCGATTGTGATCGGTCCCGAAAGGGCGCTGCTTCTGGGCCCGCTTGCGGTCGAGATCGAACAACGGGGACGCGGCATCGGAATTGCGTTGATGAAGCGCGGTGTCGAAGACGCGCGCTCCCTGGGACATTGCGCCATTATTCTCGTCGGCGACGCACCTTATTATGCACGCGCCGGATTCGCGCCTGTTCCACCGGGCAAAATCAAATTTCCCGGCCCCGTCGATTCGGCGCGCATCCTTGGATTGGCGTTGGTCGAAGGAGCACTCGATTCGCTTGGCGGCGACGTGCGCCGCCCGCGCATCGACGATCCCGTCTGCGCCGACGGCGCGCCGCTCGCGTAAGGCAGCGAGTGTTTGGCTTCCATCCTTCGACAAGCTCAGGATGAGGAAGTAAAGCCCTCACCCTGAGCCTGCCCGCTTACCCCCGGACTGCGATCCGGGGTTCGGCGGGTCTGNNCTTGTCGAAGGGTGGGGAACGTGCGAATGCTCTACCTGCTCTCCATCCGCCATGCGAACAGGAGCGAGCCGAGGACGAGCAGGAGTGCGAGCCAGGGCGGCAGCAGCGGTTCCTGTTCGACGTGCGTGACGCGGTAGGCGCCGTTGGCGCGTAGGCCGATCCAGTCATCGCCTGAGGCCGGTTGGTCGGGCGCTGTTCGCCTGATGTGGCGAATGCCTCCATCCACGAGCCAATGCACGGAGCCGCCTGTTGCGCGCGCGACAGGTTTCAGGATCGTGTCCGTCGCGCGCATGTCGGCAACTTCTTTTGGGTTGAGTGGTCCGCTCGCCGTCACCGCGCTCAGCGTGCCGTCGCTGGCCCGATAAAGGCCGAGCTCGTCGGCCTTGGCGCTTCCATGCCAGAGTCCGGGCTCCGATTTTTCGAGCTGGAGCGCGAGCGTTTTGCCCGAAGGGTAGGTGAGAGTGATGGGCTTTGGGGCGTCCGACATCGATTGCCGCTCGACGGCGAGCTTGCCATTCGCGATCGACATGGAGAGGCGCTCGTCTTCGAGTTCGGGCTCCTTCATCAGCCAATGGGCAAGCCGGCGCAGCAATTCGGTCTGCGGGCCGCCGCCTTCGAAACCGCGTGCCCACAGCCATCCTTGATCGGACAGGATTTCCGCCACCCGGCCCTTGCCGACCCGATCGAGAACCAGCAACGGCTTGTCGTCCGGTCCCGACATCAACGTTTCTCCCGCGACCTTGTTCGCGCCGATGATCCGGAACCATCGACCCCAAAGGGGCGGCTTGCTTCCGTCATTCTCGCCCTGCAGACCGCGGGTGACGGGGTGGGCTTCGCCTTGCGCGGTCACCAGCGGCTTGAAGGGTTGCTGGACCACGTCGCCGGTGGGTTGCGCCGGCAGTACGGCGGCGAGGGGCGTGCGAAAAATGCTGGTGGGCGACGCGAATTCAGGGCCAGACGAAATGAGAAGGGCGCCGCCGTTCTGCACATAGCGCGCGATGTTCTCGAAATAGACGAAAGGCAGAACGCCGCGCTCGCTGTAGCGATCGAAGATCACCAGATCGAAGCTGTCCAGCTTGTCGACGAACAGCTCCCGCGTTGGAGGAGCGATCAGCGAGAGCTGATCGATCGGAGTCGCATCCTGCTTGTCCGGCGGCCGCAGGATGGTGAAATGCACGAGATCGACCGACGGATCGGATTTGAGCAGGCTGCGCCATACGCGCTCGCCCGCATTGGGCTCACCCGAAATCAGAAGCACGTGCAAACGGTCGCGCACGCCATAAACGGTCACGACTGCGCGGTTGTTCGCCAGCGTGAGTTCCGACGGACCCGGCCGTGCTTCGATCTCGACGACGTTCTCGCCGCCGTGAAGGATGGGAAACCTGATTGCAGTGTCTTTGCCCGTGGGCAGAAAGCGGGATCCCGCATCGACGCCGCCGATGCGCAGATTGACCTGCGCAGGGCCCGGCGAATCGGAGCCGAAATCGTCGATTCTCACGACAATTTCTGACGTCTGCCCCACGATCGCATAACGTGCCGCACTGACGATCGCCAGCTTGCGATCCCGCTCTCCGTGTGGCCCGACGATCAGCGCATGGAAGGGCGCGTGCAGATTGGCGGTGTTCGCCGAATCCGCATCATGCACTTCGCCGTCGGTGATGGCGATCGCGCCTCCTATCCGGTTCGGCGGTGCATTCGCGAGCGCGGAAGCCAGACTCGCAAACAGCTGCGTGCCGGTATCTTCATTCGGCGGCGACGTAACTTCGGCGCGCCGCAATTCGATCGTCTTGTCCGAAGAAAGTTTTTTTGCGATCTCGGCGGCTGCCTCATCTGCTTTCGCGCGGCGATGTTCGATGTCCATACTCGAGGAATGATCGACGATCAGGGCGACGATATCGGGCAGACGTTCGCGCGTCTCTCTCACAATGAGGGGATTGGCGAGTGCTGCGCAGGCGATCGCGAAGGCGGCGGCTCTCGCCAGCGCGCCGCGCGCGCGCCGCCACAAGGCATAGAGCACCGAGACGGCGGCCAGGCCTGCAATGAGCCAGATCCATGCCGCGGCAATCGGTGGGGCGAAATCGATCGAGAGGTTCATCGCCTGCGCGGCTCAGTGGCCCAACCGTTCGAGAAGTGCGGAGGCATGGACCTGGTCTGTCTTGTAGTTGCCCGTCAGCGCGTACATGACCACGTTGATCCCGAACCGGTACGCCATCTCGCGTTGCTCGTCGCCGCCCGGCGTCACATCCGCAAGTGGACGTCCCTGCGCGTCGACCGCCCAGGCTGCGGCCCAATCATTGCCGCCGATGATGATGGGAGACACGCTATCTCCTCCACGCGCGGGCCCGGATTCGGAGCCGGCAGGAGGAAGCGCCTCGACCCACACTTTCCCGCCATCCCAGCGGCCGGGAAAATCTTCGAGCAGATAGAATGTTTTCGTCAGAACGTGGTCGGAGGGAACCGGCTCGAGTGGCGGAAGGTCGAGTTTTGCCAGCAGGCGGCGCAATGTCTGTTGTCCGCTGGACGAAGATCCGCGCACGCCGCCAAGCGTCAGATCGCGCGTATCGAGCAGGATGGTTCCTCCGTTGCGCATGTAGTCGGCCACCTTGCTCAAGGCACGTGGAGAAAGGCTGTGTTCGCGCGGGTCCATCGGCCAGTAGAGAAGCGGGAAGAAGCTCAAATCGTCCCGGTCCAGATCGACGCCGACGGGTTCCTGCGGTTCGTAGGAGGTGCGCGCTTTCAAGGCGAGACCGAGCCCGGTCAGTCCCGCCTTGCTCATGTCATCGACATCGGAAAGCCCCGTCACGACATAGGCGAGCCGCGTGTCCAGCGCCGCCTTCATATCGAACGCATCGTCCGCATGGGCGCGAAGCGGCTGGACGATCAACGCCGCGAGTACGACCACCGCAGCGCGGCCGAGCCACAAGGCGCGCGGCAGACCCCAATAGCCGCGCAGCCAGAGCGAGATCCACGCATCCACCAGCAGAATGATGAGCGCCAGCGCGAGAAGAGGCGCTTCGATCTCGATTGACTTTGACGGCGAATAGACGCGGCGGGACACGCCTTCAGCGGCCAGCGGAGCAAGGCTGGTGGAATCGTTGATGGCATTGAGCGCGATCTCCACACCCGCATGGCGGTAAAGACCGGGTGGATGGGACGGCGAGGGCTCCACCCTTCCGATCTCCGATCCTCGGATCGGAAGCGCATCGGCAGGCGGTTTCACGACATGCCCGAATCCGTCGAGCATGCTGGCCGGCGCATACATGGCCGCTGAATCGCTGGCCAGTTGCGCCGGCCGCGCTCCGCCGGCGAGATCGAGCAGGCGATGTAGCATTTCCACGTAGAGTCCGGACAGCGGCAGCGTCGACCAGGCGGGATTGGCGGTGACATGAAAGAGCACGATCCAGCCCTTGCCGCGCGACGCTCCCGTCACCAGCGGCGTACCGTCGGCCAGGCGCGCCCAGCTGCGATCGGCAAGTTCGATCGAAGGCTCGGCCAGGATCTGCCGTGAGACCGTCACTTCCGGCGGAACAGACAAACCGTCGAAGGGACTCGCGGCGGGAAACTGCGCCAGATGCTGCGGCTGCGCCCAGGCCAGCGCGCCTCCGAGATAGCGGCCGCCGACACGCAGCTTGACCGGAACGAGATCGTCGACATTGGTCGTCATGCGGTCGCCGGCGAATCGCACGAGGACTCCGCCCTGCTCGACGAAGCGCGCCACGCGGTCATGATCGGCGCCCGCGATCGTGCCGATATTGGCGAGAACAAGCACGGCGACATTGCGCGCAAGCGCATCGTTGATCGTTCCCTTCTGCACATCGGCGTGGGGCGCAAGGGCGCGTTCGAGATAATAAGCGTCGGAGAGCAGCGGCTGTTCGTCCTGAGCGGCGCCGGCGGAAACAATTTCCACGGCCCTGCGCCGGGAGCCCGTATCGAGAAACTTCACGGCGCCCGCAGAATCCTCGTTGAGTATGACGATGCGCTCGCTCTCGTTGCGCATTTCAAGTGGCAGCGCAATTTTCGTTGACGTTTCGCCGGCACCGGCAGCAAAGTGAAAATGCGCGGTGGCAAGACTCTCGCCCTGCGCGCCGAGTGCCGCCACGTCGCCCTGCTGCGCGCTGCCATTCGCGGCTCGCGCGACGTTCACGAGAAATCCGTCGGGTTCATTGCGAAGGGATCGGAGCGCAAGGGGCCCTTGCGGTTGCGCATAGATTTGCAGAGAGCCAATGCCTGCAAGTGTGCGCGCGGTGTCCGAACCGTCACCGTGCTCGATGCCGTCGCTCAACCAAAGAATTTGTGGCCTGGCATCGAATCGCATTTTTGTCAGGGCGGTGGCGGCACGCTTGCGGCTCGAAATCCAGGGCTCCGGCACGATGTCGGCGGCGCGCCGTTCGGCCTCGCCCGCGGAAAGAAGAGTCGCAGCGTCAGGTCCGGACGACCCCGTCGGAACGATGGCCACGGCGCGGTTCGCATGCACGGCCGAATTCAGTGCATAGGTGATTGCAGCTACCCGGCTGCTCCAGTCGTGGGCTGCCGACCAGCCATTGTCGATGAAGAGTACGAGCGGTCCTTTGCCTAGGAGAGCCAGCGTTTCACCCAACAGGGGTTGCGCGAGAGCGATGATGATCAATCCGGCCACCGCGAGCCTCAGGGCAAGCAGCCACGGCGGGGTACGCGCCGGCGTTTCCTCCGGCGCGGCGAGATCGGCAAGCAGTCGGGTGGGCGGGAAAATGATTCTGCGGGGCGCGGGCGGCGTGACGCGCAACAACCAGTAGATCACCGGCAATACGGCAAGCGCTGCCAGAATCCAGGGCGCACCGAACGAGATGGCGGGCAGGAAGCTCATCGAACGGCGGATTGCGCCCTTGGCTGGAAGCCGAGCGATCCATCGAGATCGGCATAGAGCGCGATGAGAGCGGTTTCAGGGCGCTGATCGGTACGATGCATGAGATGGTTCCAGCCAATCCGGCGCGCAAACGCGCTCACGGCGTCCGCCTGCGCACGAAACCGGCGGCAATAGTCGGCGCGAATATTTTCGGCGCGGCCGAAGATTTCACTTCGCTTCGCGGCGGCCCATTCGAAGCGCGTGCGTCCGGTATAGGGAAAATCTTCTTCGGCAGGATCGATGAGGTGAACAAGATGCCCTTTGAGACCTCTGCCCGCGAGACGGCGGATGGCGGTTTCGATGTCGGGGAGCGGCGAGAGAAAATCGCCCAGCCAGACAAGCTGCGCGCTTCTTCCGATCGGCAGATCGGGCGGCATCGCCTCAACTCCCGGCACGTCTTCGGTCACGCCATGCGCCATGCGCGTGAGCGCGGCACGGCCACTCGCGGGTGCGCGATCCTTGCCCAGCAACGCGACGCGTTCGCCGCCGCGGATGAGAAGCGACGCTACCGCCAGTGTCAGCAGCTTTGCCCGCTCGATCTTCGTGTCGAGAGTTGGCGTGGAAGCGAAACGCATGCCGGGCGAGGGGTCGCACCAGAACCAGACCGCTTCCGCCGCCTCCCACTCGCGCTCGCGCACGAAAAGATGCTGCGATTTCGCCGATTGCCGCCAATCGATGGAATTGGCCGGATCGCCGGCTCCGTATCGCCGGAACTGCCAGAAGGTTTCGCCGCTTCCCGCCTTGCGGCGGCCGTGAACGCCAAGCCCGACGACGGAAGCGAGCTGTTCGGCTGCGACGAGCAAGGGCGGCAGCGACGCTCCGAGCGATTCGGCTTCCGCCCTGAGAGCGGCCGCCCTTTTTGGATTTTCCTGCCGACGATGGGCGTCCGTCAAAGATGACTCCGGCACAGCCGGTCGATGACGTCCGAGATGGCGGTGCCTTCGGCGCGCGCCGAGAAACTCAGCGCCATGCGGTGGCGCAGAACGGGATGCGCCAGCGCCGCAACGTCGTCGACTGAGGGTGCGTATCGGCCTTCGATAAGCGCCTTTGCACGAATGGCAAGCATGAAGGCCTGGCTCGCACGCGGTCCAGGTCCCCATGCGATGAGGCCGCGAAGAGCCGGATCGCCGCCTGCGTCGGGACGCGCCGCTCGCACGAGGCGAAGGATTGCATCGACAACTTTTTCACCCACGGGAAGATGCCGGACAATTCGCTGGGCGCCGACGAGGGCGTCCGCGGCGCAGGCGGGCTCGATGGGCGCTTCCTCACCAAAAGTCGTTGCAATCAGCATTCGCCGCTCGGCGTCGGCGTCGGGATAGCCGACGTCGATCTGCAGCAGAAAGCGATCCAGCTGCGCTTCGGGAAGCGGATAGGTTCCTTCCTGTTCCAAAGGGTTCTGTGTCGCCAGGACATGAAAAGGTTCAGGCAAATCGTGACGCTCACCGGCAACGGTCACGTGTTTCTCCTGCATCGATTGCAGCAGGGCGGATTGCGTGCGCGGACTGGCCCGGTTGATTTCATCGGCCATCAGGAGCTGCGTGAATACGGGGCCCCGCACAAAGCGGAAGGAACGATGGCCCGTTTCGCTTTCTTCGAGAATCTCCGAGCCGATGATGTCGGCCGGCATGAGATCCGGCGTGAACTGGATGCGCTTCCAGTCGAGGCCGAGAATGGTGCCGAGCGTTTCGACCAGTCGCGTCTTGGCGAGGCCCGGCACGCCGATGAGAAGCCCGTGCCCTCCCGCGAGCAGCGTGACGAGCGTGTGATCGATGACCTCGTGCTGGCCGAAAATGACGCGCGCCGCGGCAGCGCGCACCGTGGTAAAAAGCTCCGCATACATCTCCGCCTGCGCCACGGGCGAATCGTCGGTCATAAGCGCGTCGTCGATCGATCTTGTATCGTTCATCTGCTGCAATATCTTGTCTCAGGCGCTGCGAGCGCCGCCATGTTGCGCCGGTGGTTTGGTTGCGGCCGGCCGGGCCGCTCCCTATCCTCGGACACGGCCTCCAAGAGGGCATTTATGTTGCATTCCGGCTTTCCCCGCGCAACCGCACTCTGCCGTGTCAAAGGCCCGAAAACCGCACAACGCCGTGAGTGCGCGGTGCGGCGAATGCAACTGTTCCGGGATATGGTTTCTTCGAAGCAAACGCCTGCCCGGACGGATTTTCCTTGACAGGGTGCGGTCAGCCACCGCTGTCCCCGCTCGTGCAGCGTATTGCCGAAGAGGGACCTGAACCTTTGCGCCAGCGGCTTCCCGCGGACCCGCCTCAGCTGCCGCTGGTGCCGCGGCGTAGCGACTATGATCTCAATCCTCGCGCGCGGCGGCCAAAGGCGCGCGAACTTGCGCCCGCGGCGGTGCTGTTTCCCATCGTCAGGCGCGTCACGCCGACCGTGCTTTTCACGCGACGCAACGCGCATCTCGCGCGGCACGCGGGTCAGGTGAGCTTTCCCGGCGGACGACTGGACGAGAACGATCCCTCCCTCGTCGAAACGGCGTTGCGCGAGACCAGAGAGGAAACCGGAATCGCGCCGAGCTTCATTTCGGTCGCCGGTTTTCTCGACGCGTATGAGACGGGAACCGGCTTTGCGATCCTGCCTGTGGTGGGCCTTCTCACCGAGGGATTTTCGCTTGTGCCCGACCCGCACGAGGTCGCCGAGATCTTCGAGGTCCCGCTTGCGTTCCTGCTGGACGCCGCGAATTGCGAGCGCCAGACTGGCGAGTGGCAGGGCGCAACACGCGAATTCTATTCGTTCCGCTATGAGCGCCATCACATCTGGGGCGCCACCGCTTCCATCGTGGTGAATCTGCGCGAGAGGCTTTGTCAATGATCCGCCTGATTCTGACGCGGATGCTGCTTTTTGCGCTGCCCTTCGCGCTTTATGGGGTGTGGTTCCTGCTGATGCGGATGCGCGCGAAGACGCCAGGGCCGCACACGCCATGGACAGTTCTGATCGTCGCGGGCCTCGCTCTCGTTGCGGCGAGTTTCATCTATGTCGGCCTGACCGAGGGCGAATCGATCAGCGGCGTGTACGTGGCGCCGCATGTCGAGAATGGAAAGATCGTGCCGGGCCACGTCGAGAAGGTGCGATGACGAGAAAGCTCGACCCGTCCCGCGAGAGCTGGATGCGCACCGGCGAGACGCGCGCGGTGATGGGAGCTCTCCTGGTATCGGGCGGCGAGGCGCGATTCGTGGGCGGCGCGGTGCGCAATGCCCTGCTGAATCGCGAGGTCGACGACATCGACATCGCGACGCCGCTTCTGCCCGCCGAGGTGACGCGCCGTTTCGAGAGCGCGAAGATCACCGCGCTGCCGACGGGTATCGAGCACGGTACCATTACCGCAATCACCGGCGGCAAGACCTTCGAGGTGACGACGCTGCGCCGCGACGTGAGCACGGATGGACGGCGCGCGACGGTCGAATTTTCGAACGATTGGGCCGAAGACGCAGGCCGTCGCGATTTCACCATCAACGCGCTCTATGCCTCGCTCGACGGGGAATTGTTCGATTTCACCGGCGGTCTCGCCGATCTCGAGGCGGGCCGNNGCCGCGTGCGCTTCATCGGCGAAGCGTCGGCGCGAATCCGCGAAGACTATCTGCGGATTTTGAGGCTCGTCCGCTTCCACGCCTGGTACGGAAAGGGTGAAATCGATGGGGAGGGCCTGCGCGCCGCGGCCGCCGGGCGCAGCGG
>PKWC01000060.1 GCA_003131925.1 Alphaproteobacteria bacterium | reverse complement strand
GAAGAATCGTCTCGTGTACGGGGTGTACCGCCGCCACATGAAAACGATTGGCTATCTCGGCCAGATCGACCGGCTCTTTGGGGCGCCGGCGACAACGCGCAGTTGGAACACAATACTCTCAGTGCTGCGGATTCTGAAATCCCACGAGCCCGGCAAGTAGACCGCCTGAGCTGGGAACTGAGCTGTCGACACGGTTATTCGGCCGACATCACACCTATTCCCCGAACGAATGCTTCGCCGCCCCATCGCGCGCCGGGCGCCGGGACGCAAAGCCTGGCCGCAACCCCCTCAAAGGACGGCCTACCATTCGGGGGATACGTATTGTGTCGACCGACCGCCGGATCTGTGCGGGGGGCGATTACCCACCCCTGCTATGGCGGCTTGTGTCTCTGATACGCTGTGGACCTTGGAAGAGCTTGTCGAACAAACATCACGATGAACGCGGCAATAGCAGTGACCAAGAAGATCCCGAAGTTCAGTCCCTGCGCAGCTGCGGCATTCGCGGCCAATTTGGCCCTTCTCTCGGCCGGGGCCGCATCGGCGCAATCCGGTCAGTCTTCGCCGGCAATACCGGGCAAGCCCGAGACGGTCGTCGTCACCGGCCACAGGTCCCAGCCGGACATCGACACCATCGTCTCGCAATTCGTCAGTTTGCATGCGGCGACCAATCGCAAGACCGGACAATATATGCGTGACGATATTGGGCCTGTTTGCCCGATCACGCTCGGGCTGCCGCAGGCTTTCGACGCGTTCGTCACGGCGCGCGTGGTTCAGGTGGCGGCGAGTGTCGGCGCCAAAACGGACCCGACCGGAACGTGCAGCCCCAACATCGAAATACTGTTCACGGACCAGCCGCAAGCTGTCGTGAAATCGCTCGCGGAGCGGACGAAGGGCGCAATCCTGGGTATGCATTTCGCGCACGAGACCCCGCGGCTTCTCGAGGTCACCCATCCGATTCAGGGCTGGTACGTCACCGGGACGCGCATGCTTGAGGACACGATCCAGCCGGTTGCCACGATCGACATGGACGGAACGACGAAATCCGCGAACGACAAGAAGCCCAGGATCGACAGCGCCTACCACAATGTGCCCGACCGCGTGAGCACCGGCACCACAATCCCCGGCCGGCGCGTCAGCTCGCTCCTCAATGTCCTGATCGTAGCCGATATCCGGAAGGTTGGCGGCGGCGAGATCGGTCCCGTGTCGGATTATATTACGATGCTCGCCCTTTCCGAGCCGCGCTCGCTCGACCAGTGCAACGAACTGCCCAGCATCCTCGATCTGATGTCCTCAGACTGTGGATCGCGCGCAAAGCCCGACAAGCTCACCGACAGTGACATCGCCTACTTGGAAGGCCTTTACGCTGCGGACTTGGGCGCAACGACAAACTCGATGCAGAAAGAAAGCATCGAAAACGGAATGGAAGGTGAGTTGGGAGAACGATCGAAACCCGACGGCAGGCCGCCGAAGAATTCAAACTAGGGCGCTCTACCAAACGGTCGGTAGTGGGTCAGTTTGAAAATTTCAGCCTTCAACATCCGTAGTGCCAGCAGCCCCATGTTTGGCCAATCCCCCACGCTCGCGGGCCAGCGTGTGACCGCCACAAAAGAACGGCACAGATTATGCTGATTGCCAGAAAAGCGGCGGCCAAGATTGCAGCTGCCCGATATTGTCGCCATCCACCGCCGGAACGTGCGAATTGCCACGTGCCCAAAGCCAACGCCAGGAAAACGCTGAAAGCCAAGATGGCCGGTAGATACATGATGCAGTTGTGCCGGGGTTGTAGAATGCGGTGACAGCGGCAACGTTTCCGTATGACGCACGGAGCGTTGCCGCCGTCATCGACGTCCCCTTTTCTGTCAGGGATCGCTGCCGCTGTCACCGTATTTTTTCACTTGTTCGACTCAACGCCGATTCGGCGTCTTTTCATATCTCGATGCCGTCTCAATCCAGTCCATGATCCCTGTGCACAGTTGTTCGGCACTGTCGACCGCACTTAGGCGCGGTACTTCATCATCTTCTGGAATCCAAATAACTGTGTTGTCGGCCGCTAAGTCGCAGCGATATTTGGTTTCGCTCACTTTATCAGCTTCTCCCCACGAAACGATGCCGCGCCATTGTGGGAGACCGTGATACGTCGCAAATTCAAGTCGTGCATCAGCCAGCTCATTGGTGTACTGGAGACGAAAACCCAACGTCGCCGAAACGTACGCGCCCGTCGGAAGAATGTGGTACACGAGCCTCGCCATGCCCTGCTCACCCCTGACGTTTAGTCCTAGGTGTCTGGCCGGTTCGCTTATCGCCCACTCATGAACGAGGTCCGTTATCCTAGCAGCTTCGCTGATCGCGATTCTGCCACCCTCTTCGCTTGTGAGAAATTTCCTGCGGCGACGTTCGTAATCCAAAATGCGCTGGTTCCGAGCCGACCTGTCTTCGATCGTTTCTGTCCGTGGCTGTCCTCCCCGTTCTCGGGCGAGCTGCTCGATTGCTGCTGCGAGACCGTTTAACCCAAAGCGAGCAAGATTTCCGTAGAGCCTGTTTTTGGGCACATATTTTGGCAGACATGGCGGGTTGGTTGTGGGCACGAAAAGGGTGAAATCATAGCCCTCTTCGAATGCGCGATTCCGTATTGCTGTCTGTTCGATGCGTGTGAAAGGAGTGTCTCCCCAGCCGTCTCGCGAGAATACGACAACTACTCGGGCGTCCTGACCGAAAACAGCGTTGAACTTTTCTTCTCCGTCTCGGCCCGCGAGCTTCTCCTGCTGGCGAGAATAGATAAACACCTTTAGCTGGTCGCTGATCTTGTCGGCGAGTTCTTGGGCAGTGGCCTCGTCCTGACTCAGAAAAGAGAGCGCAACGTCATATTCATATTCCGCGCGCAACTCGTGAGAATTTGGTTGATCCGAACTCATCAAAAAAGTCCCCCTCGCGGTACCTATCGCAAAACCCTATTCGATTCCCCCCGGTGCGCTTCGCAGAAGCGGTGGGCGTGGCGCCAAGTATACGCGTCAATGACGGCAGGCTCGCCGCACACGTCGCATTTCGGAATTGGCTTCTCTCGTGGCGGGTGCGCGAGCATGGCCCGCAGCATGGCGGCGCCTTCAAGTTCGCGGCGGGAGTGGTTGCCCATCGCATAAGCCTGCCACGCCGCATCTGCGTCCACCAGCGTGGGTGCTCTGTCAGACTTCGCCGGGAAGGTATAAATTCGTCCCGTGGCCCATCGGGGGTAAATCCAAAATGTTCAGGAAGACACTGCTTGCCACGGTCTGCATCGCGGCCATCGTGCTGGTTCCCATTGGGGGCGAAGCTCGGAATGCTAAAGCAACGTACGCAACATTTGATCCTCCCGGATCAACGTACACGGCTGCCTCCAGCATAAATAACTTAGGGGTGATCACTGGTAGCTATCTTGACGATAATTGTGTATCACATGGCTATGTGCGAGCTGCCGATGGATCAATCACGAGTTTCGATCCTCCGGGTTCAACAAACACCGATGTGGCGAGCATAAATACTAGCGGTGTTATCACAGGAAATTACATCGACGGCTCGAATATTACCCATGGCTTCGTGCGCGCGAGCGATGGAACGTTTACGAGCTTCGACCCTGCTGGATCAACACTCACATATGCTTTCAGCATCAATGACAAGGATGTAATCGCCGGAACCTACGAAGACACAAGTCGAGTATTCCATGGATTCGTAAGAGCGAAAAATGGAACAATCACCAGCTTCGATCCGTCAGGATCGACTTCCACCTACGCCTTCAGCATCAATGGCATGGGTGCGATCACGGGTTATTGCGACATTCCACCGAACCCGTACGCTCAAGGATATATTCGTGCACCTGACGGGTCGTTCACCATATTCGGCTACCAAACTTCAGGTACGGACCCCGTTAGCATCAACAACAAGAACGCGGTCTCTGGATATTTCGGCCTCGATGGCTTCGTGCGAACGGCAGATGGAACCTTCACAGCCTTCACCGCTCCGAAATCAAAACAGACTTGGCCAATAAGCATTAATGGCAAAGGCATTATCGCAGGATACTACGAAGACAAAAGCAACAAAATCCATGGGTTCTTTCGAGCAGCGAATGGTACAATCAGAAGCTTCGACCCACCGGGATCGGTAGAAACGCTCGGCGGAAGAATCAATGGGACACGTGTAATCACCGGGTTTTATATGGACGACGGGGGTGTAACGCATGGATTCGTGCGCACGCCATAGACCGCCGAACGTGTGTTATCTCACCTTTGGATTGATGCGGGTGTCGGCGGCGGAGGTGGCGGCGACGGAGGCGCGTATCCTGTTATAGAAACGCCTAGAACGGCTCCGCTCTCCGCGCTGCGTTCCCCGGCCCCGCCCGTTTCGCGGCCCGAAGCCTGCCACAGCCACGTCAGCCGCCGCTACAGCGCGCGCATGACATACCGCCTGTAGGCGGCCGTCCAGTTGCCCTGAAACGCGTCCTGAGCCGCGTGGAGCGAGATCGCGAAGGGGTATACGGGGACGCCTAATCCATTTCCAGACATTTGCCGTAAACCGCGTCGGCGACAATCGGAGAGCGACGACGTGCCAACGATGCCGCAATAGATTAGGTGTCCCCCGAATCCTCTTGGCTCGAAGAATCGTCTCGTGTACGGGATGTACCGCCGCCGCATGAAAACGATTGGCTATCTCGGCCAGATCGACAGGCTCTTTGGGGCGCCGGCGACAACACGCAGTTGGACACAATACTCTCAGTGCTGCGGATTCTGAAATCCCACGAGCCCGGCAAGTAGACCGCCTGAGCTGGAAACGTCCATCAGCACGTCTGGCGATTCAACGGCCCTGCCTATTTGTAAGAAGCGGCCGGAGTCGATCTATTCGGTCGACACGATATCCAATCCCGGAACGAATGCTTCGCCGCCCCATTGCGCGCCGGGTGCTGGGACGCAAAGCCCGGCCGCAACCACCACACAGGACGGCCTACCGCTCGGGGAATACGTATTGTGTCGGCCGACTGCCGCGAAGGCAGATGGCGCCCCTATGCGCCGAAGTCACAGGTGCACCTCGACGTGCTTCAGCCGGTCCCGCTCCAACTTCGAGAACTTGCCGATTCGGAAGGCCGATTGCAGGTTCGCTTATGGGGTCCACTCCACAGCGCCCGGCTGTAGTAATGAATTAGAGCGCAGTTCGATCAAATTGAATCGCCACCCCAAAGCGTGNNCGGCCGGGATGACACGCTTTGGTTCTATGCGAGCGGAACGCGCTCTAACTGGTGCCGGATTTCACCCAGCGGGACACTCCTGACGCTGAGTCTTCTGATGGCGATGTGAACGAACACAAACTTCTCCCATGGTTTCAAATTCCGGGTTATCTTGGGGTCTGAAGCCGGGCAAATCCACGCGAGATTGACCCGCCGTTCAGCTGGAACCACGCGAGCCATGTTTGCAGCCGCAACCTATCGATCCCGCCGCGCGATCCTGGCGCAGGCGATGGACGACATCGGACTTTTTCCGGCCAGCCCGCCAAGCCCGATGAACTACACGGCCAATCCGCATGCCTACGTACAGGACAGCTGCTTCGCCTATTATTTCGGAATCCCGCAGCCCTTTCTCGTCGGCGCAATCGATTTCGACAGCGGCGAAGCCTTCATTTTCGGCGATGAGCCCACGATGGACGATTTGATCTGGCTGGGCTCGGCCACGCCCCCGGCAGAGTGGGCGGAGCGATCCGGCGTGACTCATGTTCTTCCCTACGCCGAACTGCCGGCGTGGCTCACAAAGAATCGCCGCGGCCGCATCGTTCACTACACGCCGCCTTTCCGCGGCACGGTAACCATTCAATTGTCGGAATGGCTCGGCATTCCGGTGCCGGACATTGCGCAGCGCGCCTCCTCGCCGCTTGTCCGCGCCATTGTCGCGCAGCGCGAAATCAAATCGGGCGAAGAAATCGTGGAGATGGAGTCGGCGCTCGCCATCACCGCGGAAATGCACGCGGCGGCGATGCGGTTTTCGCGGCCCGGCGTCATGGAACACGAAGTCTCCGGCGCGATCGAAGGCGTGGCGCGCGCAGCCGATCGCACGCTTGCCTATCCCGTCATCTTTTCCGCGCGCGGCGAGATTCTGCACAATACCATGCACGATAGGCGCTTGGCCGCAGGCGATTTGGTCGTCAATGATAGCGGCGCCTCGAGCCAGCTTGGATATGCGAGCGACATCACGCGAACCGTGCCCATCGGCGGGCATTTCGATGCGAAACAACGCTTGTGCTACGAGCTTGTGCTCTCCGCGCAGAAAGCGGCGATCGAAGCCTGCCGCGCGGGAACGCTGTATCTGGCGGTGCACAGGCTCTCCGCGCGGGTGATGATGGAAGGGCTCGTCGCCGAGGGTCTGTTCCGCGGCGATCCCGATGCGATCGTCGAAACCGGAGCCTATGCGCTCTGTTTCCCGCACGGCGTGGGGCACCAGATCGGGCTAGACGTGCACGACATGGAAGCCCTCGGCGAAGATCTCGTCGGCTATGATCATACGGTCCGGCGCAGCGAGCTCTTCGGCCTGCGCAATTTGCGCATGGCGAAGGCGCTCAAACCTGGAATGGTGGTGACGGTCGAACCGGGACTCTATTTCATTCCGCGGCTGATCGACCGCTGGGAAAAGGAAGGCCGCTACATGGAGTTCATCGACTACGAGAAGGTGCGCAGCTTCCTGGGCATCCACGGCATCCGGATCGAGGACGATGTGCTTGTCACCGACGGCGCCCCCCGCGTCCTCGGCCCCGGAATTCCGAAAGAGATCGGAGAAGTCGAGGCGGCGCTGTCTGGGTGAGGTTCTGTGATGTTCGGGCGGACGGCAGAGATGAGCAACTTGTTCGATGACGTCGAGTGTTCGTGGTAAGGCCCTAACGGGGCCCAGCTTTGGATGCAGGTATTCGTGCTTCCAATTGGGAGCATTCTCCAAGTGAAGCCTATTTTCCTTCTCATTATTGGAATATTGGCGAGCGATCTGGCGGGTTGTACGAGAACAGTTTGGGAAAAACCCGGTGCGGCCTCGCAAGACTATCAAAACGACGCCTATGATTGTGAAAGCAAAAGACTGAACAGCGTCTACGGAGTTCTGGGGCGTAGTTCTACGATGACCGCGCAGCAATTTACCAAGGAATGCATGAGGGCTCACGGTTGGACTGAGCGCGCGCAGTGACACGCACCACCTTGGTCCATTGCACATGATCGGGGTCGGAGTGCGAGCTTTCGGTATTTCGGAGTCGGAGTGCGAATCCGTCTTGCGCGTCGTTCAGTTATTCGGCCGACACCATACCTATTCCCGGAACGAATGCTTCGCCGCCCCATCGCGCGCCGGGCACCGGGACGCAAAGCCAAGCTGCACGCACCTTCACACGACGACCTTCCGTTCGGGGAATAGGTATGGCGTCGACAGAATCGTCGACGTGCCCTCGTTCGTGGGAAGAGTCGCTAAAGTGGAGGCCGGGAGTATCGGACGCTATCATTGCCTGCGAACCCGCCCAAGAAGCTCGTGGAGCTTATCCTGCTGCTTCCGTGGATCCCATCAAGGCCAGCACGGAAGCGCGTCCGCTTGCATGAAGCGCGTTGGCCACCTCATGCGCGGTATGGCCCGAACGACCCGACATCCAGGCGCCCAGGACTGCCAGCTGGCCGGTCGCAAGCTGCAGCGCGATCAACTCGGGGTCCAGGACCGGCTTGGCCCGTGTCAGGTGGAGAACGCGCTGCAAGGCCGCACCAATCTGGGCTGTGAAACTGCGCAAGACAATTGCGTGCACGACATCTCCAAGCAGGATTCGCGCGTGCCGTCGGTTCTCCCAGATATGCTCCACCGCGCGCCGCGCGGCTTCCTGCTGATGTGCCTCAAAGCATCCTTCGGCCAGCGGAGCGAGCACGGGTGCAATCGCCTCGGCAAGCAGATCATCCATGCTTCGGAAATGATCGTAAAACGTCGACCTCCCGACGTCCGCAGCCGCTGCAACATCGCCGGATGTCAGTGATGCGTAGCCTCGCTGCAGAAACAAGCGATTGAACGCCGTTACGATCGCCGACCGGGTGCGTCTTGCCCGTCGATCCTGTCTCTCCCCCTGCGCGCGATGGACCATAACGGACATGATAGGTCTGCAGACCGATACTGGACAACCCGTCGGAGGCGTCCAGGACTATGCCGGCCTGACTGCATATCTTTTGCTTGACCTGCCTTCGAGGACGAGCGATGCAAACGGCCGACGATCCGCTAGTAGGACATCCGACTTCATTGGCTCCCCTCGGCTATGCGCTGGGCGCCTTCTCGGTCCTGGCCTTTGTCGTCCTGCTTCACCATCCCGTTGGTCACGGCCATGACCCCGCCGGTCTCCTTATCTCTATTCGGTCCCAGACGATGACCGGTCAGATCGTGCATGGAACGCTGGCGATGATTTTCGGCTTCTTGGAAGCCGCAATGATCCTCTTCGCCTCACGCCTCGGGCTATGGCGCTTTGCGGTGGTCTTTGGGCTGGTGGCGTTCTCGTGCGCGTGCGTCATGACGGTGCTTGCCGTCATGACCGATGGATTCGTCATCGCTTCGCTCGCGGCACGGTGCGCACCCGCTGCGTCGGCCTCCTGCGTCGGAGAGGCGATCAATTTGATTCGACTGAGCTTTACCCAGATCGAATTTTTGACGCGCTTCTCCTTCGTGGGGATCGCCGCGGCCGTGGTGTCTTGGTCGATCGCCTTGCTGTCAATTCGTGACGTGCCGCGTTGGGCCGGTCCGGCAGGGCTCTTGTCTGGAGGATGTCAGATCCTCGCCCTGTTGGCGGCATCGGGCCCATTAACGCGCACCAGCCTTCTCCCGATCTTCGGGGCTCAGGTTGCCTGGTACCTGCTCATCGCCCTGCTGCTGATCATGCGGCGTGGGCCTTTCGCGGGGGTTGTTGGCTCAGCCAGGTTGGAAAGCACACAGGCACCATGCCTCAAGGCACAATCTTAACCTCGTCGGACGATGCAAACCAGCCTGTCGCGCCCTAACCCGAAAACCGGTGACATGAAATAGGTTTCCCGATCTGTCGCCCAGCTACGGTTATGAATTAACTGTCGCCGGATTCTTGCTCGTCCTTTCCGAGCCGCGCTCGCTCGACCAGTGCAACGAACTGCCCAGCATCCTCGATCTGATGTCCTCAGACTGTGGATCGCGCGCAAAGCCCGACGAGCTCACCGACAGTGTCATCGCCTACTTGAAAGGCCTTTACGCTGCGGACTTGGGCGCAACGACAAACTCGATGCAGAAAGAAAGCATCGAAAACGGAATGGAAGGTGAGTTGGGAGAACGGTCGAAATCCGACAGAAAGCCGCCGAAGAATTCAAATTAGGGCACACCCCGCGGCGCCTGAATCTTGTGTTGCCCCACTATTCACTTCGGCCAACGACGCCAGCGCCGCTACGCATGAGCACGGACATGAATCGCTCGCGCATTTTCAGATAGAACGCCCGCGGAAGAAGGCCATAGACAACGCTTTCGGCTTCGCCAGGATTGGCCGGCCGCAAGTCCGGACCGGGCCATGCAAACTGGTTGGCTTCGTCCAGCATGATCCAGGATCGCTCCGCATCCAGCCGGAGCCGTCTCTTGGTCTCCGCAGGAATCTCGATTGCAAGAGCGGGGTCGCGTGCCGGCGAATGCGTCACCGGGAGTACGGTGACGATGGGCTCGCCTTCTGAAGTGTGAGTTACGAGGATGACGGCACAGGGGCGATCATTGACGCCTTCTTCCTGTCCTTTCAAAAAGTCTGCACGCCACAGATAGGCGTAACGAATGACGAGGCCGGGAACGGGTTGCGGGAACGCCACAAGCCGGCTTATCCGAGCTCGCCGTCGAAACGCGCGGCGTCAGCGGGAGGCGTGGCCGTTTCGATCGCCGCAATGTCCTCCGCGCTGAAATCCGCCACGCCCATCACGCGTCGGTCGCGGCGCTTGAGCCGATGATATTCTTCGACGGAAATCAGCACCGTTCGGTCGCGTCCGTTGCGTGTGACCGTGACAGGCTGAGTCAGAGCTGCGTCCTGATAGCGGCCGATGTTCTTCTGGAATTCGGCGGACGAAATTCGCAGCGTGCCGGGCATCGTCACCTTCCTTATGTTCCGCATGTTATGGAACATCCGTAACTTTTCAACAGCATCTCGCGGATCTTGCGCCAGACCAACAGGATTGGGTTGATAATAGACCAATGTGGTAGTATACATGCCCGCTCCGGAAACATGGAGCAAGGCAATGGTCAATACGAAATTCAAACCCGGCAAGTCAGGCAATCCCAAGGGCCGGCCGAGGGGCTCGCGCAATTTCGAGGCGCAGTTTCTGGCCGAAATGAGCGCGCTGGTGGATGGCGATCCGCAGAAAATCTCCAAGCTGCAGGCGATCCTAAGGTCGCAGGCCGACCGGGCGATCGCGGGCGATACCCGCGCCAGTCAGGCGATACTCAATCGCATGGAGAAGGCCGAGGCCACGCTCGACGCCGCCGAGCAGGGCCTCTCCTTCACCAAGGACGACCGCGAAGTCATCGCCGAAATCCGCCGAATGCTTTCCTCCGCCCAAAAGCCTTCCTCCGCCCAAAAGCCTTCCTCCCTCCAAAAGCTTTCCTCCCCCAGTTCTGGGGGAGGTGGCGAGCGAGGGTCGACGGAGGGGTCGGAGGGTGCGGGGGGGACGGAGCGGGCCGACGCCGCATGATCGACCGCACCTTCACGCAATACCGCGCCATCCTGCGCAATGACTTCCGGGCCTTCAGCCACCGCGCCTTCCGTGCGCTGAACGGCGACACGCCTTATCTCGGCAACTGGCACCTCGAAGTGATGGCGGCGAAGCTCGAAGCGGTGCGCCGCGGCGAGATTCGCCGGCTCGCGATCGCGCTGCCGCCGCGGCACTTGAAATCCCACATGGTGTCGATCGCCTTCGTCGCCTTCGTGCTCGGCCACCATCCGGCGCGCCAGATCATCTGCGCCAGCTATTCACAGGACCTCTCCGACAAACTGTCGCGGGATTGCCGCGCGCTGATGGGAGCGAGCTTCTATCGCGGATTGTTCGGCACCGAACTTTCGCCCGACCGCCAGGCGACCCAGGAATTCGCAACCACCAAACGCGGCTTCCGTCTCGCCACTTCGGTCGGCGGCGTGCTCACCGGGCGCGGTGCGGATCTGATCGTGATCGACGATCCGCTGAAAGCCGAAGAGGCGTATTCCGACGCGCGGCGCGGCAGCGTCAACGAATGGTTCGACACCGCGCTCGTCTCGCGCCTCAACGACAAGGAGAAAGGCGCGATCGTCATCGTCATGCAGCGCCTGCACGAAGACGATCTGATCGGTCACGTGATGCACGCCGGCGGCTGGGAATTGCTCTCCTTCCCCGCGATCGCCGAGGAAAACTCCGTGTTCGCGATTGAGACGCCTTACGGTCCGCGGTCCTTCACGCGCCAGGAGGGCGACATTCTCCATCCCGCGCGCGAATCCGCCGACACGCTCGCGCGCCTGCGCGCGCAGATGGGTGCGCCAGCCTTTCTCGCGCAATACCAGCAGGCGCCCTGCCCGCGCGAAGGCGCGATGGTGAAGCGCAGCTGGTTCCCGCGCTACACGCCGGAAGATCTGCCGCCGCGCTTCTACATCCGTCTCCTGTCCTGCGACACCGCCAACAAGGCGAGCGAGCTCAGCGACTATAGCGTGCTGACCATGTGGGGCGTGCGCACGCCGCATCTGTGGCTGCTCGACGTGGTGAGGCGGCGGATGGAATATCCCGAGCTGAAGCGCACGATCAAAGAGATGGCGCAGCGTCACCGCGCGACCGATGTGCTCATCGAGGACCGCGCCTCGGGCACGCAGATTGTGCAGGAACTGCATCGCGAGAACATCTCGGGCGTCAAGGCCGTCCAGCTGGCTGGCGACAAGCAGATGCGGCTCTGGGCGCAGACGGCTGCGATGGAGCAGGGCCTCGTGCATCTGCCGAAGGAAGCGCCCTGGCTCGACGACTATCTGCGCGAACTGACGAGCTTTCCGAATTCGCGCTATGACGACCAGGTCGATTCGACCACCCAGGCGATGGCCTGGGTTGCCAAGCCCGGCGGCGAGCGCGGCTGGCTCGAATATGCGGAGCGGGAGCTCGAAAGAAGGGGATTCCGTCAGGCAACGCGCCGCCTTGGGGCCGGACCAGCTACTGATTTAGAATGTAGCGCTGCTGTAGCCGGGCCCCCAAAAAATGTCATTCCCACAGGACAGGCTGTGAGAAATTCCTCGGAGAAGCCCGACCTGACAACAAAGGAGCCTGTCCGGCGCGCTGGACGAATCGCCATTGTGGCGCCGATGCAAAGTACAAATCATTGTTCTACAAACGACAATATTGCCGGAGTTTTCTCGCAGGCTGCCGCTGCGCTTGCGCATAGATTGGAGGAGATTTAATGGTTCGAACGAAACTGAACTGTAGCGCCGGTTTGCTTAAATGCATCGTACAGAGTCACACGTTGTCGCTCGGTTAGAAGGTCCTCATAGTAGACATACACTTGTCCGGTAATCGTGAACTTGTTGACGTTCATCCAGTCGGCGTCACCCGGGTCCGTGAATTGCACAACTTCCTCCTTGCGAGAGTCGGTCAAAATACTTTCCCATTGAGCAGCTAGGTATTCGCAAATGGCGAATGTATAAGGGGTTTCTGGAATGTAGAAGCCGATAAAGGTCGCATGTGCTGCAAGGTCTGTGTATGTCGTGCGCCGCACGGTTACGTCAAAAATTAGCGTGCCAGTGCGTTGATCTGTTGTGCGAATGTGGAAATCGGCCGAATGACGGAGCGTATTGTCAAAATCAGTATCAAACCTGTGCCGCAGCGGCGTTGCGTGCGGCGTGGATGCTTGCTGTGTGTTTGCTTTCGCCTTTCTAGTTAGCGCGGAGTACTCCCTATGGAATGGGCGAATATTCAAACCGATAATTACGACCGCTGTGACGGAAACGAATGCCACCAAAGCAGGCCTGATATAGGGTACGGCTTTGATTTCCGGCCACCAGCCCCAACCGAGCGGTAGAAGGCCGCTAAATCCGACCAGAGCGACAAACCCCCATCCGTAGGTGTCGCTCAACTTGGCAGCGCCCAATTCAATAGCCAACATGATAACCGTCCCTGCGACGGCGCGCGCGGTGGTCTTTCTGTCGGCCATGAGAGATTACTACCGCGAGTCCCTCATCGGCCAAAATGGCCGTGGCAGGCTCCCGCGCCGGAATCCGGAGCATTGGAACGTTGCTACCTAATACAGAGTATTTCGCGAGTGCAAAGACTATCTCAAGGTCAAAGCCGTGCAAAACACGAAGGCCGAGTATGCGCTTTACAAGAAACGGCTCACGTTGGGCGTTCCTGACCGCGGAATTGAGTCACCCAAGCCGCGGTTATCAGCTTCCCGCTAAGGCCCACCGCGCATTCCGCGTCTTGCCAATCAAACGAAAACCCCACCGCCTTCGGGGTGGCGATGGGGTTTGGAATGCTCCGTCAGATGCTAAACGGGTCGCGCAATATCGTCCGAAAATCTTAAAACTTCATTAGTTAATGCCAGACGCGACCACCGGTCTGGGGTTCCGCGTCTTGCCGTCCTTCGTGATCTCTCGGCGCCGCGCAAGAACCTCCGGCCTCCAGGACATCGGCGCGCGACTCCTGCAATGCCAGCTGGCGTCACGGATCGCTCCAGGCCTCTTGGTATTTTGTGGCCCGCCCCTTGCATAGTTCAGCTGTGAACAAGCGCCGGCCTTGGATTGTCTCAATCTGGTTCAAAGGTCTGCAGATAAGCGATGGGGATGAACATGAGCCACGTTGGTTATAGCGCCTCAAGCCCAAAAGTGCGCAGAGCAGTGCGTCCATACGACCCGCGTGCCGCGCTTGCGACCACTGAATCCTGGCGAGCCGAGACCATGATCTACGCCGTCATGCTGGCGAGCGTGGTTTTCTCGGTCCTTTGGGTTTCCTAAGCACCACGACGGACGCGAGGCGCCGTCGCCCGCCTTTTCGTTTGGATGAATTTGCGCCACGCTCGAATTCATGCGTGGCCGCTTCACCAATCAATATACCTGGCGCGAGCTCGTCGATCCGCCGCGATGATCAACGCGAAGGCGCGCAAGGGAAGGAATGGCGTGCCGGTATTACAACTCCCCAATGCAGGATGCGGATTGAAAGGTCCGCGAAACCGGACAGTTCGCGATCCACATGGACCGTTGGACGAATCATAGTATGACAATAACGACATACGCCAACGTGAAGGAGCACACGTTGTAGATACGGGGTGCACTTTGGCTGGGAACTTGTTTGACCTTCCCCCGCCGGACCGATTGAAACGATTCCGCGAACTGGCAGCCGAGGCGGAGGCATTCGCCGCAACGATGAAGACGCAAGACCTTCGAGACGGTTATCTCACGATAGCGTACCGCTGGACTGAGCTGGCGTCGCAGCTTGAGAAGTCCATGCATCACCCGGAACAGGCTGAGGCGCCGGAGGAGCATTCCGCGACTCAGCCTGGCGAGGAATGAAAACAGCTACACCTCAGGTCAGGCCGCAAAGACGGCGGCTATCACGAACTTGTCGTCGCGGGAATTCCGGTCCCGATGCCGGGCACGTTCGTGCAGCGGCTTAGGGGGGAGCTGAGGCGCGTCAGCGTTTCGCTGCGGCCGAACAATGTCATGATCACGAAGCCGCGGAGATTGAGCCTGTCCGATCCTTCGAGCTTTAATACGCTCCGATAGGTCTTTCCGGTCTCGGGGTCGTAAATCCAGCCGTTTTCCCATTTTCCCGGTGTGTCCAGCACCGGCATGAATCCGCCCAGCACGGGAAGGCCGCACAGAGTCGCCGCGCGCTTCTCGGGATTGGGGTTCTGCAGATCCGTCCGGACAGCATCGGGCCGCGGACTCCAGCCAAGTCCGACGATCGTGCCGCAGTAGCCGCTGCCGCATCGTGAGATCTGCACGGTCCAGGCATGATCCTCGGTCATCCAGAAACCGGCAGGAGAGCTGGAGGATGCGGGAGCTGCAGCGGCAGGCTGTTCCGCCGCGTCAGCAGCCAACAGGCCCGGGCCGGCCATGGCTGCGGGGGCCGCAAGCGGCGCACCAGAAATCCCGCCCATCATCAAGGGGGCCAGCACCAACATTTGCAACATCCGCCAACGCAACATCGTCATCACCGTTCCTAGAAAGGGGCGCCCTCACTTAGAGAACCAGTGAGCGCACGCGACGGTTCCCGAGAATCCCACACGCGATTCCGGAGCGGCAACGTCACGTAAACAAATGACATGGTTCGTTAGCAAGTGCGGCGACGGCATAGTTGCGCCGTAGCTCGCTCACAAATCAAAGCTTTCCGAAGCAGCAATGCTGTCAGCGAATTTCAAAGCGTGTTCGGATCGGATTGAATCGTCACCCCAAGAGCACATGAAGCAGATCATGATAAGCAAAGCGAGCCGGGAATTCTCGAAACTCGTTCGAGAGGTCGAGGAAACTGGCGAGCACGTACTCGTGCTCCGCAATGGTTAGCCCGCCGTTGAGATCGCGCCTGCGGCTACGAAATGTGCTCCGCGCGTGCCGACCCCGGAACAGCAAGCCGCTTTCGCTGCTTTTCTGGATGCAGCGATGAACCGCCCGGGCAATTCGGAGGGCGTACACCTGTGGTCCTGCGACGATCTGCATGAGTGGTGAGGGGCTCGCGCTCGATGCGAACGCGCTGGCACATGTATATCCAGCGCAATGATCACGCCGGATAACGCATAGAACGCATTGTTCGACCGCGCACCAACGAATGTCATGCGTGGCCAAGCGCAGTAGCGCTGAGTTCGGCCGAGGGCCCCTCACCCGCGCCGGAGCAAAAATCGTTGCACGTATCTGCGTCCCTCTCCCACAAGGGGAGAGGGGAAATCGGAATCTCGCAGCAGCGATGGGAAATTAGCGCGCGGAATCCCCTCTCCCCCTGTGGGAGANNCGAAATGGGTGAGGGGTCGCTCCGACTGCGTTATTTGGCGCCTATGTGCTTCGCCGGGCATGGCAGCGCCTAATTTTTTTTCGCGTCAGGCGGCGGCTGGATGTCTTCGTTTTGCCGCCGGCGCGCGAGGATGCCGATGCCGATCGCCAGCGGTATCAGCGGCCACAGCTTCCACAGCTGGTCAAGAATATCACGGGGGAGCAGATTGAAGTTTGCCAGGAGCCCGATCACGCCCACCGCGATCAGGACGGCCGCTCCGAACCAATGCCCCTGTCTTCGCTCCCGCCAGCGCATATGGCCTCGAACTTGATTCTCCACCAGGCATCATAGCACCGGCGGCATCACGGTCGAGACGGCCACGCGATCGGCACCTCTCCTCCGGAATCGGATACGGTGCGAACCAAAGAAGGGCCAAGAACTATGCGAACGATCCAGGGCTTGCTACTGGCGGCGGCGCTGAGCTCGGCCGCGAACGCGGCTGGTTACGATGTGACCGAGAAAAGCATCGCGGAGCTGCAGGCCGGCATGACGTCCGGGCGCGTCACGTCCGCCGGAATCGTCGAAGCCTATCTCGCCCGCATCGACGCCATCGACAAAAGCGGACCCACGCTCCGCAGCATCATCGCCGTCAATCCCGACGCGATGAAGGAGGCGCGCGCGGCGGATGCGGCCCGCAAGAC
>PKWC01000078.1 GCA_003131925.1 Alphaproteobacteria bacterium | reverse complement strand
TCGCCGTTGATCTTGATCACCGCCAGAATGAAGCGCAGATCGATGGCCATCGGCTGCTCCATTGCCAACAGGTCCAGCGCCGCCTGGTCGATTTCCCGCTCCAGGCGGTTGATGGCCATCTCGCTGCGGCTTACCAGGTCGCAGATCGACAAGTCGCGCACACGATAGGCTTCGATGGCGCGCTGGATGGCCTGCTCGGCCAGTCCCGCCATCACCAGCAGTTGCTCTTTCAAGTCGTCCAGGCTTTGTTGAAAGCGTATGCGTGTCATCCGAACCTGCCTGTAATGTAATCCTCTGTCCGTTTGTCGCTCGGGTTGGTAAAGATCTTATGGGTTGAGTCGAACTCAACCATCCGGCCGTTCAAAAAGAAGCCCGTCTTCTCCGCAACGCGGGCCGCCTGCTGCATGTTGTGGGTCACGATCACGATTGTATATTCATTGGAAAGCTCATCGATCAGCTCTTCAATTTTCGCGGTGGACATCGGATCGAGTGCGGAACACGGCTCATCGAGCAGAATCACGTCGGGACTGGTTGCCACCGAGCGGGCAATGCAAAGGCGCTGTTGCTGGCCGCCCGAGAGGCTCAGCCCCGATTCCTGAAGCTTGTCCTTCACTTCACTCCACAGCGCGGCGCGCTTGAGCGCGTGTTCGACGCGACCATCCAGGTCGGATTTCCTGATCCGCTCGAACAGCCTGATGCCGAACGCAATATTGTCGTAGATCGTCATCGGGAACGGCGTCGGTTTCTGGAAGACCATTCCCACCTTGGCGCGCAGGATGTTCACATCCTGGCCGCCGTTGAGGATGTTCTCGCCGTCGAAGATCACCTCGCCGGTTGCGCGTTGGTTGGGGTAGAGCTCGTAAATGCGGTTGAGCACTCTGAGAAGAGTAGACTTGCCGCAACCTGAAGGACCTATAAAGGCCGTAACTTTGCGATCGTAGAGAGGAACTGAAACGTCCTTCAGTGCCTGATTCGCGCCGTAGTAAAAGGAGAGGCCGCGAATATCGATCCGCGTCGCCAGCCCGGACGGATTCATTTCGCTCATTGGGACAACCGCTTGGATTCGAAAATGCGCGCCAGAATGCTCAGCGACAGAACGGTGAATGTTATCAAAAGCGCGCCGGCCCAGGCGAGTCTGTGCCAATCTTCATAGGGTGACATCGCGAACTGGAAAATGACGGCGGGAAGGCTTGCCATCGGCGCGTTCAGATCCGTGCTCCAGAACTGGTTGTTCAGCGCGGTAAACAGCAAAGGTGCCGTCTCTCCAGAAATACGCGCAATGGCGAGCAGGATTCCCGTCAGGATGCCGGCCCGTGCGGCGCGCCAGGTCACGGTACGGATGACAAAGCTGCGCGGTGTACCGAGCGCCGCTGCCGCTTCCCTCAGTGTGTTCGGCACCAACAGCAGCATGTTCTCCGTGGTACGCACGACGACGGGGATGACGAGAACGGCGAGCGCCGCCGCTCCCGCGATCGCCGAGAAATGGCCCATGTGGATGACGAACAATTCGTACACGAAGAGGCCGACAAGGATAGAGGGCGCGCTGAGCAGAATGTCGTTCACGAAACGCACGACGAATGAGATGCGCGTGTGCCGGCCATATTCCGCCAGGTAAGTTCCGGCGAGAATTCCGATGGGCGTGCCGACGACCACTGCGAGCGCGCTCATGATGAGGCTGCCAACGATGGCGTTGGCGAGTCCGCCATCGGAGCCGGGTGGCGGCGTCATCTGAACGAACATCTTCAGCGATACGCCGTTCAGGCCCCGGGTGAGCAACGTACCCAGGATCAGCGCCAGCGAGCCGATCCCGAACCCGGCCGCGAGGACCGAGAGCGTAAGAAACACCCGGCTGGTGAGGCGCCTTCGCGCGTAGAGCCCGCGGTTCACTGCGAACGCCCTCCTGCGCGCCGTTCGAGAATGGCGATCATGTATTGGGCGAGCCCGAGCACGATGAACGAAATGCACAACAGCATGAGTCCGATCGCGATCAACGACGAGAGGTAGAGATCTCCGACGGCCTCCGTGAATTCATTGGCTATTGCGGCGGAAATTGTCGTAGCGGGTGCGAACAGCGACTCGTTGATGCGATGGGCATTGCCGATCACGAAGGTGACGGCCATCGTTTCGCCCAGCGCGCGGCCGAGAGCGAGCATGGAGCCGCCAACAACCCCAATCCGGGCGTAAGGAAGGATGATCTGCCACATCACTTCCCATTTCGTGCAGCCCAGACCATAGGCGGCCTCCTTGATCACCGCCGGGACGGCATCGAAGACGTCGCGTGTGACTGCTGAAATGAACGGCAGAATCATGATCGAAAGAATGAGAGACGCGGTGAACATGCCGATCCCGTAGGAAGGGCCGGCGAACAGGTCCCGCAGAAGCGGAATGTTTGCAAACCAGTCGATGAGCCGCGGCTGAATCGTCGCTTGGAAGAACGGTGCAAAAACGAACAGGCCCCAAATCCCGTAGATGATCGAAGGGATTCCCGCCAAAAGCTCGATCGCGATACCGACGGGCCGCTTCAGCGAACGCGGGCAAAGTTCTGTGAGGAAGATGGCAATACCGATGCCGACAGGCACGGCAACAAGCATGGCGAGGGAGGACGTGATGAGCGTTCCGGCAATCGGCGCGACGGCGCCGAATTTTTCCGTTACCGGATTCCACACTTCCGTCGTCAGAAAGCCGAAACCGAACGTCTTGAGCGCAAGCCACGAGCCGCTCACGAGTGCAATGATGATCCCGACAAAGGCCGCAACGACGATAAATGCCGCCGTCGCGGTCAGCGCGCGAAACCTCGCATCGCTGCGGCTGAAACTCCTTGCCGCGGCGAGTCGGTCGGAGGGAATGGACATGTCGCTCACAGCGATGTCGACCATTTTCGGTGCGCTGCCAAGTCATAGACGAAATGGGGGCTGAATGACCATCAGCCCCCGAGTTTCATGTCGCGGATAGCGACACGCGACACCACAGAGTAGACATCATGGAACCGCGTTGGCGTCGATTTTTTCGTGCCACATCTTCGAGATGGCCTGTACGACGTTTGGCGGCAGCGGGACGTAGTCCAGACCCTCCGCAAGCCGGTCGCCTTCCGGCGAATGCGCCCAGGTAAAGAATTTCAATGCTTCCTTTGCCGCCGCCGCATCCGGCGGGTGTTTGTACAGGAGAATGAACGTCGCACCGGTAATCGGCCAGGAATCGTGTCCCGACTGCTGCGTGAGGATGAGGTAGAAGTCCGGCGCGCTCAGCCAGTCCGCCTTTGCCGCCGCGGCCTTGAAATTAGCTGCGGACGGGGCAATTGCGACGCCATCCTTGTTGATCATACGAAGGTAGGTGAGATGGTTTTGCGTGGCGTATGCATATTCGACGTACCCAATCGCGCCGCCGGTTTGTGCAACGTTGCCCGCCACGCCTTCGTTCCCTTTGGCGCCTATGCCCACAGGCCATTCGACCGAAGTCGCAGCTCCCACATTCTTCGCCCAATCCGGGCTCACTTTCGAGAGATAGTTGACGAATATGAAAGTCGTGCCGGAACCGTCGGAACGGTGGACGACCGCAATGGCCTGACCGGGAAGGTTCACATTCGGGTTGAGTTTCTTGATGGCCGCATCATTCCATTTGGTAATGTGGCCGAGATAGATGTTTGCAAGCGTGGGCCCGTCGAGCACGATTTCGCCAGCGCGAATGCCGGGGAGATTGACGACAGGCACATCGCCACCCACGACGGTCGGGAATTGGACGAGGCCGGACGACTCGACGTCTGCAGGTTTAAGAGGCGCGTCGCTCGCCCCGAAGGTTACGGTCTTGGCTTTGATTTGCGCGATGCCTCCGCCTGACCCGATCGATTGGTAATTGAGGCCGACGCCGGTCTTCGCCCGATAGGCTTCGGCCCATTTTGCGTAGACCGGGTAAGGAAAGGTCGCGCCGGCCCCTGAAATATCTGCGGCAAACGCACCGTTCGAGGCGCAGGCCAGCAGCGCCCCGGCCAGGATGCCCGCCAGACGATGCAAGTTCGAATTCATGGAATCCCCTCTCGGCTTGTGCAGCGGCGAATCGCAAACGGGCGCCAGCAGGCTGTTCCCCGGCCTGATCCCCCCTGTGGACGCTTTGCGCGATAAGCTCGCGCTTCGGTGCAACGTCCATCACAGTTTTGCGAAGCTTTTATGACATGGCCGACGCTGCCGCCGGGGCGTGCACGGGACTTCGAGTCTTCGTTTCAATTAAGCCTTTGGCAATGCAGATGATATTTCAATCCAGGCGGATTAGGAGAGCTCCGCATGCCGCCCTGGCGTACCGCCAAGCTCGTTCTTGGCGCGTGCCTCGTCGCCGTCGCCGCCATGTCGATGGCAGATACCGCCATCCATGGCGGGCTCACGTCCTCATCGCCATGGCTTGGCGGTGCGGCTGCCGCGATCGCCACGCTCGGAATGGTTCTCGCGTTGCTGGACGCACGGGCGGGCCGTCTCGCGCTCGAAGCACGCTTGTCCGATCTCCGGCGCTTCATCGCGGAGCTCGAGCAGACCGTCAACGCCGTGTCGGCCATGAACGCGCAAGCGCGCGAGAATGAAATTCGCTTCAAGGGGTTGGTTGACGCGCAGGAAGATTCGGTCTTTCGCCGTACGCCCGACGGTCGGCTGACCTATGGCAACAATGCTTTCTTCCGGCTGTTCGGACTCGATCCGAAAGACAACCTCGGCAATCCTTTCGCGCCGGAGTCCCGTTGTGACAGCGGGACACCTGTGTTTGGAAGCTTTGACGGACGCGGCAACGGCGGTCCGCGAACGCGCTACGATCAGAATTTGCGCACGATTTATGGCTGGAGGTGGATTGCATGGGAAGACTATGCAGTTCGCGATGCAACCGGACGATTGATCGAGGTTCAAAGCGTCGGACGCGATATTACGGAGCGAAAAGCTCTTGAAGACGCCCTGACCGAGGCACGCGATCGGGCGGAAGCAGCAAACCGCGCCAAATCGGGATTTCTCGCGGCGATGAGTCACGAAATTCGCACGCCGATGAACGGTGTGCTGGGAATGGCGAGACTGCTTCTGGAAACAAAAATGTCGCCAGAGCAAGGAAGCTATGCCGAAGCAATTCGGCAGTCGGGAGAAGCCCTGCTGTCGCTGATCGAAGAGATTCTCGATTTTTCCAGAATCGAATCGGGAACCGTTGCTCTTGATCAGGATGAGGTCGATATCCGCCGCCTGACCGAGTCAGTGATTGAATTGCTGGCGCCTCGTGCCCACGGCAAGGCGATCGAAGTTGCCGCCGTGATTGCGCCGGAGACCCCCGTCCTGGTCCGCGCAGACGGCATGAGGCTGAGACAAATACTGACGAACCTGGTCGGCAACGCCGTCAAGTTTACGGAGCGGGGTGGAGTTCGGGTGGACGTGCGACCCGTCGAGGATTTCGCAAGGCGCACCCTGCGCTTTGAGATACGCGACACGGGGGTCGGCGTGCCCGCCAGGAAGCAGCATGATATTTTCAAGGAGTTCGTGCAGGCGGACTCCACCCACGCACGCAAGTTCGGAGGTTCGGGCCTCGGGCTTGCCATCTGCAAGAGGCTCGTCGAAGCGATGGACGGCGCCATCGGCATGGAGGCCGCCCCCGATGGCGGTAGCATATTCTGGTTCACCGTGCCGGCGCCGATTCTGTGCAAAGCGCCGGCGGGTGACGGCGTACGGCTTTCCCACACTCGTGCCGCTATTGTCACCGGCAACCCGATGCTGCACGAAAGCCTTACGGCACAGATCGAGTCTGCTGGCGGCGAGGTTGTGCCTCTCGCGTCCGTAGGCGCCAATGAGAATGCACCGCCCGTTGCCATCGACGCGGTTCTTATTGACGCCGGCACATCAAGCGAAGTCGAATTGGCGGCTCTGCCTGGGGGTATAAGCCGCTCGATCGTGATGCTGACGCCGGCTGCGCGCAGCAACCTGGAGGAGTTGAGGAACACGGGCTTCTCCTCATATCTCGTGAAGCCAATTCGGCAGGCGTCGCTGGTCAATCGCATATTGGCGGAACCGGACGCGCAGGCAATCGATCACGCACCGCACGGCGAATTCCCGCAGCCCGATGCGGCCGCTGCCTGCAGCGCGGGCCGCACGCTTCGCATTCTTGTTGCGGAGGACAACCCGATCAACGCATTGCTGACGCGCGAGTTGCTGCGGCGCCGCGGACATCTCGTCACCGAGGTGACGTCGGGCGAAGACGCCGTCGCAGCCCTGAGAGCAGAACGGTTCGACATTCTGCTTACGGATCTTCATATGCCAGGTCTGGACGGTATCGAAACCGCGCGACGCATCCGGGCAACCGAATTCACCTTGTCCCTGCCGTCAACGCCCATTGTCGCGATCACGGCGGACGCCATGGACACCAGGCGTCAGGCTTGCCAGGACGCAGGCATGGATGGTTTCATTACCAAGCCGATCGCTCCGGCGGAGCTCGATGCCATGATTGCGAGACTGTTCCCGGACGGCGCGCGCGAAGCCGCCGAATGACGGTTCCCGCGCGCAGCCGCGCGTCTTTCAAATCCTATCTGGAACCTCGCGTGCTTGTCATGCTCGCGCTCGGCTTCTCGTCAGGACTCCCGTTCCTGTTGACGGGCAATACACTCGGCTACTGGCTGCGCGACGAAGGCACATCGCTTGCGGCAATCACCTTCATTTCTTGGGTGGGCCTTGCCTATTCGTTGAAATTCCTTTGGGCGCCCATCATCGACCGCACAAGCCCGCCTCTGCTCGGCCGGCTGGGACGAAGGCGCGCGTGGATGCTCCTGTCCCAGGCGATTCTGGCCGCGGGGATTCTTCTGATGGCGCTTGAGACCCGGGCGGACAATCTTATTCTGGTCGGTGCACTGGCGCTCCTGGTCGCCTTCGCCTCCGCCACGCAGGATACGGTCATAGATGCCTGGCGCATTGAAATTTCGGCAGGGGACGAAGAACTCAAGCTCCTGACTTCCGCCTATCAGCTCGGCTACCGCATCGCATTCCTTGCGACCGACGCGCTCATTCTGATCGCGGCTGCGCATCTTGGCTGGCAGCCCTCTTATATTGCCTGCGCCGTGGCGATGCTGGTGGGCCTTTTCGCGACGCTTGTCGCTACCGAACCCGCGAAAGCCGATGAAATTATCGACAGCAAGGCCGCGCAGGCGCCGCTCTGGTCGGCGCGCGGATTTCTCGATGCGGTCTGGGGGCCTTTCGGGCTCTTCTTTCGAACCTATGGCTGGACGGCGCTCCTGATGCTCGCCGCGATCAGCCTCTATCGCCTGCCGGATTTCTTACGGGGCCCGATTACCAACCCGTTCTATCACGACATCGGTCTCTCAAAGGACTATGTGGGTGCGGTGCGCGGCACCGTCGGCGTGGTCGCCGTTTTCCTCGGAATCGCTGCGGGCGGCGCCTGCGCGGTGCGCTTCGGCTATATGCGCGCGCTGATTGCAGGTGGCCTGCTTCAGGGACTCGCCATCGCCGCCTTTGCACTTCTGGCCATCAGGAATCCCGATCCGCTGTTGTTTGCCGCGGTGATGATTGCGGACAATTTTAGTATCAGTTTTGCGGGCGTCGCCCTCGTTGCCTACATGTCGAGCCTGACGAGCCTAGGCTACACCGCGACGCAATATGCGCTGTTGAGTTCGGCCTACACCTGGCCGGGCAAGATCCTGAAAGGCTCCACAGGGTTCGTCGTCGAAGGCTTGGCGGCGCATGGGGGCTTAATGCAGGCCTATGAGATCTTTTTTATCGGAGCCGGGGCGCTCGGCATTCCTGCGATCATTCTTTTTGGGATTTTGGCGGCGCGCCAAGATGCGCCTGCGTAGGTGCTCACTTAGGAGGGGCCGCCGATCCGCGGTCATTCGTGACTTCGGGCTGTTTGCACGAAAGCGAGCGCGTCTGTACGATTGAGCCCGACAGCAGGGCCTTTCGCTGCGCTGGCGAACGCTGCGTGTGAAGGTGGCGCCGAGAGTGGTCAACGTACACGAACCGGGCGCATTTGAAGGCGTCCTCGAACAATGGCCGGTTCTCGCAACATCCGGATCCCTGGAAGTCCGGTTGGCGGAAACCGAGCCTGAAGTCGAGGCGGCTCAAAGGCTGCGCTATCGGGTTTTCTACGAGGAAATGTCCGCCGTCCCAAGCCCCGCCATGCGCGAACATCGGCGCGACTTCGACCGTTTCGACACCTATTGCGATCACGTTCTTGTCGTCGACCGTGCCACCACGGACGAGGTCGGACAGCCCGCGGTCGTGGGAACATATCGGCTCATGCGAGACGTGGACGCACGGCGCGCCGGTGGCTTCTACACGTCCGGGGAATACAACATTTCGAACCTGCTCGCGAATGTCTCGGCGGGAGCGCGGTTCCTGGAACTCGGACGCTCCTGCGTGCTCAAGAGCTACCGCGCCAGGCCGGCGACGTTGCAGCTCCTCTGGCGGGGCGTGATGGTATACGTCACGCGGTTTTCGATAGATACTTTGTTCGGTTGCGCATCTCTTCACGGAACCGATCCCGACGCACTGGCGCTTCCCCTTTCCTACTTGCACCATCATCACGCGATGCAATCGACGCCTGTGCGCGCTCGCAGCGAATTGTACGTGCCGATGAACCGCATGCCCAAAGAGGCAATCGATCTGCGCGAAGCGCGAAGGACGTTGCCGCCCTTGATCAAAGGTTATCTACGGGCGGGCGCAGAAATCGGCGACGGAGCCGTCATCGACCGACAATTCGGCACGACCGATGTGTTAATCTACTTGCCGGTCGCAAAAATGGATTTGCGCTATCAGCACCGTTTTGCCGCGGTGCGCTAGGCTGCTTCGTCAAGGGCCCCGACCGAGCCGGCGCTCGATCGCATCCCAAATCAGCTTCGCAATATCGGCGCCGCCGAAGCGCCGGATTTCCTGGATACCGGTCGGGGAGGTGACGTTCACTTCCGTCAGATAACCTCCAATGACGTCGATTCCCGCGAAGATGAGACCCCTCTTCTGCAATTCGGGGCCAAGCGCGTCGCACATCCGCGTTTCCTGCTCGCTCAGCGTTGCAGGCTCAGGCCTGCCTCCGACGTGCAGATTCGATCGAGCTTCGCCCGGTGCGGGAACGCGGTTGATGGCGCCGGCGAAGACGCCGTCCACCAGAATGATTCGTTTGTCGCCTTTGCGGACTTCCGGAACGTAGCGTTGGACGATGACCGGCTCGCGATACAGCTGCGTGAACATCTCCAGCAGCGCACCGAGATTTTCGTCGTCTTCCTTGATGCGAAATACGCCGGTCCCGCCGTTGCCGTAGAGGGGCTTCAATATCATATCGCGGTGCTCCGCGCGGAAACGGCGAATCTCCTCCCGGTCGCTGGTAATGAGCGTGGGCGGCATGAAATTCCCGAACAGCGTAACAAACAGTTTTTCGGGTGCGTTTCTGACGTGGAAGGGGTCATTGACTACGAGCGTTCCAGGCGCAAGTCGCTCAAGCAAGTGTGTGGCCGTGATATAGGCCATGTCGAATGGCGGGTCCTGCCGCATGAGCACGACCTGCACCCGCCCGAGGCTCCAGAGATTGGCGGGACCGAGGGTGAAGTGATTGCCACGTTCGTTGCGTACCGCGAGCGATCTCACGCGCGCGCTGACGACGCCGTCCCGAAACGAAAGGTCGCGCGGTCCGTAGTACACCAGTACGTGTCCGCGGTTCTGCGCTTCCAGCGCCAGCGCAAACGTCGAATCTCCCGCGATGTCGATCCGCTCGATGGGATCCATCTGAATTGCGACGGTGAGTGCCAAGCTCTGCGGCTCCTAATTCAGGCGGCGTTTGAGCCCCTGTAGTCCAAGGGCGGCCTCGTTGTGAAGCGGCACTCCCGGCCGGGCCAATGTCAGGCATGCTTCGTACGCCTTCTGCGCGGCGCCAAGCGCGCCCGCGGTTTCATTAAGGCGGGCAAGGTCAATCCACAGATCGGGATGGCGTGGCGCAATGAGGACCATCCGCTTGGCAATCTCCAGCGCGCGCCCGTGCTCGCTCGCCTGCAGAGCGCGAAGCTTGAGATTGTTTTCGAGACGGAGCAGCACCTCGACATCTTTCTGAGGCCGCAGCGCCTCTTTTTCGTCGGCAGCGACCGCGCGCATGGAAGGGGGTGTGTCGAGTGGCTCGCGCTCGATCGCGGCGCCNNACCGCCATTGAAGGGATCGATCAGGGCCTCGCTGCCACGCAAGCCGATCCGCAGAAGAAAATGTCCGGGCGAATTCAGCCCTGCGGCATCGAATCCGGCAGCGCGCGCCGCATGCACGTAGAGTATTCCCAGAGCAACGGGCATCCCCCTGCGCCGATCGATCACGGCCATGAAATCGGCATTCTGCGGATCATCGTAGGCAAGCCGGTCGCCGTCATATCCATAGCGGCCGGCGAGGAGCGCGGCGAGCGC
>PKWC01000010.1 GCA_003131925.1 Alphaproteobacteria bacterium | reverse complement strand
ATCGCATGCCCGCTTTCTCTAGGGCCAAGACTCATAAAACCCACCATACGATAGCAGCAACGAGACAGACGGAGGCGCGGAAGTTTCTTGCGAGCCGGTCATAGCGGGTGGCGATGCGCCGGAAATCTTTGAGGCGGCAGAACGCATTCTCGATCAGGTGGCGCTGCTTGTAGGATTTGCGGTCGAAGCGGAAGGGCTGCTTGCGGTTTGATTTGTTGGGAATGATCGGCTTTGTACCGCGGTTCTCCAGCCATTGCCGCAGTTCTGCGCTGTCGTAGGCCTTGTCGCCGAGAAGTTTCTTCGCCGCTTTGGAGCGGCGGATCAAGCGCTGAGCGGGCGGACAATCGTGCGCCTGGCCGCCGCTCAATAGGATGGAAAGAAGACGGCCTTTAGCATCTGCGATTGCGTGGATTTTCGTATTGCGCCCGCCTCGCGAGCGACCAATCGCCTGCTTCTGTTCCCCCTTTTTGCGCCCGAGGCCGAGCGGTGGGCTTTGACGTGCGTCGAGTCGATCATCTGCGTGTTCGTTGATCGACCGCGTGCGGCAAGTGCGCGGAACAATCGTTCCCATACGCCGCGTTCCGCCCAGCGTACGAAACGATTGTAAACCGTTGTCGGCGGCCCATATTCCGGCGGACAATCGCACCACCGGCAGCCGCTCTTGAGTACATGCACGATGCCGCTGATCACTCGACGGTCGTCCACCCGCTCCTTGCCTCGAACATCCTTCGGCAAATGCGGTTCGATCTGCCGCCACTGTTCGTCGTTCAGCCAAAATAGATTGCGCCGCATGGTCCCTGCTCCGAATCACAGAGACAGAGAATCAACAACCGATTCAGCCAGCAATGCTTTTATTGGGTTTTGGCCCTAGTAGTTTCAGTGCGACGGTGCACTCAGCATGCGCTTAACCCTCTGCAACGCGCGGGCGTTGTCTACGCCGGACTGGCCGACCGGCTAGCAAATCATGGACCGAAGGGCGAGACGGAGGCGTCCATCAAAAACAAACTCGCGCGTGGAACAACTGTTCATTCGAAAGGGAACGACGATCGTGGTAACGATGCAGAGCGCTCCAATACCAAGGAGACCGACGATCACGGCACGATCCCGCCATCCTGCGATTTGAATGCCGCCGACGATCAAGGCGACCCCCAAGGTGCCCCATAAACCGAGAGCGCCAACATCCCAGTGCATCTCGGACTCCCAGCCTGAGTCCCGGAAAGCCTCAAAACGAGGGTGCTCATAGTGCGCCTAAGAGTGGGGATGGACGGCGCTGCCCGCTTGGGGCGTTTGCGCAATAGTACCTGGGCTTATGCGTTACGTTGGCGCAAAGGGACAAAAGCCGCCCGATCGGCGGAATGCAATCAATTTCACAAACCCAGCCGTCCGTGGCGCGGGAGGTGCGCCATGACTGGGTGCTGGGAGAATCGGTTGGAGTAAGGCCCGCGTGGGCGCGGGCGGCGATGGTCGCGTTATGTTGTTCTATTGTGTCTGCTGAAATTGCGGAACTCGACCATCAGTCGAGGCTGAGGACCTGGTATGGGGCTGACGAGAATTTGGTTGCAGAACTCTGTCCGCCTGCGTGGCGTATTGGCAAAAATATCCCGATAATCCGCCCATCCCCAAATGTACATCGTCCTTTGCCCGTGCATTATCTGCAATGCCTGTTCCAAGGGCAGCAAGAAGGCGGTCGTCGTCACTTGGGCGCGAGGACCAATAGCGGTTGCGCTATCAAAAGAAGTATCACCCAAATCAGGAAACGGAAAATCATCCGGCATTGGGCCACCTTCAAAATAACCCCAACTAACCCACATTTTCAGATCAATTGTGGGCGTACTGCCGCTGTTCTCCCAAACGACGATACATCGCCATCCAATTTGCCTTCCCTCTTGATCAGTCAATTCTATGGAGGTGAACCCCCGAACGAACACATAGGGCCGGTTAGTGGTAATCAGGGACTCGTTGGTGTTCTTCTCGGCATCTCGCGCGGCCTCGTTGGCTTTTCGGCTTTGAACAAGGGCCATCCAAGTGAAAAACACTTGGAACAAGGTCGCGAAGAAAAGAGCGCCAGTGAAGGTCGCAACAGGGTCTGTCCAGAATTTCCTCCACCACCTATCATTGCATTCGGCGGAGCGATCAGTGTGGTCGCAAGTGGGCTCTACATACAGCGGTGCGGCTGGCAACGCGCCGCGCGTCAACGCTACCGTGGATGGGCCGCCGTTGCCCTTGGATTTCTGGTCTGTGCCTTTGGGACTCTCGCTCTTTTCTTTGGCGACTGGTGGTCGCCCTTGATCTGTTGGGCGGGGTAACGGAGTCGGAAAGGCACCGAGCAATATCACAAGCGTCGCGATTGTCCCCGCCCTAAAGCGTGTGCGGACCGTCAATTCTTCGCCGCTCAGTGTCATTGCAAATTTATCCTGCTAATGCTTCCTGCTCGAATACTCAACAATATCCGCTAATCAATCGAATTCCTCGAATGAACGGTGATTCCGCTCCATTGCGGTAGTCAAATGTGACGACGGCAGACGCATCGCACGCGCTTCCGTGTGGCTTCAAATACGAATATCGCACTACCACACCCGAACTCTCAGAAATCTGCTCGCTTATAAGGTGGATCGGCTGTTCCAAACTCGAATAGAATTGCGACAGCTGAACTGCCGAAAAAGGACCCGACGTTCTCTTTTCTGGTACCACTAACATAGATGCCGTCTGCCCATCTCCAAGCGCGAGTGCGCCGTAAAACCGTTTCACGACGTCAAGTTCTGCGGACGATGTAGACCCTTCAAGTGAGGGAGCAGGGTTGACTGGAAGCGCCGTTAACTTGGTCGGTTGGTTCAATCTCACCGCCGTATCTGGCAGCACGTCACCGGACACGAGCGTGAGACTATGTTGTCGATTATTTACGGACCACGATTGGAAGCGTTGCAGGAAACTTTGCCCAAGGAGGGGTGTGCTTCGAACATCGGCAACACTGCCGATAACGTTTTCCAATGTGATGCTGCCAACTTTTAGGGATCGAATACGAAATGTGGGTGACGGAACTGTTGACCCATCTGCCAATGTGTACTTTTGGGTACCGAGAAAATCCGACTGCTTCAGCGTATCCGTGCGAAAGAGCGTCAGGACAACATCTGCGGGAATACTCACATCTGCGGCCGCACTATCGATTATGAAGCCAATTGTCAGCGCGCCATTTATCGAAACGGGAACTGCATATACGCCACCGTTTTCTTGCATCGGCACCGACATACCATCGAACTGTTTTCGTTCGACGTGCACCTCGCCTGGTGCCCCTTGACCAAGTTCCGTTCGGCAAATGAGTACCGAGCAAAAGCCAAAAGCGATTATGAGCCGACGGTTCTTGCTCACTATATTGCCTCCCATGCTCCCGCGTAGGAGAGCCGGACTGAATGCCCGATGACTATAATACCGGGACTCCTCGCCGGACGGAGGACGGTGCGTTTGCGGCGACAAAATTCTTGCGAGGGGTTAGCCGTACAAGGGCTCGGTTGTGCGCCGCTTCCGACCGACGTTTAGGCGCTGGATGTTCGCGATCGTCGGGAGAGTACCAAATTTTGTCGCATGATACCCAGGTGATGCCCCGCCGAAAATCGCAGCATAGCCGTTCCCGATAACCCATTGATTTATGTGCGGTATGTTGGCGCAAAGGAAAAATGAATTTGCTGGCTGATCGCCTACCTTTCCGGCGTGGGCGACACTTACGTTATTTCTGGACTTCAAAAGAAGCGGTCGGCTATGGCCGGTCGCATGGTCGATCTCCGGCGCGAGTTGGACAAGCTCCAAGCCGATCTCGTCCATGTCGATGCCGTCCTCAGACTCTATGGCCTGGTGCCAGCGGAAATCCCAAGGGTCGGATGCCGGTCAGGTCGGCATACTTTGGCCGGAATGAAATCAGCCGCCGTTGCCATGACCTATTGGGCGAGAAGGGCGGCATCCGGGCCGACCAAGTGACGGTCCTAGCCATGCGTGACAAGGGGCTTGATTGAATCGGATGCTAAGGGCCGACTTCGCGCGCCGAATCCTTGTGAGCCTGCACAATCTCGTCAAGGCCGGAACCGTTGAGAAGGTTGGACATGGTCGCGGAGTGCGCTGGAATTTACTGTCGAATGTTGATGCTGGGAATTCTTAGGCGGTTACTCGAATGCGCCCCTGTTCTGGTTTGGCGCGGCGAGTGATGTGAATGTCAACGTCGTTTCCAAGGGCGGTCAGATAGTTAAATAACCTATCCACTTTAAAATCCTTGAGCCGACCCCGCACTATGGCGGAAATCTTCGCTTGATCGACTCCCGCAATTTGAGCCGCTCGTAACTGCGTATACTCTCGCTGTTCAATTGTGGCGGCAATCTCGCGAGCAATCCGCACCTTTAGTATGTCCTCTTCCGAACAAGGTAGATTGAAGTCCGCAAATAAATTCCCGCTGCTGTCGGTGACGTTCCGACGCTTACCTTTCTTCCCTTTTTTTCGTATACTCATTCTCAGACCCGGATATGCCATAAATTTCGCGGTAGTGCTGCTCGGCCAGCCTTAGGCGACTCTTGACGAGCGCCACGTCTTGATACGGCGTTTTGCTCCCCCTCTTGGACTTCTTCTGGAATGCATGTAGCAGATAAACTGCTAACCGAAACTTGATTGTATAGACGACGCGGTAGGCGTCTCCGTCTTCTGGAATGACAACTTCCAGAATTTTGGCGCTTCCGAAGCCATGCATCGGAATGGCGCATGTTGCGCGACCACCCTCTCTTGCGGCGTCTAGCGCGAAGACTGCTTCAGACCTTGCTCCCTCTGGGAATTTCATTAAATCCTTGTAGCTGGACGCGATGTAGTGAACCTTCCGTTCCATCTCCGGCACCTGTCAGTCTTCGGGCTTCAGCCCGCCCAGCTCGCAGAGTATTTTTCATGTTCGTCCCCTTGTTGCCCTCGACCGCGCTATTGCAGTCCAAGTGGTCAGCCTCTATATGCTAGAATTAGCATGTTCGGCTTGGGCGCACAAGCCCTCCCGCTAGTGCGAGGGGATTCGGCTGGAGGATGTTTAGAGCGGCACTGGCACTTATTGTCATGGTGGGGGCAGCGGCAGGCCTGCCACTACAGCGTCAGACACAAGCCCATCCGAGCACGACTCAGCAGCAATCCGACCGCAATGAACGCGCGGCAGCGCCAGCGCCGATCATTGTCCAGGTTCTCCCAGCCAAAAAGACCCAACACGAAGCCGCCGAGGAAAAGGCAGAACGCCAAGACCAGTCTGACGCCAATTGGTGGTTGGTGCGGCTGACCGCCGTTCTGGCCTGCATAGGTGTTCTTCAAACCGTCGTTTTTGGATGGCAAGCGCGGCGCCTGAAACAGACGATAGACAAAATGGATGAGATAGCCACTGGGCAGACTGGCGACATGCAGGCATCAATCGGACAGGCAACGCGTGCCGCCGCCGCCATGGAAGGCGTCGCCAACGCGATGGCTGATGTGGCTGCATTCATGGCAACCAACGTCGAGCAGTTGAAAATCACCGTTGCGACCAATAAGCAAATTGCTGACCGGCAGAAACTCGTTAGCGAGCTGCAATTGCGAGCTTACATCAATGCGGTTATTGGCGCCGGGATTTTTCAAGACCGGACGAAAAATCTCAAATTTGAGGGCCGCGTTCTTCTCGTAAACGAAGGGCCAACGCCCGCGCATAAGGCCAAACACATTTGCGACGTTGGTATATTCCCCGTGCCGCTTGCGAATGGTTTTGAGTTCCCCAAAATGGGAACAGCGGCCGCTGGCGAGAATATGATTGGACCGAGACAGAATAGATCTCTTTCTGCGGTCTTGGACTATTTTGTCGCCGATGACGCCGTCGAAGCAATCAAGAGCGGGAACGGACAGGGCTTGTACGTGTGGGGAAACATTACCTACGAGGACGCTTTTGGGCAGGAGCGCAAGACCGATTTCTGCCACCTTCTCACTTGGTTGCCCAATGGCAATGTTTGGGGGTACTACACTCCGAACCGGAACAACGCCACTTAACACAAATGCGGCCAGCGCCGCTCGCGCGAGCACGCGCCTTACTCCAGACGCTCCTCCCGCCAACTAGTCATGGCGCACCTCCCGCGCCACGGGCGGCTCTGCTTCTGGCATTGTCGGATTTCCGCTCTTTGGCGCGGCTTTATGGCAGATGCGCCAACAGACCGTATATATATGGCGACCCCGAGAGGATTCGAACCTCCGACCTACAGATTAGGAATCTGCCGCTCTATCCGTCTGAGCTACGGGGTCTTGGGCCGGGTTGGCCGACGCTGGAAACGCATTCCTTACCGTATTCGAAGATGGGCTAAAATCCCTCCCGGACCATGGGCGCCGTGCCGGATGCTAAGGGAATAACTTCCGGTTGCTGTCCGTCATATAAGTGTGGTTCGGGGCTTTCCGGCCGCCGGCCAGCCCGAGGGGCACGAGCGGGCGAGGCGGATGCGAGCCCCTGCTCGAGGTAGAGCGTGGTCGGCAGCAGGCGTGAATCGTTCGGCGAGGCGCTTATTACGCAGCTTCCTGCGCTGCGCCGTTATGCGCGAGCCCTGGTCGGCGGCTCGGCGCTGGCCGACGACCTGGTGCAGGACTGCATCGAGCGGGCGCTGCGGCAATGGGAAGGCCTCAGGGATGGGCAGCGGCTGGCGAGCTGGCTCCGGTCGATCCTGCACAATTTGTATGTGGACGAACTGCGCCGAAACCGTACGCGGGGACACGAACAGGAGATTGCCGAATTGGCCGATGACCTTTCATTCAGTGCACCGGCACATGACGGCACCATGGCGTTTGAATTCGTGCGCGCCATGGACAGTCTGAGCGTCGAACACCGCCAGGTGCTTTTGCTGGTCGGACTGGAGGACATGAATTACCGCGAGATCGCGGCCGAGCTTGGCATCCCCATCGGAACGGTGATGTCACGGCTGGCGCGCGGACGCGAACGATTGAGGAGTGCGCTCGAGGGCGAGAGGCGCCGGTCTGGCGCCGTCCACGTCCCTGGAGCCCAGGAAATGCGACAATGACGACAGAAATCAGAGACGAGGATCTGCACGCCTACATCGACGGCGAACTCGACGATCTTGGCCGGTCGCGGGTTCAATCCATCGTCGATGCGGACCCTGTGTTGCGCCACCAACTCTCGCTGTACCGGGCGGACAAGGCGCGTCTGGTTTCCCTGTATGGCGGCGGTTTGAACGAGCCACTCCCGCGCGAATGGATTCAGAGGATCGAAGGCCGAGGCGCGCGCCGGCAATGGAACGCCCGGACGACATGGACGATCGCTGCTGCGATGGCTGCGACGGTCGTGCTGGTTCTCGCCGGCTCCATGGCCTACAGGAATTTTGCGCCCGCCACGCGCGAGGACATCGTGGCGGACGCGCTTGCCGCGCGCACGCAGAGCCCGCCGCCCGACACGGTGGTGCCCATCCGTTCGACGCGCGATGCGCAGGTCGAAGCCGCCGTCATGACGCGGGTGCTGGCGACGCAGGTGAAGGCGCCGGACCTGACGAAGTTGGGATTCCGCCTTGTGGGCATGGACGTCTACAACACGCCAGCGCGGTCTTTCGATCTGCGCTATCGCGACGGCAAGGGCAGGATCTTCACGCTCTATCTTCGACGTTCGTCCGGAGCAACGCGCTTCGACCTGTTCGAGGAAAAAGGCTTGCACGTCTGCGTCTGGCAGGACGAAGTCATGGCAACGGTGATGGCCGGCCCGGTTTCCGGCGCCGAGATGGAACGCCTGGCCGGTCTCGTCTATACCAGCCTCACCTGATCGATCCGACGTCATGGCCCGCTTGCGCCCATAGGGGCTAACACAGGCCGAAGGCCCCTCACCCGCGCCGGAGCAGAAATCATCGCAGGTATCTGCGTCCCTCTCCCACAAGGGGAGAGGGGAATCGGAGTCTTGCATCGGCAGCGGGAAATCAGCGCGCGAGGCCCCCTCTCCCCTTGTGGGAGAGGGGAAACATT
>PKWC01000159.1 GCA_003131925.1 Alphaproteobacteria bacterium | reverse complement strand
GCTTCGATTTCGAACACGTCGGTGAATTCTTCGAAGGCCCAGCGGCCGAATTGCGTGAGATTGTTCACGCCGGGCACCCAGAGAGTCTTCATCGTCTCGGCTTTGAGCTGCGCGTCGCCTTTGCGATAGCCCTTCGTCTCAAGCACGAGGTTCAGGAAATCCTCGCTTCCGTCATCCACAGCCACGATGAAGTCGGGAAGATATTTCCGCGGCGTCGAGCCCGCGCGATAGGGCACTTCGAACTGCAGGCCCTGGTTCTTCACATAGGACCGGACCTGCTTGTGGCTTTCAAGGACGCGCGCGAGCTCCGCCTCCCAGTCGCTGTCGGTTACGACGTAGTTGACGTGGCATCTCTCGGGCGAGGTCCGATACACGTCCTTGCTGGTATTGAAGCCGACATGCTTCGTCGATCCTTTGGGGTTGTAGGGATCGAGGATTGCCTTGATGCGCTTTCTGCCCTCTTCGTGGCGCTGGCACGCGAGATAGATGCGCTCTGCCGCTTCGTCGGCGATCTGGAGATAGGTCACCTGACCGGGCTTCGTGCCCCCCCCGGCAGACGAGCCAGCCGCCGTCCAGCCACTGGCGCACGACGCGCTTGATGTCGCCGAACAGATGAACCGGAAGATCCTCGCCATGGTCGCGGAAGCTCTTCTGCATGAGATGCTTGGCGAGATGATAGGTAATGGTACTGGGGCGAATGGCATCGAAGGTCTGCATGTTCAGCTCGACGCCTTCGCCGACGATGCCTTCCATCAGCACCTTGCAGGGGCCGACAAGCTCTGGCGTGAGGATGAGGCGGGAATCGTCGGAGAAGTGCGCGACGATGCGCTCGTCCGGCAACTCGACGCGATAGCCTTCAACCCGTGGAAAGACGATCTCGAGCTTCGCGCGCTCTTTGATCGCCTGCACGCGCACGGTCGGCTTCGGGGGCTTCGGCGGCGCAACCACGGGATTGGCCGCGAAGTCGAAAGGAATGCCCATAATGTCGGCATATTCGACGTCGAACAGGTTGTCCTCATTCAGTTCGTAGGATTGCCGGCGGAGTGCGCGCCCCACCACCTGTTCGCAGAGCAGCTGTGTTCCAAAGGCGCGGACGCCCAGCACATGCGTCACGGTGTTGGTGTCCCAGCCTTCGGTCAGCATCGCCACGGAGACAACGCAGCGGATCTGCTCGCCGAGACGCTCCTTCTTTCCGACCGTGTTCATCACCTCGCGCAGGAGGTCCTGATCGTTGATCTTTTCGGCTTCCGCCGAATTGCCGCGCTCGCGCATTTCGCGCTTGAACTGCTCGATCTCCGCTTCGGCCATGTCGCGGAACTGCGGATCGAGCGCTTCGCCGGATTCGAGCTGTTCGCTGTCGATCAGCAGCGTGGCCGGACGCGGAAGGCGGTTGCCGTAGGTGTCGTAATTGCGGAAGAGCGCGAGATGCCCCTGATGGATGTTCCGCTTCTCGCCTTCTTCCTCGCGGTCCCAGCCCGCGATCCATTCATGGACGAGCTGCGACGAGGCGGTGTTGTTGCAGACGACGATGAAGACCGGCGGGGTTTCGATCCCTGCCTGGCGCCACAGATCGAAGGTCTTCTCGTAATGACCGTAGAGCGCGTGAATCGCGGTCTGCAGTTCGGGCGGTAGCTTGAGCGGATCGAGCGTGCCGGATTTGGCGCGGCCTTTCTTCGGCAGATCCTTCGCGATGTGTTCCCAGAGGTTGCGGTAGATCGGCGCCTTGCCGCCGGGCATGTTGTCGGCCACCGGCACACGCGGAAGCTTCACGATCCCGCTTTCGATGGCATCCATCAGCGAGAAATCGCTCACCGTCCAGGGGAAGAGCGTGCCTTCGGCGTAACCTGAGCCGCGCAGGAAGAAGGGAGTCGCGGAGAGATCGTAGACGGCGCGCACGCCGACCGTTTTCTTCAGCGTCTCGATGCCGGAAATCCAGAGGCGCGCGGCTTCGTTGTTCTTCTTCGCTTCTTCCTTGTCGTCGCCCTTCAGGCCTTCGTCGCCGCCGCTCTCTTCGTCATCGTCGCCCACCTTGCGGCGGTAGCAATGATGCGCCTCGTCGTTGATGACGACGACGTTCTTGATCGCCATCAGCTCGCCGCAGGCGCGGTTCAGCATCAGGCCATCGGTCTCCAGCGTTTTCGGCGCTTCGCCGCGGCCTTGAAGCAGCGAGCGGCCGACCTTCGAAAGCTCGAGCGTCTCGCGATGCTTGAACGCGTGATAATTCGTGATGACGATCTTCGCCCTGGCGATATCGCCGAGCATATCAGCGGGAATCAGCTCGCGTTCGCGGAAGTAATTGTCGGGATCGCCCGGCTGGAGAACGCGCAGCCGATCCTTGATGGTGATGCCGGGCGCGACGATCAGGAAGCCGCGGCTGAAAGTGCTGCTGCCGGGCTGACGCACGGCATTGAGCGTCTGCCAGGCGATCAGCATCGCCATCACAGTTGTCTTGCCGGTTCCGGTCGCCATCTTCAGCGCGACACGCGTCAGTTCCGGATTGGCCTGTTCGTTCGCGCCCTGGATATGCGCCCAGAAGCGGGCGTAGCGCTTCTCCCGCCGCGCCACTTCGGTCAGCCAGATCGCGGTCTCGATCGCTTCGATCTGGCAGAAGAACGGCCGCACGCTTCCGAAATTGTAGCGGCGCCAATGTTCAAGCAGGCGCGCGGTCGTCGGCGTGACGCCCCAGTCGGCTGCGTTCGGCAGCGTGCGCCACGACGCGACGTGCTGGCGGATCTCGTTGATGATCGGGGTAGGATTGTATTGCTGCTCCTCGGAGGAGAGTCCCTTCTCGTCCTCGAAGGTGAAGCTTCTCTGTTCGCGCCGGCGCTTGCGCGGCTTCGGGACCGGCGTGATGAACCGGGATTCGCGCCGGCCTTCGACCGGATCGAGATCGAGCGGCTGACCGTCCGCATCCAGGGCGTGATGTCGGCTGGGCGCCTCGTAAGGCGAATTCAGAATCGGATGTTCGAAGAAGCTCGCTGGCATGACCCAAGCCCTGATGTGAAGTGCAACCTATACTAAAGGTGGAACGCCGTCACAGCTGCGAACCGTCTTCGATTTCATCGGGTTTCTATGGCTTTCCGGACGGCGTCAGCAAATTGTATCAGAAGATTGCCGTTCAGTCGGTCTCGAAGCCCTTTCGTAATTTCTAATTGGACGCCCTGTTTAGAACGCCCTCTGTTGCATATATTGTCCCTGCGAATTCCTGCGTGGTCGCCAGACTTATCGACGACAGCCCTAAAACCGGCCTGTTCTAGCGACCGCCGAACTGCATCTCGAAGCTCTGAATTTAACCCCCCGACGTGTACGGTCTCACCCTTTCCCCCAAGGCCATGTACCGCGACGACGACATCGGACTTTGCTATCAGATCGACGCATAAAGGTTCATCAAAATTATTGGATGTGATGTGCAGCGTCTCGTTGTCGTTGCTCTTTGTCCCTTCAAAGCAATAGAGATTGAGTGTTTCTCCGGCTATCGCAGCTGCGATCTTGGAGGTTTTCGGTTCAATATGTCCTCCATGCGGCGCGATGACCGCGACGGAAACATTCCTATCGCGAACGCATCGCCGAAAATCGACACCTTCGCGCTCACGTTTGCGGAGCGCCTCAAAGTTCGCATACTTATCCTTTGCCATCATCGACAGCCTGATCTATTTCTTACGTGGCGTTGTTGTTTTCCCGGGTCTCTGTGGATCGTGCAGGCCGCAATAGAACCGACCGCGACGTTCTACCGACGCACGTCGAGAGCACTGCACCGGAAACGGGAGTTTGAGCAGGCCGCAGCAGCGAGGCCGCTTGGTGTCTCGGTAAATCCGCCTGCGCTCGCGCTTGTCCACGACGTGCACGTTGTCTTCCCCGATTTCGAACCAATGTGCGAACACAAGCGCGATGGCAATGTGCATTCAATCGCCCAGCGCCGCACATTGCTATTCCACGCTGGCCACCCAATCACCCCACCCACACCCGCAAACCGTCCCCTTGAAGCTCCCACGCTGAAAACGGGAGGTCCAACTGAGCCACTCCCCAGCACACTCGGCGGCATGTGCCCTGACCGCTCGTGCGGGCGTTCGCGCATCATGCGCAGGCGAGCGACGTGCCGTTCGAAGTCGCTCGCGATTGAAGGTGTCTCGTCTAAGTGGCGGGCGAACGGGAGTTTGCTGACAGTTGGCTGACACAAGAATTATGGTATTTTGTAGGATGCGCGGCAGTTCTATAAGTATCTGAAATATATTGTAGAATTGGCGCACCGGACAGGATTCGAACCCGCGACCCCCAGATTCGAAGTCTGGTGCTCTATCCAGCTGAGCTACCGGTGCAGGCCGGCGACAGTAGACCCTGATTGCCGAAAAGCAATCCGAAGCCCCGCAGGTCACGTGCGCGCAGCCCGGAATCTCAAAAATTTTTCACGTACATAAACTTGCAGTGGGTAATCCGAGGACCCAAATTTTGCTGGGAATGCGGCCGCCCTGGCAGCGGCCGCGCAATATTTCTTGGTACGAGGCTCAGGCTATGACGAACGGCATCAGGCACGAATTCCGCCGCAACAGGATCGCTGCGGCACTATTAGGAACAACCCTTCTCGGCGGCGGCGTGATCGCCAGGCTGGCCGCCGCCCAGGCGACGAGCCCGCCGCCGATTTCGGTCCCCGGCGCGGTGAAGCTACCCGGATTTGCGGAACTGGTCGCCGCGGTGAAGCCCGCTGTCGTGAACATCTCCACAACGCAGGAGGTCAAGCAGTCTCAGCTCGTGCTGCCGCAGGGCAGTCCGCTAAACGATATGCTGCAGCAGTTTCTCGGTCCGGGCGCACAGCGCCTCCTCCAGCAGCAGAAAGCGCGGCCCACGCACGCGCTGGGCTCCGGCTTCATCATCGATCCGAACGGCTATGTGGTCACCAACAATCACGTCATCGACGACGCCTCCGACATCCAGGTGACGCTCGCCGACGGGGCGACGGTCGCGGCGCGCGTCGTCGGCCGCGACACGAAGACCGACCTGGCGCTGCTCAAGATCCCCGCATCGAGGCCGCTTCCCTATCTCGCCTTCGGCGATTCGAAGAAGGCCCGGGTGGGGGACTGGGTGATCGCTGTCGGCAATCCGTTCGGGCTCGGCGGCAGCGTCAGCGCGGGAATCCTTTCCGCCGACAACCGCGATATCGGCGCCGGCCCCTACGACGATTTCCTGCAGATCGACGCCCCGATCAATCCCGGAAATTCCGGCGGACCGCTGTTCGACCAGTCGGGTCAGGTGATCGGCATCGACACCGCGATCTATTCGCCCTCGGGCGGCAGCGTCGGCATCGGCTTTGCGATTCCCTCGGACGTGGTTCGCAATGTCGTCGATCAGCTGCGCGAACACGGCCGCGTCGCGCGCGGCTGGCTCGGTATCCAGATGCAGGAAGTGACACCCGCGCTCGCCAAAGCCGTCGGCTTCGGCCGTGACAAGGGCGTGCTGGTCGATGTGGTGGAGAAGGATTCACCCGCTGCGCGCGGCGAGCTGAAGCAAGGCGATGTGATCACCGCGTTCAATGGCGCCCCGATCGCGACGCCGCACGACCTGGCTTTCGCCGTAGCGGGCACACAGGCGGGACAGCGCGTTCCCGTGAGCGTGTGGCGCGACGGCGAGGAACGCATTTTCGACGTGATTGTCGGCAGCGAGCGCGCACAGCAGAAGGTTGCGTCCGCGAATGTGGAGCAGAATGGCGGTGGCACCGGCAACGAGTGAAGCAGCGACGGAAGAAAGGTTTAGCGCAGGGTACGCAGGGGATGCGCGGTGGACGCAGAAGGTTTTTTGCGCGCTTCGCGCGCGATATTCCTGCGTCCTCTGCGCTGCCTCTGCGTCCTCTGCGCTGAATCTTTCTTCGTGAAATCCGCGTGTTTGAAGCTCAGCCGGATTCGCGGAATCCGTCCTGCAGGAACGCTTCCGCGAGCGCACAGTGCATAGCGGCGCCGCGCGCCATGACGGATTCGTCGAGGACCATGCGGTTGGAATGGAGCCCGCAGCAGGTTCGATGATCACCTCCCTCGGGCGTCGCACCGAGATTCAGCATGGCTCCTGGAACTTTCTGGAGCACGTAGGAGAAGTCCTCTGCGCCCATCCGCGGCGCTGAAAGCGTCTTCCACGCCGCCTCGCCGAACAAACGCTGCGCGGTCGCGTGCGCAAGCTTCACCGCGCGTTCGTCGCAAACCGTCACCGGATACCCCGGAACGATGGTCACCGAAGCTGACGCACCGTGCGCGGCGGCGATGTTTCCGGCAATCCGGCGCACGCCCTCGTGCGCGAGCGCGCGCGAGGATTCCGACAGGCTGCGGACCGTGCCTTCCAGTTCGGCAATCTCGGGAATGACATTGTTCGTCGTGCCCGACGAAATACGGGCTATGGTGATGACGACGGGATCCTCGACCGCAATGCGCCGCGTGACGAAGCTCTGCAGCGCGGCCACGATCTCACAGGCGACCGGTATGGGATCGACGGCAAATTGGGGCTGCGAGGCGTGGCCGCCCTTGCCTGTTACAGTGATGAGAATGCGGTCTGCCGCCGCGAGCAGAGGACCCGCGCGGCTTGCAAAGACGCCACTCGGAAGATTTGGCCAGACATGCAGCGCAAAGGCGGCGTCGGGCAGCGGATTGATGAGTCCGTCCTCCAGCATGAACCGCGCGCCGTGATGGCCTTCCTCGCCGGGCTGGAACATGAACAGCACCGATCCCGCGAGCCGGTCGCGGTTGGCGCAGAGCGCCTTCGCCGCTCCCGCCAGCATCGCAACATGGCTGTCGTGGCCGCAGGCATGCATCTTCCCTTCGTTCCGCGAGGCGAAGGGAAGCCCCGTGTCTTCGCTGAGCGGCAACGCGTCCATGTCGCCGCGCAAGAGCACGGTGCGACCATTGGCGGGGCCGGAAAGCCGCGCGACGAAACCGGTGGTCGAAGGTCCATCGAAGAATTCGAGCGGCAGGCCGGCGAGCGCCTCTTTCGCCTTCGCCGTCGTCGCGGGAGTCCTGAGCCCGAGCTCCGGCTCCGCGTGAATGGCCCGGCGAAGGGCGATCATTTCCGGCAGCAGCTCCCGCCCCGCCTCGATCCAGATTTCCGCATCCAGCCGTTCAGTCATCACATGCCTCCAAAAAATTTTAGCGCAGGGGGCGCGGGAAAAAGTTTGCGCGCCAGAGACGCGCGATTCCTACCCTGCGTCCTCTGCGCATCCTCTGCGTCCTCTGCGCTAAATTCTTTTTTCTTCTTCGCGCGCAAGCTAATTACTCCGCGGCGGCCGAGGCGGGGCGTGGGGCGAGGCCGACGCGCACGGGCGCGGTCTCCGCCATCATTGCGGTCGAAATCACGCCGCAGATGCCGCTCGCGATCAGATACCAGGCCGGCGCGAGTGGATTGCCTGAGATGTGGATGAGCCAGGTGACGATGAGCTGCGCGCTGCCGCCGAAAATCGCGATCGAAATGGCATAGGTCGTGCCGACGGCGCTGCCACGGATGCGCGTAGGCAGACTCTCGGTTAGCGCCGCATAAAACGGACCGAAACTCATCGTACCGAGAAATACCAGCACGGCCGTGGCGGCGTAGAGCGCGGCCGCGCCATGCATCTCCACGATCCAGGCATAAAGCGGCCAAACGAAAACAAGATACACGACGCGCGGCCATACCATGACAGGCCAGCGCCCGACGCGGTCGGAAAGCCAGCCGCCGAACATGACTCCGCCGAGTCCGCTCACGCCGACGACGAGGGTCGCGCCGAACGCCACCGCGTTGCCGAGATGCAGCACGGTTTCGGCGAAGGTCGTCATGTAATTGGTGAGATAGGTGAAGATGGTAGCACTCGCGAGCGTGACGAGGCCGAGCAAAATCACCCGGCGATGAACGACGCACAGTGCCCAATCCCCGCCGGCCGCTGCATCCACGGACGTATCAGCCGACCTGTTCAAGGTCTCCGGCACATTGCGGATGAGAAAAAGACCGAACGGCAGGGTCAGCGCGCCGAGCGCAAAGGCGATGCGCCAGCCATAGGCCTGAAGCTGATCCGCATCGAGAAGGCTGGACAGAAGAATGCCGACGATGCCGCCCGCAAGGCTGGCGCAATACTGGCTGCCGCCCTGCCACGCTGTGTAGACGCCACGCTGCGATAGCGGCGCCGCTTCCATCAGGAACGCCGTGGTGGATCCCACCTGGCCCCCCAGCGCGAAGCCCTGCGCCATGCGTGCGATCACCACCAGCACGGGCGCTGCGACGCCGATCGCGGCATAGGAAGGAATGACGGCGACGGCGAGAACCGCCGCACCCATGAGCGCGAGACTGAGAATCATCGCGGGCTTCCGCCCCACGCGATCCGCGTATCGCCCGATCAGGATGCCGCCGATCGGCCGCATCGCGAAGCCCGCGCCGAAGGTCCCTAGAGACAGCATCAGGCTTCCATATTCGCTGTACGCGGGAAAGAAGACGCGCCCGATCTGCACCGCGAAGAACGCGTAGGTGACAAAATCGTAGAATTCGAGCGCGTTGCCGGCGATCGCGGCGGCGACGTTGCGCGAAGAAAGCCGCGGAGACGTCACGCTCATGATGCGAGGAATGCGCGCATCACGCGCTCCGCCTCGTCGGGCCGATCCCGATGCACGCCATGGCCTGCGCCGTCGAAAATTTCGAGTCGGGAAATGCCGGCGGGCAGCGCCGCGTGGATCTCCTCGGCGCAGGCGACGGGCGTGATGGGATCGTAGGTACCAACCGTGACGAGCGTCGGACAGCGGATCCTCGCCAGTGCGGCGCGCGCATCCATGCTGCGCATTTCGCCCAGTGCAAAATGGCGCGTGACGTCGAAGCGAAAGATGGCCCGCCGGCGCGCTGCCGCCTGGCCCTCCGCATCGCCCGGATTGTAGAAGGGCATGCAGACCCGCATGTAGTCGGCCATCGTCGCGGCATCCGCCGTCACCCAGAAGCGCTCGGCAATGGCGCGCGCCTCGGGGCCGCCGCGTTCCTCCAACATGCGAAACGTGTCGTCGAAATGCATGCGCGCCGCCGTCGAAGACAGGATCAGCTTCGCGGGATGACCGGGATGGCGCGCGGCGTACGAAATCGCCACCATCCCGCCGAACGAATTTCCGTAGACCACCGGCTTCTCGATGCCCAGCGCATCGCAGAGCGCCTTCACGTCGTCGCCCCATTGCGCGAGCGTCCAGCTGTCCGATGCGCCGGTCGAGCGGCCATTGCCGCGATGATCGATGTAGACGACCTGGTGCGTATCGGCGAAGCGGTCGAAATAGGGCCGCATCATGGAATGATCGAAGCCCGGGCCGCCATGCATGACGATGAGCGCCGGCTTCTCCACCATGCGCTCGCCATCGATGGCGAGGCCCGAGCCCACCGTGTCGAAAAAAATCCGCGCGCCGGCGATATCTACAAACATGAACGAGCCTTCAACACCTGTGCCGCGCCATCATCGTCACGCAAATCGCCCCGTGGCAAGCGTGCCAAGAAAGATGAACCGCCAAGCCCCAGGGCTCTCCGTATACAAAGCGTGTCATCCCCGCGAACGCGGGGACCCAGACGTAAAGCCTTGCGAGGGAAGCCCATCGCAAATTCGTCCATGCCACAACCCACTGCAACAAAATGCATCGTCGAACGCGTGGAAAACCAACCGATGAGGGCCGACCCAGGTGGGAAACTGCCGGAGCATTTTTTCGGAACGCGGTACATCTGGGTTCCCGCTTTCGAGCCTGTGA
>PKWC01000122.1 GCA_003131925.1 Alphaproteobacteria bacterium | reverse complement strand
TTCGCCCACGCCGAGCAGCAACCTCAGCGCAAGGAGCGCGGCGAATCCGGACACGAGCCCCGTCACCGCAGTGGCGAGCGACCAGATGGCGAGGCCAATCGCCAGGACGCGCGTGGCCGTGATCTTCTCCGCAAGCCAGCCGGCCAGGATCTGGCAGGGCGTGTAGCTCCAGAAGAACATCGAGAGCAGCAGCCCGAGCTGTGTGGCGGAGAGCCCGAGCTCGTTTTTCATCAACGGCGCGGCCGTCGCGAGATTGCCGCGATCGACATAGTTGATGAAGATGGCGATGGCGAGAAGCGGAACGACGCTCGCGCCAATCCCCACGCTTACGCCTTGGCGCGGCAAGCTCTCCGCAGTGACACTCATGCGCGTCTGCCCCGAATGGAAACCCCATCCATTTCAATTTCCCCGAGAACACCATTTCGAGGTTAGCCCCGCATCGAGCCCGTAACCAGAGTGGGCGTCTGGCCGGTTTCCAGCCGAGTTTCCCGGCTCAAAGACGCTCCGTCATCGCCGTATGGCTAACAAAATCTGAAACTGCGCATTCCAGCATTTACGCGCCGGTAAATTGCCGGGGTTACAATCCCGGCTGCGATGGACGGACAGATCGGGATGCTTCGTCAAAAGCTGGCGTGGACGCTCGCCTCGGCAACTGCTGCGGTGGTTGCGTCGATGGCGCTCGACTATCTCATATCCATCGTGATCCTGAAAAATTCCGCGGGCTATACGCCCTACGTGACGCTGGCGATCAGTAACATCGTAGGCTTTCCCGTGACCTTCGCGATCGTCAGCGCCTGGATCAACATGCGGCATGCGCGCGATCAGCTCGCGAAGGCCCACAAGGTGGCGAACGATGCGCGCGCCATTTCGCTGCAGGCGTTGCGCGACGTCGATGCCGCGCGCCAGATCGCGGTGTCGGAGCGCGCGGCTGCGATGGAGGCAAGCCGCGCCAAGAGCGAATTCCTNNCTCGCCAACATGAGCCACGAGCTGCGAACGCCGCTCAACGCCATCCTCGGATTTTCGGAGATGCTGAAGAGCTGCACGCGTCTTGGCAAGACCGAGGAATATTCCGAGTTCATTCACCGGTCCGGCCGGCATCTGCTCAGCCTGATCAACGACATCCTCGACCTATCCAAGATCGAAGCGGGAATATACGAGCTCAACAACACGCATATTCGCGTGCACGACCTGGTCCGGGACTGCTTGGCCATCATGCAACCCAAGGCGGACAACGAAGGCGTCGCGTTGCGGTCAGTCGTGCCTCACGCAACGCCGCTGATTTACGCCGATCTGCGCTAGCTTCGTCAGGTCCTCCTGAATCTGATGCCGAACGCCATCAAGGTCACGCGATCGGGCGGCAAAGTGACCGTGTGCGTGACGATCGCGCCCGACGGCGAGTTTTGCCTTGACGTTTCCGATACGGGCGTGGGCATCGCGGAAGACGATCTGGCACGCGTCTTCGAGAGTTTCGGGCAGGGACGCCATGATGTCGTGAACGAGACCCAGGGGACGGGCCTCGGCCTGCCGATCGTGCGTGGTCTGGTGCAGGCACAGGGCGGACGGGTGACGCTGGAAAGCGCGGTCAACCGAGGCACCTGCGTGCGCGTGTTCCTGCCCGCCCCTCGCGTGCATGAGCAAGCGAGACACGTCGCCTGAGGAAGCAGCGGCGAGCGAACCGGTTCCGCACCTCGCGCACAGTTACTATTCAAATTCCTGTCAGACGCTATCGTCTGCCCGGTTGGCAGGGGCACGAGGCATGGCCGATTTTTTCGAGGAGCTGAAGCGCAGGCATATCTACAGGATTGCGGCCGCCTATGCGGTCGTCGCCTGGCTTCTGATCCAGCTCTACAACAACCTGACGCCGATGCTCAAAGTTCCCGACTGGACGGGAACGCTGGTCTTGGTGTTGCTTATTGGCGGATTTCCCGTCGCGCTGATTTTCGCCTGGATCCTCGAGCTCAACGCCTCGCCGGTCGGCGAAGGCGTCGCGCTGAACTCGGCGGCGGCAAAGCTGCGGGGACAGGATAAATCCGGGGAAGCCGTCGTTCCTATCCAGATCAATCGGGCACATGCCGAGGCGGGCGAACCAGATGCACCGATCGACGCGCCGGATGGCCCCTCCCTCGTGGTCCTGCCCTTCGCCAATATGAGCGGCGATCCCGGCCAGGATTATTTCGCCGACGGACTGACCGAGGACATCATCACCGAGCTGTCGCGGTTCCATCACCTCTTCATCATCTCGCGAAACTCGGCCTTCCGGTACAAAGGCAAAGCCGTAGGCGTGCGACAGGTCGCGCGCGAACTCAATGTCGAGTATGATCGAAGGTAGCGTTCGCAAGGCGGGCAACCGCGTCCGGGTCACCGCACAATTGATCGACGGCCAGGCGGATCGTCACATCTGGGCCGAGCGCTATGATCGCGAGCTCGAAGATATCTTTGCCCTCCAGGACGAAGTGACGTCTGCGATCGTTGCCATACTTCCCGGACGTGTTGAGGCTGCGACGGGCGACCGGGCAGGCCGCAAACCAACCGAAAACATGACGGCCTATGAGTGCGTGCTCGCTGGCAAGCTCCTCCACCATCGTTCCACGCGCGCGGATAACGAAGAGGCTCTGCGGCTTCTCGATCGCGCCATCGAGCTCGATCGCAATTACGCCCAGGCCCATGCGTGGAAAGCCTGCACGCTGGGGCAAGCTTGGGTGCACGGTTTCAGGGCCGACCGCGACGCTCTCTGGAAGCAGTCGGCCGACGAGTTACAGATCGCCCTGCGACTCAACGACAATGACAGCGACGTCCATCGAATTCTCGCCGCCATGAACCTCCTGCGCGGACAGCACGAAAAGGCTCTCTACCACCAGGAGCGGGCACTCAGCCTCAACCCCAATGACGATCTTGTGGTCGTGCAGCAGGGCGAGATCCTGACCTGGGTTGGGCAACCCGAAGAGGGAATCCGATGGATCGAAAAGGCCATGCGCCTCAATCCCTGCCATCCCGAGCGGTTCTGGAATCATCTCGGCCGCGCCTATTTCGTGGCGCGGCGCTATGCGGAGGCGATCTCGGCGTTCGGCCGCATCACCGCGCCAACTCAGGTTCATTATTCCTTCCTCGCCGCCTCCTCCGCTCAGCTCGGAGACGATAGCGCCGCGCGGCAATACGCGGCGGAAGTCCTGAAACGCGAGCCCAGCTTTTCGGTGGACGCATTTCTGAAGACTCTCCATTACAAGCAGCCCAACGACATCGAGCATCATCGAGCGGCACTCCTGAAAGCAGGGCTGCCCGAGTTTCCCACCGCTGCGGCCGCATCGTGACTCATCCTTCGACAAGCTCAGGATGAGGAGCTTTCCGTGATCAGGGTGAATCCCTCATGGTGAGCCTGTCGAACCATGAGGACCAATTGGCGTCGGCTGTTGGCCAACGCCTTATCTTCGGCCAACCGCGCGGGCTCGTGTTCATCGCCGCCACGGAATTGTGGGACCGCATCTCGTTCCACGGCATGCAGGCGCTGCTTGTGCTCTACATGATCGAGCAGCTTCTGCTCCCCGGTCACATCGAGCGCATCGCAGGATTCGCGCATCTTCGCGCGATCGTCGAATTTGTGACCGGGCCGCTTTCGACCCAGGCGCTTGCGACCCAGATCTTCGGCGTCTATGTCGGTCTCGTCTATTTCACACCGGTACTCGGCGGGGTTTTGGGCGATCGCCTGCTCGGGCGGATTCGTGCCGTCTCGCTTGGCGCGCTGTTGATGACGGCCGGACATTTCTGCATGGCCTTCGACGAATCCTTCCTGCTTGCGTTGCTTTTTCTGATCCTCGGCGCCGGGCTTCTGCGCGGCAATCTGGCGCCGCAGCTGGGCGAATTGTACGCACCCGACGATCGCCGCCGCACCTTTGCTTTTCAGATCTACGGCAGCGCGATCAATCTCGGCGCGTTCATCGCCCCGCTCGCGACCGGCGCGCTACGCCAGGCCTATGGCTGGCACACGGGCTTTGCCTTCGCGGGATTCGGCATGCTGTTCGGGCTTTGCATCTATCTCGCAGGGCGGCGGAATCTGCCCAAAGAAGCGCCGCGCGGACCAACGAGCGCGCGCCGTGAACCACTCACGCGAAGCGAGCGCCGCGCCGTGCAGTTTCTCCTGCTGCTTGTGCCTGTCGCGTCTCTGTTCTGGATCGCGCAAAGCCAGGTCTGGAACCTACAATCTCTGGGCGCGCGATCACGTCGCGCTGCGCTTCGGCCATTGGACGATGCCGGTGCCGTGGCTGCAATCGCTCGACGGCCTCTCGCCGTTCCTGTGCCTGCCGCCTTTGCTCGTGTTCTGACGCTGGCAGGCATCGCGCGGACGCGAACCGAACGAACTCACAAAGATGGCGATCGGCTGTTTCCTCTTTGCGGTTTCGACCTTCTGGCTCGGCTGCGCCGGGCTTTTTGCGTGGCCGGGCGGACGCGCGCCCCTCCTGTGGACGGTGGCCTTTCACTTCGGCTCGAATATCGGCTGGCTTTATTTCTCGCCGATCGTGGTTGCGCTGTTTTCACGCTCAGCCCCACGCAGCGTGACGCGACCATGATAGGCGCCTATTATCTGTCCGTCTTCCTGGGCAGCGTGATCAGCGGTCGCCTCGGCGCGCTCTACGAAAGGCTAACCGCGTTCGAGCTCTGGTCGATGCATGCCGCGCTCTGCACCCTCGGCGGCGCGGTGCTACTTGTCATTGGCTCCGTGAGAACGCGCGCGGTTCCGGTGGCTCAACAAACCGCGTTCGCGCAACATGAATCAAATTGACTCAGGAGTTTGCGCTCAAAGCCACAATTAGACTTGCCACCCCACTGCTGGCCGCAAACGTTGACGCTCGCTCCGCTGAGCGCGCCTAGCATTCAGCGCCGCGCCCCCTCCGGCCGTTCTGGCCACCTCCCCCAGAACTGTGGGAGGAAAGTTCGGGGCGTGTGCCGGTTAGTTCTCGTCCGGCGTATCGGGAGTATCCGGGCTGTCCGGCGCATCTGACTCTTCGCTTCGTTGTTCGCGGCGGTTTTCCCTGTCGTGGTTGCGCGATTCCACGGCTTCGATCCGGATCTCCGCGCGCATCAGCGCGTCATCCACGTTCTCTTGCACCTTCATGTCGAGGTGCGCCTTCCTGAGTTCCGCGCGCGCGTCTGCGAGCGCTTTTCCCACCTCCGGCCGAGCCTTGGCCCACGCCTGGTCGATCTCGGGACGTGCCTTCATCGCCTCGGTTACCGCCCTGTCGATCTCGGGCTGCGCTGCTTCTACGGCGCGCATCGCATCCTCGCTCACATACGCTTCGCGGACGGCACGTTCAATTTCAGGCCTCGCTTGCCTGATTGCCTCGCGCGCTTCACGCTTCGCTCTCTCGATCGCGATGTGTATGTGCTTCATGTCGATGTGCTTCAACTTCTGCAGTTCGCGCGAATCCAGATGCACATGAATATGTTCCATGGCGGGAGCTTCAAAATCCGCGGTCGGCGCGGGCGGAGCGGGAGGCGTCGGCGGAGCCGGTGGCACCTCTGGCGCAGGTGGAGCATCGGGAGGACGCGGCGCATCGGGCGGAGGGGGCGGGAGGGGCGCGGCCGTCACGGGCGCGGGCTGCCCTTCCTGCGCGAGCGAGGGACAGGCAAACGCGATTGCCGCGGTGGCGAAGAGTCCGGTGGCTGTAATTTTCACAACATCCATTGGTGTCACTCCCGTGCGCAGTGAAGTTGGGGCAAGAACCGATTCGACGCGCACTTCGAGCGCCGAAGGCTCGGCCATGAACAATGCCATATTCGCGAGCGCCGGCGGCCGTCGCACCCGGAACTCTGCCGCAAGATCGAGCAATTCGCCGGCATAGGAAGATGGCCTGACGCCCGAGACGATCACCGCATCGTCTGCGGCGATCTCGGCTTCGCGCCGAAGGTTTTTCGCACCTATCCAGACGAGCGGATTGGGCCAATAAAGCGCACAGACCAGATGTGACAGCGCCTGGACAGTCCAGTCGCGCCGGCGGATATGCGCGAGCTCGTGCAGCAGAACGGCGTGCAGACGCTCGCGCGGCCACGAGACGGCGCTCTCCGGCAGCAGGATGATGGGCTGGAACAGCCCCCAGGCGATCGGACCGATATTCCTCTCGGAAAGGCGCAACTCGCATTCGCGGTGCGTTGCGGCAATTCTGGGCAGAGCCTGCGGTGGCAAGGCATAGAGACGGCTGCGGCGCCTGAGCGCGGAGAGGCAGAACGCGGCAACGGTGAGGCGCGCCGCGGCCGCGCACACGCCCACGATCCAGAGCGCACCCAGAGCAAGCGCAATATTGGGTGCGTCGAGAGAGAAACCGCCTGGCTGCGGCGCGGGAATCGCCGCCATTTCGACGACATCGAAGGGTTGCGCGAGCGGCAGGCGCGGCGGCGCGGGAAGCTGGAGATGAAACGCGGAGGGAAAAATCGCCACGAGCACCGGCAACGCGAGCAGCGCGGCGAAGGCGCCCGCCCAGGTGAGGTGGCGCGCGCTGGCCGATCTCTGCGCGGCCAGACCCCAGGCGAATGACAGGATCACAGCCGATCCCGCGAGCAATTCGCCCGCAAAGAGAAGCGCGCGCAATGCAATGAGCTCGGTCATCGTCCCTCCTTCCTGGCTTTGTCGATGAGGCGCGCCAGCCGGTCGAGATCCGCGTGCGGAATGTTTGCGTCCTGGCGCGTCAGGAGCGCGGTGACGGCGCGCTCCACGGAATTGTCGAAGAAGGTCTGCAGGAGCGAATCGATGGCGCGGCGGCCCATCTGCTCCCGCGCAATCAGCGGTTCGTAGATGTAGCGGGTGCCGTCGCTTTCGTGGCGCACATGGCCCTTCTTTTCGAGAATCGAGAGATGGGTGCGGATGGCGGTATAGGTAGGAGGATCGGGCATCTGCTCGCGGATTTCCGCGGCGGACGCCTTTTCGAGCCTATAGAGCGCATCCATGATCTCGCGCTCGCGGCGGCTGTGTTGATTGGGGAGGTCGCTGGCGGATTTCTCCCCGGACCCGCGCGCGCTCTTCGTTCGCTCGCCTTTCGACATGCCAAAAATTTGGCATGTGTTCTGAGACCTGTCAATCGCCCTCTAAAGGCTCCGCGCGTTTGTGAACATTTCTACATGCGCGATGCGGCGAACCCCTCACCCGCGCTCAGGCGGTTGAGAGCCCTCATCTCGCACACCTCTCCCACAAGGGGAGAGGGGAATTCGGAGTCCTGCATGAGGATTTAAACAGCGGAAAATTAGCGCGAAGAGTCCCCTCTCCCCTTGTGGGAGAGGGGTTAAACATGCTGTCCCCGCAACCGCTCCAAAGCGGGTGAGGGGTCCGCACAAACACCGAGCGCGGAATTTACGGCGCGGTCTTGGTCACCTGCGAGGCGATGGCGACCCATTTGCCGTCGCGGTTTTCGAAGACGTCCATCCAGGTGTAGGCGCCGCTCGTGTCCTTGCCCTTGTTGGTACTCTTCTCGTCGTCGGCGCCCTGCACCACAGCCATTTTGCCCATCACGCGCACATGGACGTCGTGATTGGTCATGCTCGTTGCCGCCGTGGTTCCCGATTTCATATCCGCGAGCAGGCCGGCCTTGTCCTCCATCTTGCCGCCGGGGTTCTGCCCCATCCAATCGTCTGCAACGATGGCCGAGACTGCCGTGGTGTCTTTCGCGACAATTGCCTTCGACCAGGCCGCTTCCATGTCGACAAGTTTCTGCTGCGTCGTGGACATGTCGGCTGCAATGGCCGAACCCGTCATGAGCAGCATGGCGGTACAAATGGAAACCAGAGTTTTCATGATAATTACCCCATCTTGTTGCAGACTGCCGCCCGTGCGACAGCCCGTTCGCGGCAGGGTCTACTATCATTTGATAGTTCAGGCAATTGAAGCGCGCCCCACCCCTGAATCGCGCATCCTGCGGGGACTCGTGCCGGTCCAGCGCTTGAAGGCGCGGCTGAAGGCCGCCGGTTCGGAAAAGCCGACGAGGTAGGCCGTCTCGTTGACCGAGACCTTCTTGCCGCCCAGATAGCCGAGCGCCAGTTGGCGGCGCAGCTCGTCCAATACTTTCTCGAAGGTCGTGCCCTCCGCTTTGAGCCGGCGCAAAAGCGTCTGCCGGCTGAGGCCAAGCCTGCCGGCGATCATGTCCATGCTGGCGTCGCCCGTGTGCAGGATCGGCATCAGCAGGCTCTCGACCCGGCCCCGCACGGATTTCGAGTTCTCCAGGCTCTTGAGCAACGCGTCGGCGTGCTCACTCAATATGCCGAAGACGTAACGCGGCTGGAGTGCGATCCTGTGGTTCATCCAGGCGTCGTCGACCAGGATCGCGTTTTCGCCGCTATCGAAAACCACCGGTGCCCCAAGGATGCGTTCGTACTCCGCGCGATATGCCGGCGCCGCGTGGGTGACGTGCACCACTTTGGCCAGCTGCGTGACGCCGAACTGGCGCGGTCCGCAAATCATGCGCGCGAAGGTGGATTCGGTGAGCTCGGGAAAATCGTTGGGGTTCTCGCGGGTGTCCACGATCCAGAGTCCCGTGCTTCTGCGTGAGACCCGAAAGCGGTCCCTGGGACCGTCGAATTCGATGACCAGGCGCCCGTAGCGATTGAGCTGCATGAGCGCGTCGGCCATCGTCGCGGAGGCGAAACCAAGCAGTCCGACGATCGAAATCTGCGACAGATCGTTCGTTTCGCCAAAGTGAAGCGCCAGCGCGGGATCGTTGGTGAGCTCCTTGCCCGCTCGCATGAGCGCGACGTAGTTCGCGAACGGGACGCGCTTGTCCTGGTCGTCGATATCCTCCCCGGCAATCCCGGCGCGCTCGGCCAGCATGGTCCGACTCGCCCCTTTCGATACGGCCAGTTCCATCAATCCGCACGCCAATCCCGCTGCCACCGTGAGCTCAGGCATCGCTCCGGCGCCCCTTGATGCAGGCGGTCATGCTTTTGATACGTGGCGTCATGTCCATTCGAACCGGCCCCGATAAGCTAGAATCAAGGACTGCCGGATCATGGGCAAGCCACAAGTTTGCGGCAAACCGTCTTCCAGAAGGGGTATTGCATGCTCGACCGCATCTTTTCCAAACAGTTCGACAACGCCTGTCGCCGCCACTGGCTTGCGATCTGGATCTTCGTGCCAGTCATGCTTGTGAAGGCGATCCAGGGCGCGAACTCCATTCTCATGACCCGCCGGGTGATGACAACCGCCGACGGGATTCCCCTCGACCGCTTCAACGCCGCCGGGGCCGAAGCCGCGGTTGGAATGTTCGCGCTGCTCGGGTCCGCCGCGCGGGGTAACCCCACATGAACTCCGCGATGCCGCTCTCGATCTCTCATCTCCCCGCAGGCGCGCCCTGGTGGATTTTCGCCGTGGTGGTCCTGGCCCTGGTTCTGCATATCGGCGGAGGAAGCGTCGGCATACTCTCCGGCTATGCGGCGGTGTTCGTCCGAAAAGGCGAGCGCCTGCATCGTGCGTCCGGCAAAGTGTTCGTGGTTGCCATGCTCATCATGGGGGCGGTGGCCGCCTCCCTCGCCGTCTGGATTCATCAACCGAGCAACATCGCCGGCGGCATATTGGCATTCTATCTCGTGGCCACCGCCTGGATGACCGTCAGACGCAAACCAGGGAGCGTCGGCCGCTTCGAGTATGGATCGCTGATCGCCATCCTTTGCGTGGCGTTCGCGTTCGTGATCTGGGGCGTGCAGGCGACGGTAAATGGCGGCGAGCTGGATGGATATCGCGCCCCGTTCTACTACACGTTTGCGGTCGTCGCAGCCCTCTTCGCGACTCTCGATTTCCGGGTGATCCGGCGGGGCGGCATTTCCGGGACGCAACGCATCGCGCGGCATTTGTGGCGCATGTGCTTTGCTTTGTTCTTCGCCGCAGCGTCATTCTTCCTCGGCCAGCAGAAAGTCATGCCGGCGTTCATGCACGGATCGCCGCTTCTCTTCGTGCCGGCGTTTGCGCCTTTGGTTTTGATGATCTACTGGCTGTTCCGAATCCGGTTTGCGACCGCCTTCAGGAAACTTGCTGTCGCAACATAGAGCGGCCGCCCGGAAATGAAGTTCCGTGCGCGGGCCGGCCTGCCAGATCATCCTTCGAACAGGACACACCAATCGGCGCCCGCACCGGCGTGCGCAAGCCGAGTGAGCCAACCAAAGGCGTCGGTCATGAATTGCGGCGCCTCGGGTACGTTCTCGCCGGTGAACTCCGTCCAATAGCGCGCGAGTTCTTCCGATGACGGATTCAACGCGTCGAGGCGCGGGGCGAGTGCCGTGGCCTCTGCGCCCCGCGCGCACAGCATGGGAGCGTGCATCTCGACGAGGCGTCGAACGACGGCCTCGCCGCTCACCGGCACTTCGACCTCGCGTTCGCGCAGCCACTCGTTCAGGACGACGATGACGTAGCCGCTCCACGCGAAAGGCTCGAACGCGTGCGGCGCCAGTGCGGCCCGCATGCCACGCTGGTCGCCGCGCGCAAAGCAGGAAGCGGCCTGCTCCATCGCGGCGGCCGGAACAACGTAACCCACAGCAATCTGCGACATGGCGTGCATGGACGCTCCGTTATTGCTCACCGATTCCACGATTGCGTGACATCAATGAGCAAATACATCCAAGGCACGTCGACCCCTCACCCATTTCGGAGCGGTTTCGAAGCCCGAATCTGCATCCCTCTCCCACAAGGGGAGAGGGGAATTCGGAGTCTTGCAGCACGCGCCGTATCTGCCGGGCGGCGGCGTTTCACTCTTCGGCGCTTTCCCCGACGGCGTGCCATCTTGTCAAGACTGTTCGTACTCGACGACTCGCAGAATTCGAGGAGGATGCGCCGGCCCCCGCGGATGTGGAGGCCGGCGCCCAAGATTCGGATTTCTACCGGTGTTCGCGGGGTGTTTGCGGCTTGTAAACCGTGCCGAATATTTCATCGGCGCTGGTCGTTGCATTCAGGTCGAAGTACGAAAGCACGGCTTGGCCGGAGCTGTTGACGCTGACCGATTGCGGCAGACCGAGCTCCGAGTTGTTGGCGATAATCACGGGCTTGCTCCACGGTGCACCGGGCGACGGACTCACCGACACGACAACATTGTCGTCCAGAGCTTCCATGGTGCTGGCCTGTGGCCACGCCGCGACGCTCTCGCCGTCGGTGCCCACGGCAAACACGACGGGAAAGCTGGACTGACTGATATCCGTATCCGCTGTCGACAGAGTGGTGACGCCGTTCCAGGTGTTTGTTTCGAAATTGCCTGAAATGGCCACAACCTGCTTGGCGGTGCCCTCAAGGCCAACCAGTGTCACGTCTCCAGAGGGATCGGTCTGCGCGCCCCCGAGTGTTATGTCCGTGTCGCTCGTCACGCTCACGGGCGCCCCGAAGGACTGGCTGCCGGACGGCTCAGTAACGGCCGTGATCCCGGTCGCCTGCGAGTCGATGAACACCGCGGCGAGATTATTTTTGTCTAGGCTGGCTGCTCCGACGTGAGAAACAGGATCGGGCCCGGCCAGGGACGAGTGGTCAATCTGCCAGTTCGTGGTCCCGGCAGGTTGCCGCGCCGCGAAAAGGATGAAGTTTGATCGGGTGCAGCGTCTCGGTTGGCACGACGCTTGATAGGTTTCCCATGTCACCATCGCGTCGCCGCCTTCGCCGATGACAACGGAATCGGGCTGGAAACGGTCCGACGTAGTTTCGACGGAGACTGGCCGTCCCCAGGCACCTCCGGCAGGCCGCGTCAAAGTCATGATGGTGCAGCTGCCGATATCGCGGATTGCGCACTGGCCGGTCTCCCATTCGAGCACGGCCGCGCCCTGCGAGTTCATCGTGAATGCCGGCGCTCCGGCGATGCCTGGAAGAACGAGCAGTGGGGTTGTCCACGATCCGCCGGCCGGGCGGTCTGCGGTAAATGCACCCGCAGTCGTCCACCAGACGGCCGTTGCAGTGCCGGCGGCCGTTTCATGAACGACGGGCTCGGGCACGATGAGGTCGTTCGACGGCGGAATCAGATCCTTGCTTTTCCAGGCGCCTCCGTTGGGATGAACGGCAAACTGGACGTCGCCGCTACCGCTTCCGAGATTTTCGAACCACACGACGAGCGCATTTCCGTTCGAGTCGATTGCTACCGAGGGATCGAAACCGTTGCCGCCTGAGCTCAGCAGCTGCGGCGTGCTCCAACCGGAAGCAAGCGCGGCAGTTCCAGCCGAGCTCAGCAACGCGATTCCAAGAGCGGCGGTTGCGGCGACGCGAAAGCGGGACGCGATCGGGAATAAACGAAGAGGCGGCATTTGTGTAGACTCCTGTTGTTCGTATCAGTGGCACATGACCCCTACGGCACATAGACGCCGATTAACCGTTGCTTATTCCCGCCGAGCGCGAAGATGAAATCGCTTTTTTATCTGTTGTGCGTTCCAGGAACACGATCGATGCAAAACAGCCGTCTGCGACCCGTGCAGACGGCTGAACTACCAAAACTTCGTACTGATAATTATTCCGCAGCCATTCGCACCGGCGACTATCCCAGCAACGCAGCGTGGACACGGGCGCCATAGCAGGCCCCCGCCACTGCCTTATGGCGCGCGGGCCCGGCCAACTTCGCCCGCGCCGAGACCAAGCGCGAAAAGCTCACCAGACACCGTCGTTTCCGAATAGACCATTCCATTCACCACTGTTGGCGATGACTGTCCGGCGACGGCCGCGAGCTCCGCGCCAGTCTTTGCGTTGAACGCATAGAGGGTGCCGTCATCTGATCCGACATAGACGACGCCATTGGCGATGGCCGGCGAGGATGTGATCCCGCTCGCCACGGGCGTGGACCAGACAACTTTGCCCGTACGTGCCTTGAGCGCATAGAGCACGCCGCTTGATGACCCGTGCTGGCCCGTGACAGACGCGCCGATATAGACGATGCCATTTGCCACGGCGGGCGAATCCCCCAGTATCGAAAGTGGGCCGCCGGGCGATGCCGACCAAAGTACGGCGCCCGTCGTCGCATTGAACGCGGCAAGGACACGGCCGCTGCAATAAACGACACCTCCCGCCACGGCCGGCGAGGAGGTACCGTCCGTGATCGACGAAGACCAGAGCTGTGCACCAGTCTTCGCGTCGAAGGCGAAAAGCCCGTCCCCGTTGATATAGACCACGCCATTGGGCACCGCCGGTGAGGAAGCAGCGTTGTCGGAGCTGATCGGCGCCGACCAGAGTTGCGCTCCGGTGGCCGCGTCGATCGCAAAGACGCTCCCGAGCGCTGACCCGAAATACGCGATGCCGTCGACCACGGCTGCTCCCGAAGGTGCGTCCGGCAAGTAGTTGTTCCCCGCGCACCATAGGTTCGTCCCGTTGGCGGCGACGTAAGCGCAGAGGCCGTTTTGCGTGTCAATGTAGACCGTACCCTTACTGACCGCCGGGGAGATCCCGCCTGAATTCGTGGCCCACAAGAGCTGGCCCGTTGCTGCGTCGAAAGCATTCGTCCCGCTATAGACAACGCCATCGACAACCGCCGGCGCGGTGAATGGAAACGAGCCGTCTTGTGCCGACCAAAGCACCTTGAGCGCACCCACATTCGTCGTATTCAGGATATTCTCATGCGGATTATATCGGCCGCCATGCGGCACGAACCCGAATTCGGACCAATTGCCGGAGGCCAGCGCAGCCGTTCCGGCCGAAGCGAGAAGCGCAACGCCCAGGACGGCGGAAACAGCAGTGCGAAAACGGCGTGCAAGTCCTGAAGGGAAGCGAGGCAGCATTGGTTAATTCTCCTTTTGTCCGTTTGATCGGGACGTGACCCTCAAGAGACTGCGCGCCATTCCTGTTTATTCCCGACGCACGGGATAATCGGGTGACACTTTTGTGATTTGTCGTACGCGATGGCGGTTCACCCTTCGACAGGTTCAGGGTGAGGCCTCTTTCTTACCCTCATGCTGAGCCAAGCTGGGAAACGATAATCAGACGAGGTCGAAGCGATCGAGGTTCATGACCTTGGCCCACGCACATACAAAGTCCTTTACAAACTTCTCCTTCGAGTCCGAACACCCATAGACTTCCGCGAGCGCACGCAGTTGCGAGTGGGAACCGAAGATCAAGTCAACGCGTGTGCCGGTCCACTTGCTCTCCTGCTTCTTGCGGTCGCGCCCCTCGTACACGCCTTCAGAACCGGCGGCAGGCTGCCATTGCGTGCCCATGTCGAGCAGATTGACGAAGAAGTCGTTGGTCAGCGTCTCCGGCTTCGTTGTGAAGACACCATGCTTGGACTGCCCGGAATTTGCCCCAAGGACGCGTAAGCCACCGACCAGAACCATCATCTCAGGCGCCGTCAACGTCAGCAGTTGCGCCCGATCCACCAACGCTTCCTCGGGCGCCATGAGCGGCTGGCCGCGGCGATAGTTGCGGAAACCGTCATCGGACGGCTCAAGTGGCTCGAAGGACGGACCGTCGGTTTGCTCCTGCGACGCGTCCATGCGTCCAGGCGTGAAGGGAACCTGTACGTTGTGCCCTGCATCCTTTGCGGCTTTCTCGATTGCGGCGCCGCCGGCGAGGACGATGAGGTCGGCCAGCGAGATTTTCTTGCCGCCGATAGCCGAACCGATGAACTCCTTCTGGATCATTTCGAGCGTCTGAAGCACCTTTTTCAGTTGGGCAGGCTCGTTCACCTCCCAATCCTTTTGCGGTGCGAGGCGTATGCGTGCGCCGTTGGCTCCGCCACGCTTGTCGGATCCGCGGAACGTCGACGCAGAAGCCCAGGCAGTTGAAACCAGCTGCGAAACAGACAGGCCGGAGGCGAGAATCTTCGCCTTGAGCGCGGCGATGTCCTGCTCGCCGATCAAAGGATGATCCACGGCGGGAATGGGGTCTTGCCAGGGGAGCGCTTCCTTCGGCACGAGCGGGCCGAGGTAGCGAGCGATCGGGCCCATATCGCGATGCGTCAGCTTGAACCACGCGCGGGCGAAAGCATCCGCGAACAGCTCGGGGCGCTCGTAAAAACGCCGCGAGATTTTCTCGTACGCCGGGTCGACCCGCAGCGAGAGGTCTGTGGTGAGCATGGTTGGTACATGCTTTTTTGACCTGTTGTAGGCGTCAGGGACGGTGGGCGCAGCGCCCTTTGCCTTCCACTGCCAGGCGCCTGCCGGACTCTTCGTCAACTCCCATTCGTTGTTGAACAGGTTGTCGAAGAAATGATTGCTCCACTTCGTCGGCGTCTGTGACCAGGTGACTTCGGGACCACCAGTAATGGCATCGGCCCCAAGGCCCGTGCCATGCCTGCTCTTCCAGCCGAGGCCCTGATCCTCGATGGTGGCGCCTTCGGGCTCCGGGCCGATCAGTGACGGATCGCCGGCGCCATGGGTTTTCCCGAAGCTGTGACCGCCGGCAATGAGAGCGACGGTTTCTTCGTCGTTCATCGCCATGCGCGCGAATGTTTCGCGGATGTCGTGCGCCGCAGCAACAGGATCGGGCTTGCCGTTCGGGCCTTCCGGATTGACGTAAATCAGACCCATCTGTACCGCGCCGAGCGGCTTGTGAAGCTCGCGTTCGCCGCTGTATCGCTCATCACCCAGCCACGTTCCTTCCGGACCCCAGTATAGCTCTTCGGGCTCCCAAACGTCGGGCCGGCCGCCGCCGAAACCAAAGGTTTTGAAGCCCATCGAATCGAGGGCAACATTGCCGGCGAGTATCATGAGGTCGGCCCAGGAGANNCGAGGTTCGCGTTGTCGGGCCAGCTGTTGAGTGGCGCGAAGCGCTGTTGCCCGGCGCCGCCGCCGCCCCGGCCATCGGTGACACGGTAGGTGCCCGCGCTGTGCCAGGCCAAGCGGATGAACAATCCACCATAGTGACCGAAATCCGCGGGCCACCAATCCTGCGAGTCTGTCATCAGCGCGTGCAGGTCGGTGATCACCGCTTTGAGATCGAGAGTCTCGAACTCCTTGGCGTAATCAAATGCCCTGTCCATTGGATCGGAGAGAGGGGAGTGATGGTGGAGAACCTGAAGGTTCAACTGATTCGGCCACCAATCGCGGTTGCTCACTGTCCTGCGGCGGTCGCCATGCATGACCGGGCACCTGCTCTCGTCACCCATTTTATCCTCCGTCCTTGTCCGTGATTTTCCGGCACGGGACTCGTACGAACTCCCATATGATAAGACAAATTGATTTTTCTGATACAGTAGATAAGCTGCGCTTATGGACAACATTACTCTCAAGCAGCTTCGCTATTTCGATGCGCTGGCACGCAACAAGCACTTCGGTCATGCGGCGGCAGTCTGTGCCGTCACGCAGCCGGCTCTGTCGATGCAGATCAAGGACCTGGAGGGCGCTCTCGGCGCCGTGCTGATCGAGCGAGGCGCGCGACAGCTACGCCTCACAACTTTCGGAGAAGAAGCCGCGGAAGCAATTCGCCAAATTCTGCGCTCGGTCGATGAACTTGGCGACCTCGCAAGAGCATCGCGGAACAGGCTTGCGGGCCGGGTCCGGATCGGAATGATCCCTACGATCGCACCCTATCTGCTGCCTACGGTCATTGGAAATCTTGCGAGAACACATTCGCAACTCGATGTTCACGTGCGTGCGCGAGGCGCTTACGTCAAAGCTGATACAGGAGCTTATCGAGGGCCGGCTCGATGCGGCCGTTGTTGCGTTGCCGTTGTCGGAACCTTCGCTTACGGAGGTCCCGCTCTTTACCGAAAACTTCCTGCTCGTGCGTCCGGACGAGGCGGAGGGCACGCCGGTACCAAATAGCGAAATGCTGCGCGAAATGAGACTTTTGCTCCTGGAAGAGGGCCACTGTTTTCGCGCACAGGCGCTGTCGTTCTGCAAGATGAATGCGGCGATGCCGCGGGAGACGCTTGACGCCAATTCGTTGTCTACGCTTGTGCAGATGGTCGGGGCTGGCCTGGGTGTGACCCTGATTCCCGAAATGGCCGTAGCGCTGGAGACACGTTCAGCCTCGGTGTGCGTGTCACGCTTTGAAGATCCTCAACCCTCGCGAACCGTTGGCATGATCTGGCGCAAAACCACTCCCTTGGCCCGACAGTTGCTGCAGCTCTCCGAAGCAATTGGCCGGTCGGCCGATTCATTGCGCGAGCAACAGAATACGCGATCTCCCTCGCGCAACTTGCCGACCAAACGCGCGCCTATCCGCCCGCCTCGGAGCCGGCCGCGATGACGATGCAGCCGAAATAAGGCAAAGCACCCCCATCGAGGCGGGAATAAATATCCCGATGGCCGGGTCTTGGGGTATGTAACCCTCGGAGAAAGCACGGACGCGGGACGGTGGGGGCGGAAGAATGAGCGATCGGCGCGCGCGGTTCGAAGCGCAAGCCCTCCCGCACCTCGATGCGGCCTACAATCTTGCGAGATGGCTCGCGCGGCCGCCGCTGGACGCTGATGACATTGTGCAGGACGCCATGCTGCGAGCTTTCCGCGCCTTCGACTCGTTTCGGGGAGACAATGTGAAGCCTTGGCTGCTTTCGATCGTCCGCAACTGTTTTCTCACGGCAGCAGGTCAGTCGCGCCGGACACGGACCGTTCCGATCGAACCGGATGGTGAATCAGAGACTGGCGATCCCGCGCTGGTCGCCGATGCGCCGGACCCCGAAGCAGCCGCGATTCGCGCCGATGAAGGACGCCGGTTAGGCGCGGCCGTCGCCAAATTGCCGCAGGAGTTTCGTGAGGTTCTGGTGCTGCGGGAAATGGAGGATTTGTCCTATCGCGAGATTGCCCAGATCACCGGCTCGCCGATCGGCACCGTCATGTCACGATTGGCCCGAGCGCGCGGCATGCTGAAGGAAAGATGGCTAAGCGACGTGGAAGGAATCCGCCATGTCGTGCAGTGAAGCGTTGCGCGTGCATGCATATTTCGACGGCGAACTCGATGCCGGCGCGGCGGCCGAAGTCGAGCGTCACCTGGAGACCTGTACCGATTGCGCCGCGCTGCTAAAAGATCTGGAAACCGCGCGCAGCGCATTGCGGGAAAGCGCGCCCTATCATCGCGCGAGCAGTGAATTTCGGGAACGCATTGCCGATGCTCTGGACGATGAAGATGGCGATCGATCCCGGCGCCGGAAGAGTTGGCCCGGAATATCGTTCCTGACGGGTGCGGTCAGCGGGGGCGGTGTGACGGCGCTCGCCGCCGTGCTGGCATTCTTCCTCTTGTTGCAGCCGGGGTCGAATCTGCTGGTCGACGATCTGACCAACGCGCATCTACGTTCAATGATGTCGGATCACCTGATCGACGTGGTGTCGAGCGACCGTCATACGGTCAAGCCGTGGTTCGCCGGCCATACCGACGTCTCGCCGCCGGCGATCAATTTCGCAGCTCAAAGTTTCACTCTCGTCGGAGGACGCGCGGATTATATCGACGGCCATAGGGCGGCCGTCGTGGTTTACCGGCACGGCAAGCACATCATCAACGTCTTTGCGTGGGCCGCTGGCGATGAGCATTTGCCGGCTGAAGGACTGCGCAACGGTTATCACCTTTTATTCTGGAAGAGCGGAAACATTGCATTCTGCGCCGTATCGGATGCAGGCCTCGACGAGATGAAAACGCTGACGCGGCTGATTCAGAATGCAGGGGCTCCCATCCGCCGGGAATAAATCGCGAGCGTTGCGAGTCCAGCCTCTCGAATCCAATGGAGAGGCTTACATGTCATCCGAAACTGAAATCGACACATCGCGCCGCGGCGCACTGAAATGCTTGGCCTTCGGCGGTGCAGGCACGCTCTTCATGCTGTCGGGCGGCGTTCTGGCACCGCTCGACCTGGCCATAGCGGCGTCGAAGAAACATGCGACACGCGTCAGCGGCATCCCTCTGTTCCTCCAGATCAGCGACACGCATATCGGGTTCAACAAGGAAGCCAATCCCGATGTCGCCGGCACGCTGAAGCAAACCATCGACCTCATCAACGCCATGCCTGTGAAACCGGCGCTCGCCATTCATACGGGCGATATCACCCATCTTTCGAAGCCCCAGGAATTCGACGCGGCGGCGCAACTGATGTCGGGATTGAACATCAGCGAACTCCACACCGTGCCCGGGGAGCACGACGTCACCGACGGTCTCGGTACCGAATATTTCAGCCGTTTCGGCAAGGCCTCCGCAAACAAGGGTTACTACACCTTCGACCACAACGGCGTTCACTTCGTTGCGCTCGTCAACGTGATGAACTTCAAACCGAACGGACTGGGAGCATTCGGGGACGCGCAGCTCGCCTGGCTGGAACAGGATCTAAAAGGGCGTTCCGCGAGCACCCCAATCGTCGTGTTTGCCCATATGCCCATGTGGACCATCTACGAGCCATGGGGCTGGGGGACCGGCGACGCCGATCAGGCGACGAGCTATCTGAAGCGGTTCGGTTCCGTCACCGTCTTGAACGGCCACATCCATCAGATCGTGCAGAAGGTGGAAGGCAACATCACTTTCCATACCGCGCGATCGACCGCCTACCCGCAGCCCACGGCCGGCGTCGGCCCGGGGCCCGGACCGCTCAAGGTTGCGAGCGATCAGCTTCCGAAAATGCTGGGCATCACCAGCATCAAGGTCCTGGCTCATCCGCTTTCCGCTTCGCTGACCGATACGACGCTCGGATGAGCTTCAACCCCACACCTTTCAAGGACAGTCACATGCTTATGAAAACATCCGGCCGCAATCTCATCGACGCCCTCGCAGCCGCAATGCTGTTCGCCGCCGCTCCGATATCGGTCATCGGCATTGCAGATGCACATGAGGCGAATTCGGTCGTCATGAAGAATTTCGACTTCTCCCCCATGTCGCTGACGGTCAAGGCCGGTACGTCCGTGACCTGGCAAAATATGGACGGCGAACCTCATACGGTCACGAGCGTGGACGGTCTGTTTCGCTCTGGCGCGCTCGACCAGAACGACAAATATACATTCAAATTCGTCAAGTCCGGCACTTACAAATATCTCTGCTCGATCCATCCCAGAATGATGGCCGCGATCATTGTGAAGTAAGAGCTGCCTGAGTCTTTCCTCACGCCGCGTTCGACGCAGTCGTGAGACCGCATGGGCGATCCGTTGCTCCAAGCCCCCCCAAAGCGACGGCCGCTCTACAATGGACGGGACGCCAGCCCCTCGGCGTCCCGTCCACGCCTTGCGCGCGGACTGCGCTGGCACAGAGAACCACGGGCATCGAACGCTGTTCCCGCGCAAGCGGGACGGCGAACGCACCAAGCCCGGCCGACCGAAGGAGAGTTTCATGGGTACGCTCAGCATCTGGCACATTTTGATTCTGGCCGTGGTCGCGCTTCTGCTATTCGGCGGGCGCGGCAAGATTTCCGACCTGATGGGCGATGTCGCCAAAGGCATCAAAGCCTTCCGCTCCGGATTGAACGACACGGAGCATGGTCCTCTGCAGTCTCGCGCAATCGCGCCCGAGCAGGAATAAATCAGCGCGTGCGCGGGTCTTGTTTCTGACGATGTCACTACAAACAAACGGAGACCCGCTCATGCGTCATTTGGCTCGCACCATTCGCAATGGCGCGGAATCCAGCGCTTCGGATCCGGCGCCGCTCCGAAAGACGGCCGACCTGCGTCGGTCCGGAGCGGATCCTGTGCGCGAGTTCGGGCGCAGCAGGACCGGCGCGGACAAATGTCCGCTGCGCCTCGATGATTTCGCGCGCGACCATAAGATAAACGAAGCGTCCAGTCGGATTCGGTTGCGCGCCCGTCGAGCGGTCGGAGTTTTGCTCGCCTTCACGACTTTTGGGGCGGCGTGGGCCATTTTTACGTTCGCGTAGGTACCTTAATCGTTAGCAGAGCCGATCGTGGTTCAACCGGTCGGCACCCACACTTACCGTCAGGCAATACTCAATGACCATACAGAATATCCTGGACCGCAAGGGCAGCAAGGTTTTCACGATCCGTCCGACCGCGACGGTCAAGAATGCCGTCGATCAGATGCGCGAGCGCGGCGTCGCGGCCCTGGTGGTGAAGAGCGGCGATGCAATCGCTGGCATCGTGTCGGAGCGCGACGTCGTGAGTGCCATTTCGCGTTTTGGAGAACATGCGCTCTCCATGGCCGTGAAGGACGTCCTGACCCTCACCATCATCACTATCGCGCCTGGCGACAGCATCAGACGTGCGATGAATCTCATGACCCGTTACCGCGTACGGCAACTGCCGGTGATTGCGGACGGAAGACTCGCAGGCATCGTGAGCGTCGGCGACATCGTCAAGCAGAGGCTGGACGACCTCGAAACAGAATCGAACGTCTTGCGCGACGTTTACATCGCGGCGCACTGATCCGCGCCGAGTCTGAATTCTCACACATGCGAGAGAACTCCATGTCGAGCTATGATATTGTTGTCATGGAAAGCCGCAGTCCCGAACCCATGAATGATAGGGTCGTGCGGTTCAGCTATGTCGCGATCTTCTTTCACTGGGTCGTTGCCGCGCTGATTCTTGCGAATATCCTTATCGCCTGGCAGTTCCATTCGATCCATGGCGCGCTTGGATCCGCTATCCTTCAAATTCACAAATCCATCGGAATCACCATCCTTCTTCTGAGTGTGCTGCGTCTGATGTGGCGCCTGCTCAATCCGCCGCCACCGTTCGCGACCACGATGCAGGCCTGGGAGAAGGGCGCGGCGAAGATCGTGGAGCGAGGCTTCTATTTCATCATGTTTGCAATGCCGCTCACAGGATGGGCAATTGCATCCACATTGAGTCTGCCAACGCCGATCATGTTGTTTGGTGTCGTGCATTGGCCGTATATCCCCTCTCTCGGCACTATCCCCTTCGACCAGAAACTCCGCATGTACGGTCTTTCCGTTGCAGCCCACCACCTTCTCGCCAGGATTACGTACGCGCTGCTCGCTCTGCACGTGCTTGCCGCACTCCGACACCAGTTCCTCAAGCGCGACGCTGTCCTCGCGCGCATGATCCCGTGGCTGGCACGGCACGGAGCCATCGCCGGCCTGCAGGGTTCCTGAAGGGATTTCGGAGTCGGTGTCGGAATACACTTCACGGCAGACTCAACTGAGCGGGAATATATCGGCGCGCACGCGGGTCTCCTGTCTGACGATTTCGCTTCAAACCAAACGGAGACCTACTCATGTTTCATTTCACCAGTTCCATTCGTAGCCGCGCAAATTCCAGCGCGTCCGATCTTGTGCCGTCGCGGAAGACGGCGGCCATCATGGGTGTTCTGATTCTGGCAAGCTTCGTTGCCCGTGCCGATGCCGCACCCAAAGTTCACGACACTCCGGCCTCGAACCAACTCGCCCAGGCTCAGGAGGTTTGCGAGGTCGTTGTTCGCGTCCAGCCGGACGACGAACATTTCGATGGCTGTGTCTCAAGCCTTAAGGGTTCGCTGGAGAGCGCTAGCCGCGAGCGCGCTGTCGTACACGCCCGCAGCAAATGCTTTGCGGAAGGTCTCAAGCCCGATAGCTCCGATCTGGCTGTGTGCCTCCTGCAAGCGGCCGATGCAACGCCCAGCTCCGACATGATAAACACGCCGGTTCAGATGAGTCGGTTGATCGACACAACGGAAGGTCCGACATCGGCCGGATCCGACTTCTCCGCCTCATTCGACACTGTCTTGCAAAGGGAACAGCAGGCCTGCGCGAGGCTCGGCTTCGATCCGGCTTTTGGCGCCTTCGCAAACTGCGTTGCGGACTTGCAGGGCACGCTCCAGAGGACAGATTTCTCGGCGAACTAGTGATCAAACTCTGACGGACGAGTCGCGAGTGGCAAATTCGCAGATCGCCAAGACCCGAATGGGACGAGATATTTATCTTTTGCGTGTCATTCCCGCTTCTCAGGC
>PKWC01000087.1 GCA_003131925.1 Alphaproteobacteria bacterium | reverse complement strand
AGGCCTTCGCCTCGGTGGTGCTACGCTTCATGCAGGTGATGGACGTTTCGCATGACAGGCTGAACGTGAACGGCGGCGCGATCGCGATGGGCCATCCGCTGGGCGCCACCGGCGCGATGCTCGTCGGCACGGTGCTCGACGAAATGGAGCGCCGCGACTGCGGAACGGCGATGGTCCTCCTCTGCGTCGGCGCCGGCATGGGCACCGCGATGATTCTCGAGAGGGTGTAGCGTGCATTGCGCATCGGGATGCTTCGTACGTTCAACCTCCCCCTTGCGGGGAGGTCGAAATTTGCGAGCATCGCGAGCAAATTTCGGGTGGGGGTCTGTGCTGCGCTGTTACCCCCACCCGAAAAACGCGAAGGGCGTTTTTCGACCTCCCCACAAGGGGGAGGTTTATTAGTTAGTCGATGCGGCGTGTGACTTTGCAGCGCCCAGGCCAAATTCGAACAAGGGATCGCTCGAATGCAACTCACAAATTTCAGATGGGATCTCGACGCGGATGGGATCGCGACGATGTTCTGGGATGTGCCGGGGCGCACGCTGAATGTGCTCACGGGCAGCGCGATTGCGGATCTCGCGAAAGTCGCCGGGGCGCTTGCGTCCGACGCTGCAATCAAGGGTCTGGTCATCACGAGCGGGAAGACGAACGGCTTCTGCGCGGGCGCGGCGCTCGACGAGATGGAAGGAAACGCCGGCGGCGGCAAGTCCGCCTCACCCGCGGAGGGGACGGCCGCGCGTTACAACGGCGTGATGCAGTTCCACCGCGCGTTGCGCGGGCTCGAAACCTGCGGCAAGCCGGTCGCCGCGGCGATCAACGGGCTAGCGCTGGGCGGCGGGCTGGAAGTCGCTCTCGCCTGCCACTACCGCATCGTCGCGGACAATCCGAAGATTCAGCTCGGACTGCCTGAAGCGAAAGTCGGGCTCCTGCCCGGCGGCGGCGGCACGCAGCGCCTGCCGCGGCTGATCGGGGCGATGGCCGCGCTTCAGCTCATCCTGAAAGGCGACACGGCGGATCCCCAGAAGGCGCTTTCTCTCGGAATGGTGCATGCGGTTGCGCCTTTGGGCGAGCTAGTCGCGCGCGCGAAAACCTGGATCAAGACGTCGCCCAACAATGTCCAGCCCTGGGATCGCAAGGATTTCAAACTGCCGGGCGGCGGACCCTATTCCAGCGGCGGCAGCCAGGTCTTCACCATGGGCAATGCGATGCTGCGCAAGGAGACCTACGGCAATTATCCGGCGCAACGTTACATCATGTCCTGCGTCTATGAAGGCATTCAGCTTCCCATCGACGCCGCGTTGCGAATCGAGGCGCGCTATTTCGTCAAGCTGCTGATGCAGCCCGAGAGCCGCAACATGATCCGCTCGCTGTTCCTGTCGCTGCAGGAACTGGGCAAGGGCGCGCGACGGCCGAAGGACGAACCCCGCACGGACGTCAAGACACTCGGCGTGCTCGGCGCGGGCGTCATGGGCGCCGGCATCGCCTACGTCGCGGCGCTCGCGGGAATCGACGTGGTGCTGCTCGACACGACGATGGAGAAGGCGAATGCCGGCCGCGATCATGCCGCGGGCGTGATCGACCGGCAGATCGCCAGGGGACGCGCGACGCCGGAGAAGAAGGCCGAGACACTCGGGCGCATCCGCACCGCCAATGATTTTGGCGCGCTCGCGGCCGCCGATCTGGTGATCGAAGCGGTGTTCGAGGATCGCACGGTGAAAGCCGAAGCCACGAAGAAAGCGGAGGCCGCGATCGGCGCAAACGCGATCTTCGGCACCAACACATCGACGCTGCCGATCACCGGCCTGGCCGAAGCAAGCGCGCGGCCGGCGAATTTCGTCGGCATCCATTTCTTCTCGCCCGTGGATCGTATGGGCCTCGTCGAGATCATTCTGGGCAAGCAGACCGCGCCGCACACGCTGGCAGCGGCGGTCGATTTCGTGCAGAAAATCCGCAAGACACCGATTGTCGTCAACGATTCGCGCGGCTTCTATACGTCGCGCTGCTTCGGCACCTACACGCGCGAAGGCATGGCGATGCTCTCCGAAGGCATTCATCCGGCGATGATCGAGAATGTCGGTCGCATGGCGGGAATGCCGATGGGGCCGCTGGAAGTCATGGATTCGGTGGGCGTCGATACGGCGCTCAAGATCACGCGCGAGACGCGCAAGGAACTGGGCGCTTCGGGCACGGACGCCGCGGAAGAGTTGCTGACATGGCTGGTCGAGAAATCGAACCGGCCGGGCCGCAAGACGGGCAGGGGCTTCTACGATTACGACGCGAAAGGAAAACGCTCGCGCCTGTGGCCCGACCTCGTTGCCTCGCGCAGCGGCGAATGGCGCACCGATGCGGATGTCGAAGAGATGAAGGCGCGCTTTCTCACCATCCAGGCGCTGGAAGCCGCGCGCTGCTTCGAGGAGCACGTGATCACCGATCCGCGCGATGCCGATGTCGGCGCGTCCCACGTGCGTGGCGCCGCCGAGCTCGGCGACCTTCGCGAGGCTCTCGTCGAGATCGTCGACCGCGAAGTACACGAGCCAGTGGGGCGGCGGCCC
>PKWC01000186.1 GCA_003131925.1 Alphaproteobacteria bacterium | reverse complement strand
TCATCACCGAGCCCTTGCCGAATGCACGGTCGATCTGCGACAGCGCTGCTTCGAGCGCGCGCTTGCGATCGCTTTTGTCCTCGCGTCCCACCACCCGCAAAACCGCTTCTTTCATCATCTCTCGCCTCCTTATTTCACAGCGCTCCCCAAATCCCAAATGGGTCGCAGGACGAGTACTGTACATGTTTTGTTCCCGTTCGCAAGTCACCAGATAATGCGTTGAAGTTGCATGGTAATTTTATCTATGTTCGGGAAGAGTTCATGTTTCTAGGGGGTGGATCGGGCCATGCAAAGGTTCACGCTTTGGCCCAACGTTGGAGAAGGTCTTGTCAGCCTTCGAATCGCCGGCCCGGCGATCAGGGAGAAGGGGCCGAGGGCGCGGCGGGAGATGGAATGGCCGCCGGCGTCGCCAGGAGCCTCACCCTGCGGATCGTCACCGGCTCGAGAGGCCACGCGCCCGGCATCGGACCGCCGTCTCCGAGCTGGACGGATGCGATTTTGTCGACGACGTCCATGCCAGAAACCACGCGGCCGAACACCGTGTAGCCGGTGGCGTTCCCCGGATCGTCCGCATGATGATCGAGACGCAGATTGTCGGCGAGATTGATAAAGAACTCCGCCGTCGCGGTATTGGGATCGTTCTCGCGCGCCATGGCGATCGTCCCGCGCACGTTGCTGAGCCCATTGTTCGCTTCGAGGAGAACGGGACTGTAGACAGGCCGCTGATGCGTGGCCGAATCGTAACTGCCCGCCTGGATCACGAACCCGGGCACCACGCGGTAGACGAGCGTGCCGTCGAAATGTCCTTCGTTCACATAGCGCAGAAAATTGTCGACTGTCGCGGGCGCGTGGGCCCGGTCGAGCGCTATGGTGATGTCGCCCAAGGAGGTGTCGATCACGATCTGATCCGCGGGCGCGGCGTGAGCGAAGCTTGCAGCGCCCAGCACAAGAATCGCAACAATGAAGTCAACGAAACCCGTCCGCATGAGAATGCTCTCCCGATGGCCGCTCCATCATAGCGCGATTTTTCTCCTCATGGTGCCTCGGCAGAGATGACGGCACTCATTCATTCGGGCGAAATCTCCTCCATGAGCCGTCGATTCCACATGCACGTTCCGCGCGTCTGCCTGATCCTCGCGCTTTTTGCCACCACAACGGCCGCGAACGCGGGGCCTCCCTATCTCACCGACGATCCCGAGACGCCGCCGCTGCATCGCTGGGAAGCTGTGCTGTTCACGATGGGAACGATCGCCGACGGCACGGCGACCGGCGTTCTGCCGGCGATCGAATTCAATTATGGCGGNNGTTCGAGGCTACGCAGCTGCACATCAAGGTGCCGATCGGATTTCAGGCTGGCGGCCATGACGAAACGGAGTTCGGCGGAGCCGATATCGAACTGGGCGTCAAATACCGCTTCGTCGAGGAGGATGAGCAGGGCTGGCGCCCGCAGGCGGCGGTGTATCCGCAACTCGAGATTCCGACGGAATCGAGCCGGAACGGACTTTCCAGTGCCGGCGTAGACGTGTTCCTGCCCGCCTGGGCGCAGAAGAACCTGGATGAAAACTGGACCGTCGATGCAGGCGGCGGCTACTGGATCAATCCGGGATCCGGCAACCGCAACTATTGGTTCTCCGGCTTTCTTCTGCAGCGCAAGCTCAGCGATGCGCTCGTGGCGGGGGTCGAGGCATTTCATCAGACTTCGAGCACACTGGGCGGACGCGCGAGCTCCGGATTCAATCTGGGTGCCGTCTACGACTTCGACGAGCACAATCATCTCCTCCTCTCGGCGGGACGCGGAATTGAGAACGCAACCGTTACCGATCAATTCACATGGTATGTCGGTTACAAGATCACCAACTGAAGCACCTCGCGATGGCCACCTTTCGACGCTTGTTCATGCTTCGACAGGCTCAGNNCTGTCGAAGGGTGAGCATCCCAAACGCTTCGATCCTACGCGGCGCGCCGCCTCAGTCGGACTTTGTGGCAGCTGGCACGCTCGACAGCACGTCCTTCACCTTCGCAGCCAACTGCTTGAGGCCGAAAGGCTTGGCGAGAAAATGGAGTTCGGAGGCATTCTCGTCGTGACGCCGGAACGCTTCTTCGGCGTAGCCCGACATGAAGATCACCGCCATGTCCGGTCGCAATCGCTTAAGCGCGCGCACGAGCGTAGGCCCGTCCATGTTGGGCATGACGACATCGGTNNATGAGCAGATGGATCGCGCCTTCGTGCCGCCTGACCAGCTCGAGCGCTTCTTCTCCCCCAGCCGCTTCGAGCACGCGATAGCCGCGGAGCTTGAGGGCGCGGGCCGCGAAGCTGCGCACGGCCTCTTCGTCCTCCACGAGCAGGATCGTATCCTGTCCGGTGATGTCGCGCGGCTGCGGGCGTTCCGGTTCGACAATCTGCAGACTCTCTCCCTTGTAGCGGGGCAGATAGATGTGAAAGACGGTGCCTTTTCCGACTTCGCTATCGACGGTGATGAAGCCCCCGGTCTGCTTGACGATTCCATAGACCGTGGCGAGGCCAAGCCCCGTCCCCTGACCGACCGGCTTGGTGGTGAAGAAGGGATCGAAGATCTTTCCGACATGCTTCTTGGGGATGCCCACACCGGAATCGCGCACGTCTATTCGAACGTAGTCGCCGGCCGGCATCACACCCGACCCGAGTGGCGTCGCCTCGTTCACGCAATCATTGGCTGTCGAGATTGCGACGACGCCGCCCTTCGGCATTGCATCACGCGCGTTGACGACCAGATTGA
>PKWC01000164.1 GCA_003131925.1 Alphaproteobacteria bacterium | reverse complement strand
TCCTCGACGTCGTATTTCGGCTCCTCGAAATGATAATCGACATATTCGAGCAGCGAGTTCTCGGAGAAATCCTTGATCGGGAAGACAGACGAAAAGACCGCCTGAAGGCCCTCGTCACGTCGGCCACCTTCGGGCTTCTCGACCTGCAAAAACTTGTCGTAGGACGTCCTTTGCACATCAATCAGATTGGGCATCTCTGCGATTTCGGCGATCTTGCCGAAGCGCTTGCGAAGCCGTTTGCGTCCCGTGAAGGAAAGAGTCATTCCGCGATTCCTTGGCCGTGAGCCGTTTTGCTGCGCCGGGTGGGGCGCACGCACCTTGATCCAATGGCGAAATCCACCGTCTCCCGGCGCGCCGTTCGCCGGAAGAGGTGGGATGAACGAAATATGTACGCGTTCGCCGATTTCAACCCGGCGAACCTCCTATTTCAACTCGACCTTTGCTCCCGCATCTTCGAGTTGTTTCTTGAGCTTGGCTGCCTCGTCCTTGCTCACGTCGGCCTTGACCTCCTTGGGCGCGCCCTCGACGAGATCCTTGGCCTCCTTGAGGCCAAGGCCGGTGATCGCACGGATTTCCTTGATGACGTTGATCTTCTTGTCGCCCGCATCGAGGAGAACGACCGTGAACTCGGTTTTCTCGACGGCCGGAGCCGCGGCAGCGCCCGCAGCCGGCGCGGCAGCAGCCGCGACGGGAGCGGCAGCCGATACGCCCCATTTGTCTTCCAGCAGTTTTGCAAGCTCCGCCGCCTCGATGACAGTGAGGCCGGACAGGTCATCCACAAGTTTCTCGATCTTCGACATGATTTGGTTCCTTACGTTCTGAACGGGTTTGAATGTGTGTGAATGGTCACGTCCCTATGCCGCTTCCTTCCGGGAATACGCGCCGATCACGCGGGCAAGTTGTCCTGCCGGCGCGGCCAGAAGGCCGGCCAGCTTCGTCGCGGGCGCATTCAGCAGTCCCACGATCCTGCCTCTCAGCTCGTCAAGGGACGGAAGCTCTGCGAGCGCCTTGACGCCGCTCGCATCGACCGCCGTACCCGCGACCACGCCGCCAAGGATCACGAATTTGCTGTTCTCCCTGGCATAGGCCACCACCACTCTCGAGGCAGCGACCGGGTCACGCGAAATCGCGATTCCGGTCGGTCCCTTAAAGAGAGGGGCAATGACCTCCGCGGCCGTTCCCTGGAGCGCGCGCACCGTCAGACGGTTCTTTGTCACCTTGAACGAGGCCCCCGCGGCGCGCATGCGCGTGCGGAGATCGCTCATCTGTGCGACCGTCATACCGGAATAGTGGGCGACGACCACGGAGCCGGCTTCGCCGATAAGCCCGTTCAGGCTCTCGACCACTTCCGCCTTCTTGGTACGATCCATACGCGCCACTTGGCTCTCCTTCGCAACCGGCGGCTTCGGCGATGAAACCGCCGCCCTGTGACGGACCGCCTGAATTCGCGGCCCGGTTCTGTCCCAGGGCTCAAACCCGTACCGCAGCTCCCGAAGGGGGGCCACGAAACGGCTTACCCTGTCTATGCAGGCATCGATTGAGCCCTCAAGGATTTTACGCCCTTGGAGGCACCTGCAGTCTCGGACAGTCCGGCGATCGCCCGCCGGAATCTACAAAATCTCACATTCCGCCCTGCACGCCCACGCTCCCGAGCGCGACTTTGACGCCCGGGCCCATCGTCGAACTGACGGAAATCCGTTTCATGTAGGTGCCTTTCGCGCCCTGCGGCCTTGCCTTGGCGACGCTGTCGATAAAACTCCGGACGTTCTCGATCAACGCCTTCTCCTCGAAACTCGCCTTGCCTACCCCTGCCTGCACGATGCCGGCTTTCTCGACGCGATATTCGACCGCGCCTCCCTTGGCATCCTTGATGGCGCTCGTCACGTCCATCGTGACCGTTCCGACTTTCGGATTGGGCATCAGTCCGCGCGGGCCAAGAACTTTGCCGAGCCGACCCACTACGCCCATCATGTCCGGCGTCGCGATGCAGCGCTCGAAATCGATCTCGCCTTTCTGCACCCGCTCCGCGAGATCTTCGGCGCCAACGATGTCCGCACCCGCGGCCTTCGCCTCGTCGGCCTTTGGTCCTTTGGCAAAAACCGCAACTCTGAGCTTACGGCCGGTTCCGTTGGGCAAAGATACGACTCCGCGCACCATCTGGTCGGCATGACGCGGATCGACACCGAGATTGATGGCGACCTCAATCGTTTCATCGAATTTGGCCGTCGCCCGCGCCTTTACGAGCTTGACCGCCTCTTCGACCGGATACGCCTTCGTCGAATCGAGACCGTCGGCTGCCTTGGCGAATCGCTTGGTTATCTTTGGCATCGCCCCTACTCCCTCACCTCAATGCCCATCGAGCGCGCTGAGCCCTCGATCATCAGCATCGCGGCCTCCACGTCATGGGCATTCAGATCTTTCATTTTGGCCTCTGCGATCTGCCTCACCTGCGCCCTTGTCACGCTGCCGCGAATGTCGCGTCCGGGAGCTTTGGAGCCGCCATCCACTTTCGCCGCCTTCCTCAGGAAGTAGGAAGCGGGCGGCGTCTTCATCTCATAGGAAAACGACTTGTCCGAATAGACGGTGATGTTCACCGGGATCGGCATGCCCTTTTCCTGGTCCTGGGTCTTCGCGTTGAAGGACTTGCAGAACTCCATGATATTGAGGCCGCGTTGACCGAGCGCCGGGCCGATCGGCGGTGACGGGTTGGCCGATCCTGCCGGCACTTGCAGCTTGACGTAACCCACGATCTTCTTCGCCATGTTCCACCTTCTCCTAAAGGGTCGCGGTTAGCGGCCCGGCGAAGGGCCTCCCGCGCGTCGTAGTGACTTCAGACCTTTTCGACCTGCGTGAACTCAAGCTCTACCGGCGTCGCGCGGCCGAAGATCGAGACGGCAACCTTGAGCCGCGAGCGGTCGTCATCCACTTCCTCGACGACGCCATTGAAAGACGTGAAGGGCCCGTCGGCGACGCGCACCTGCTCGCCGATCTCGAAGGTGATCGACGGTTTCGGCCGTTCGGCGCCTTCATGCACCTGATTGAGGATACGATCGACCTCGCTCTGGCGCAGCGGCATGGGCTTGTTGTTCTGGCCAAGAAAGCCCGTCACTTTCGCCACGTTCTTGATCAGGTGGTAAGCCTCGTCGGTCAGTTTTGCACGGACGAGCACATAACCAGGCAGAAATTTTCGCTCGGCATTGTGCTTTTGTCCGCGGCGAATCTCGATCACTTCCTCGGTTGGCACCAGAACTTCTTCGACCAGGTCGGAGAGACCTTGAATCTGGGCCTGCCGCTTGATCTCCTCCGACACCTTCTTCTCGAAATTCGAGTAGGTATGGACGATATACCATTTGGCATCGGAGTGCGGAATCGTGCTCGCTTCGACCATCATTCTCAGGCTTCCTTCGCGTCCCCTGCGCTATTGCAGGGCTCCGATCAGCCAACGCTCCCCGAAAGCGAGAAGCCAATCGACGACGAAAAAAAACATCATCATCAACCCGACCATGATGAACACCATCACCGTGGTCAGCCATGTTTCCTTCCAGGTTGGCCAGGTGACCTTCGACGTCTCCCGCTGAACCTCTCGGAAGAACTGGAACGCTCCGCTCCGCCGCAATGGAACGGGCACGTCCTTGCCGGTGTTGTCGGCAGTCTTTTTGGTCGCCTCAGCCAACGATGAATTCCCGTTTTGTGTCACTTGGCAGGAGTGGAGGGACTCGAACCCCCGGCCTACGGTTTTGGAGACCGCCGCTCTACCAACTGAGCTACACTCCTTCAGACAAAAGCCAACGCGCCGGAGAGCGACTTGCTCGCCAGCGCGGGTCACGGCTTTCGCCGGGGAAGCGGGTGTTTACCAGCCGAATCCGGGCCATGCAAGCGCCAAGCGGCCACAATTTGGGTAGCCATACCACGGTTGGCACGTCATCCCACAGCCTCTGGAAGACACGGGAAAGAACTGCCCGCTCCGGGTGTGCTAAGCCGCGCTTGCTTCCGATGAGCCTGCCATGGATCCGCTGGCCGCATCCCTCGCCAATTCCCCCGCGCTGTTTCCGCACGCGCTCGACCTGCGCCGCGACGTGGTGACGCTCGTTCGCCTGAGCCGCGCGGACTACCAAAATGCGAGTTTTCTGGACGACCGTATTGCCCGACCCGGCCGCGACCTGGCGTGGCAGCAGCTCGCGCGAGCCGTCGGGGAGGCTGGTCTCGGCGAGACCTGCCACTTTATTTTCCACATCGGCCATGTGGGCTCGACTTTGCTGTCGCGGCTGCTGGGAAAACACCCTGCGCTCTTCTCGCTCCGCGAGCCCCAGATTCTGCGAATGATTGCGCAGATGCCGGACGCGACGCGGCGCGAAACCTATCTTCCGGCGTGTCTCAAATTGTGGTCGCGCACGTTCAATCCCGGCGCACGAGCGCTCGTGAAAACGACGAGCTTCGTCTCGGAAATTGCCGCCCAACTGCTTGGCCGCGCATATTCTCCCAAGGCTCTCCTGATAGGGGTTTCGCCCGAAACTTATCTGGCGACGATTTTTGGCGGCGCGAATTCGCCTGTCGAGGCGAAGATGCTGGCACCATCGCGCCTGGCGCGCCTCGAAAAGCGCGTGGGGGGCAAATGGCGGCTCGGCGATCTGAGCGAGGGAGAAGTCGCGGCGCTGGGCTGGGCCGGCGAAGCGTCGGCGATCCTGGAAGCCGCAGAGCAGGCCGGCACGCGCATCCAAGTGCTCGATTTTGAAAACTTTCTCGCTAAACCGCACGGCTCCCTCGAGCGTGTGTTCAGGCATTTCAATGTCGCCGCCGATGCGCAGGAGGTTGCCGCGATCCTTTCAGGCCCTGAAATGTCGACCTACTCAAAGGCACCGGAGTTTTCCTATGACCCGCAGCTGCGCCGGTCCGTGCTTGACCAGGGGCGGAGACTACACGCGGATGAAATTCACCGCGGCCTGTTNNGGTGAAGGGAATCGAACCCTCGTCATCAGCTTGGAAGGCTGTTGCTCTACCATTGAGCTACACCCGCAGGCGCGCGAGACGCGCAGAAGTTGGAAACCAGAAATCAGAAATCGGGTGGCTTGCCAAGCTGTTGAAGGGGCGCCCGGTCCGAAGCGCCATCAAAGCCGCTTTTCGGCGAAGGTCCTGCCGGAATGTGATTTGAGATATTTTTCGATCGCGAAGGCATGCCTCTCATCGGAAAACGCGATGCAGGTTCTGATTGTCCATGGCGTATAGTGCAAATGAATGTGGCTTGCCGAGCCGTAGCTCGCGGCAACGGGGCCGGCCTTCGCCCTGCGGGCTTCGGCGAGGCAGCCTTCACTCGCTCCGCGAGCGAAGGCTGGTGGGGGAAGTAGGACTCGAACCTACGAAGGCGTAAGCCAGCGGATTTACAGTCCGCCCCCTTTGCCGCTCGGGACATTCCCCCAATGACGGAATTCCGAGGCTGGAGAGCCGCGGCGCGCGGATATCAGCCAAACGCCCCAATGTGTCAATAGAATCGCCGGGGATCTCGTCCCTGGCTTACTTCACTGAAATTTGCCGTTTGCGCCACTTTCGCTTTCGGAATTGAGCGGGCTGAATAGGGTTCATGAAAAGATCACGGACGGGAAGCCGCCATCCGGCTGATTCAGGAGGCCTCTGGCTCTACGGGCTGCATGCCGTAACGGCCGCACTTGCCAACCCATTGAGAACAAGCCGCCGGTGTGTACTTACGGAGCGAGCGGCACAGACAATCGGCGCAAATCTGCTGCAGCGCGTCGAAGTTACCACGGCTGACGCCGCGCAAGTCTCGCGTCTCCTGCCGCCAGGCACGGTGCACCAGGGAGCTGCCCTATGCTGCGAGCCGCTGCCCCGCCGCCACCTCGACGATATCGTCGGCGGCTCAGGGCGGAAAATCGTTGTCGTGCTCGACCAGATTGCTGACCCACAGAATGTAGGAGCCATTCTGCGCTCCGCCGCTGCGTTCGAAGCTTCAGCCGTGATTGTGCAGGACCGGCACGCCCCACCCGAGTCCGGCGCGCTCGCCAAGGCGGCGTCGGGAGGCCTTGAACTTGTGCCGTATCTGACGGTCGTCAATATCGCGCGGACACTGCAACAGCTGGGTGCAGCCGGCTTCTGGCGCGTCGCGCTTGCCGGCGACGCCGATCAGCCCCTCGCCACCGCGGTCGCCGATGGTGACGTGTCGCTTGTGCTTGGCTCCGAAGGCGCCGGTCTTCGGCGCCTGGTGCGTGAGAATTGCGATACGTCCGCTTTGATCTCCGTCGGGCGCCGTATGGAGAGCCTGAACGTTTCCAACGCAGCGGCTATCGCGCTTTACGAATGTCGGCGGGGCCAGGTTGCGGCGGATGCAACTGCGATTCCACCGTGAGGAGGACAAAATGCGCTCGTGTCTGTTGTGGCTGATCGGCGTGCCGATCCCGATCATCATTCTTCTCTGGCTTATCACCGGGCACGCATGAGCCGCGACGCCGGCCCTCAATAAAGCGCGGCGACCTCGTTCGCGCCGCCATAGTTTTCGATGAAAACAAGGACTTTATATCCTTCGGCAAAACTCGGTCGGCCGTTCGCATCGTGCAAGATTGTTCCATCATTGCTCATCGTGCCGCTACGCCTGTCGATCGCAAAACGTGGCGCGAGACCGCGATGCTGTGCGCGTATCAGGGTGAACAATGTGCGGGCTGCCTGCGGCGCGAGGCGTACGCATCCCGCGCTCGCACGCGAACCAAGCAGGGCGACATCCCTTCCCGTCGCGCCGTGTATCGCGAGGCCAGTTGGAATTCCCTTCTTCACCCACGTGAAAAACATCGCATATGGCATGGGCTGGCGCCATTGGAGCGAGAAGTGATGCCTGTAGGAGCGCCGAGGATCCAGCTCGTAATACCCGGCCGGCGTATAGCTTGGCAGCCTGCGGCCTTCCGAATTGTATTCGACGCGCTCACGTCCCGTTGACACCGGCCAATTATAGAGCAGCGCAAGGTCGTCTGATCGGGCGTTCTTTTGGAACACATACATGCGTTGAGCCCACGGACCCCGCGCCGCCTTGCTCACATAAAGAAACAGCTCGAAATTGCCGTAAAGTTCGCGCGGGAGACTGTCCTTTAGGCGCTCCTTGACGCGCACGAGATCGGCAGCGCGCGGCGCAGGCAAGGTCGGGAATTGCGGCCCTTTTTTGCCCGATGCAACAACTTCAGCGATGCCGGGCGCCGACTTGTTTGACCGCTCGCGAACTCTGGAACGCGCTGCCGACCGGGACACCTCTTGCGAAGGCGCCGTCAAATCGAGCCGGACGACCACCCCGGACACCCCATTACCCAGGGACCAGGTTTTCGCGAGAGCCCGTTTCATTTCCCGCGCGTACTCGAATGCAGCCGCTCCCTTGATAGCCAACGTCCGCTCCGAACCTGCAAGCGCAACATCGACCGCATTCGCCGCGATCGCAGTCCGTGCGGTGAAGTCGCGGGTCGCAAGATTGGCGGATTCGGTTATCCCGGGATGCAAGGAAAGTATGGCCACACCACCATAAAACGATGCCGCCGCAACATAAATTCCGCTCACTTGTCTCAGTGCCGACATCTGCCCGCACGCCCCGGCGGATGGGCCGCAGCCCCGCGCCGATTATTAAACAATCCTTAACAAGATCGCAAGATTCCGGGGATCTAATCAACAGCTTATTGGTAAATTCGTTACGTTTGAGCCCTTCGCCGACCCGGTTTCGAACGGGGCGTTTGATCCAGAGGAGGACCGCATGAGCCCGCTCCGCCCCCGGCAGCATCTCGAGACTCATGAGGTGACGAACCAGCCGCCGCCCTTCGAGAATGTGAACCTTTTCGAGTCGGACCTGGCGTTCGTGGACGCGGTCGCCCACGCGGGCGGACGCGCTCATCTGGACCGGCTTGCGCGGTTCGGCGCCCGTGCCGGCTCGGCCGAGGTCGCAGAATTTGCGATGCAGGCCAATCAATTCTCGCCCCGACTGAAAAGCTTCGATCGTTACGGCCGAAGAATCGATGAGGTCGAATTTCATCCGGCCTATCACGCGCTCATGAAGCTCGGTTTGGAGGCCGGTGTCGCAAGTGCGGCCTGGAGTGGCGCCGACGCCGGTCACGTGTTGCATGCGGGCCTCGAGTTCCTCATGGCGCAGATCGAGCCCGGCGTCTGCTGCCCCATGACGATGACCTATGCCTCCGTTGCGGCGCTGCGCCACCAGCCGGACATCGCAGCGCAATGGCTGCCTCGAATTCTCGCCTCGCAATACGATTCGTCGTCCCAGCCGGAGGCAGCCAAGGCTGGGGTCACAATTGGAATGGCCATGACGGAAAAGCAGGGCGGCTCGGATGTGCGCGCCAACACCACCCGCGCCTCTCCGATCGGCAGCGCTGGTCCGGGCCACGCCTATCGTCTCATGGGGCACAAATGGTTCTGCTCTGCTCCCATGTGCGATGCCTTCCTGACGCTTGCTTACGCCGATGAAGGACTGAGCTGCTTTCTCGCGCCGCGTTGGACGCCGGATGGCGAGCGGAACTCGATCGATATCCTTCGGCTGAAGGACAAGTTGGGCGATCGCGCCAATGCCTCATCGGAGATCGAATATCGCGGCGCCTACGCGCTGATGGTGGGCGAGCCGGGCCGCGGCGTGCGCACGATCATTGAAATGGTGCAGCACACAAGGCTCGATTGCACGATCGCGCCTGCCGCCTATATGCGCCAGGCGCTCGCAAATGCGCTCTGGCACGCCGAACACCGCATGGCGTTCCAAAAGAAGCTGATCGATCAACCGGCGATGCGCGTGCTGCTGGCCGACATGGCGGTCGAGTCGGAGGCGGCGACGGCGCTTGCCTTCCGCGTCGCAAGAAGCTTCGACGAGGCGAAGACGAGTGCCATGGCCGCCGCGTTTTCGCGCATCGCCACACCGGTTGCAAAATACTGGCTCAACAAGCGCGTAGTGAACTTTGTTTATGAGGCGATGGAAGTGCATGGCGGCTCGGGTTACGTCGAGGAAAACGTGATGCCGCGACTGTTCCGGCAGTCTCCGCTCAATTCGATCTGGGAAGGATCGGGCAACGTCATCTGCCTCGATGTGCTGCGGGCAAAGGCTCGCGAGCCGGAAAGCGTGGCTGCATTCGTGAACGAGATCGAAGCTGCGCCCGGTTTCTGTGCCTCGCTCGACGCTGCGGTCGAAAGTGTCCGGGATCGACTCGTTCAGCCGGCGGGCGAAGGGGATGCGCGGCGGCTTGTCGAAGATATGGCGCTCGCGCTGCAAGGCTCGATTCTTGCCCGCCATGGGCCGGCCGCGATGGCCAATGCCTTTTGCGCCACGAGGCTCGCGGAACGGCGCGGCTATGCATACGGTGCGCTTGCGACAAAAATCGACTGCGACGCTATCTTGTCCAGAGCATCGCCCATTTTCTGAAATCCGGTATTATGGCGCAAGCGGTGGAAGCCTTCCGCCGCCGATTTCCCACATATCTCGCGAGGCTCAAATCATGGTGGCATGCCGTGAGCGCGTTCGCGCGGCTTTGTGGCCGGATTCGCCGCCATTCTCGACTCCCGGTATCTTCACGCGGGACTGGCGATTTCCTCACTGCGCCAAACCGAGGGGCTGAATGCGATTCATCCGCGATAGGGCCAGCCACTTATGCCAGCTATGGCGGGAAGGGTTATGGGGAAAATTGGTCGCGCTGCTTTACGCGGCGGCTGGCCTCTATGTTCTTGTCCGCGACGAGTTTTGGCGTCCAAAACATGCCGACACATGGGCGATCTTCAACATGATCCCCCATCTTTCGCTCGCTTGGTGGCTAGTTGGGGCGCTGGCAATAGTCTGTCTATGGCTATTTGAGGCGTCATTTCGCGTCCAGAGGAAGGGTCGCGAAAAAATCGCGGCACTAGAATTGAAAACGGAGACGCCGGATTTGGTTATTGAGTGGCACACATCCCCGGAAGCATTTTCCACTCTTCCGGCTCAAGAGGGCACAGAGCCCTCGGGCAGGGAAGGCATCTATATCTTCATGCGGGATATTCGCTTCTTGAACAGATCGACCAGACCGCTCTCGGTAGAGGCAAGATTAAATATCTACCTTGGCGATGATATTTCGAGCGGCCCGTATTTGTCACCTGATCAAGAGGATATTCCGTTCCCAGGAATGGAGAAGGTGCGCGAGACGAGGGACGCATCTATAGGGCCACATCTCGGAAGAATCATCCACGTTCCGCCCCAAACTGTTGTGCACGGTTATTTGACATACTTTTTCAGCAAAGCCGCTGTCCAGTTTTTTGTTGAGCCGATTTCAGCAAGCCGCAACCAGCGAATCCTTTATTTTCTTAGCGCCGCACAAAAGGCTCTCGCCGTCATCGAACACATATCCGGATCATCGCGGATTGTGCCATTGGACCCGGCTGGGTCTTTCAGGTTTCGGGACCATCCTAGCTCGGTTTAGATATCCTCAAGCCTCACGCCATCAAGTTCCAATGCGGCTAGGCTCGCAAGTAGGAAGGTTGCCGCGAACGTTCCTCGCGCCAGTTTCGATTTGATGGACGGGACCGTTTCGCTCTTCAGACCGTGCTTTGCCAGCCTCTCCGCTAGTCCAGCATAAGTCACGTCTGCCCGCTTCAATTCCGCCTTCAAAAACCGGGAAGCCCGTTCCCCAATTTCAGCCTCAGATTTGGCAAATCCAGCCATGCGTTCCTCACGTATCAGATATGCTACCCAAGGAGCATAAACGGTCTTTATTGGCATTGCAATAGGTCCTTAGGTTGCATATATGCTACCTAGGATTTGAAAGCGATACCAATGGCACAGCACTTCCTCCTTTCCGCGAAAGCCAAGACCCTCACGCTGGCGACAGTGTTCCGCATGACGGACGCGGAAGCCGAGACAATGTTCCGCAAGGTGCGCTGGCCAGACACGGACGGCGCTCCGGTTTGTGCGAAATGCGGCGGGTTGGATGCTTACGAGTATCGCCGCGAGACTGGGGCGCTCTGCTTTGAATGCCGCGCATGCAAGGCGCATTTCAGCATCACAAGCGGCACTCTCTTTGCCAGCCACAAGTTGCCGCTCCGAACGTATCTCGCGGCCATCGCAATCTTTTGTAATGAAGTGAAGGGCAAGAGCGCACTGGCGATCTCGCGCGATCTCGGCGTCTCCTACAAGGCGTGCTTTGTCCTGCTTCACAAAATGCGCGAAGCGATGGCAGAGGAAATGAAGGGCCGCGTTGTCGGCGGAGAAGGCAAGATCGCGGAAATCGACGGCGGATATTTCGGCGGCTATGTGAAGCCAGCCAACCATCGCGATAACCGCGTTGACCGCCGCCTTGCACACAATCAATCCGGCAAGCGCCGTGCGGTCGTTATCATCCGCGAGCGCGACGGCAAGTCTCTCCCGGCAGTGTTCCGGTCGGAAGGCGCGGCGCTGTCATGGATCAAGTCTCGCATCGCCAAAGGAACGGTCGTGAATGCCGATGAAGGCAAGTCATGGAACGACCTGCATTCCCGTTTCGAGATGAAGCGGATCAACCACGAAGAAGCCTATTCGGCGGACGGCGCTTGCACGAACATGGCAGAGGAATTCTTCTCCCGCATGCGCCGCGCGGAAATCGGCCATCANNCGGTCATGCTCTGCATCGCGGCAAGTCGGTGGATTTCAGCGGCTATTGGCAGAGGCATATCAAAGCGGCCTAACATGGACAGCGCAACGATGGCGGTGCGAAATGTCAGACGAGAAAAAACAACAAGACCGCGAAGCAGCATTCATATTCGGAATTGGCTGCCACGGGGTTGCTGCTATGGGGCTCATACAAAATCTGTTCAAGGTTCTCCGCGAGAAGCAGATTCTTTCCGATGTCGAACTCGCGTTGCTTTTCGAGAAGTCGATAGAGCAAGCGCGCGGGCTAGGTGATCCAGCGAGCGAGCGGTTTGCTGAATCTGTTCGGCAAACCATCCATCATCTTGCAAACAGAGTCTTAGTTTCGCCGCCGGACTCTGTGAAGCATTGATTGCCTTGCGCATAACGATACCCCTTTTGTATCACTGCGAAACTACGTCGCAAGTCCGCTCATATGCCTTCCCAACGGCATCTGGCGACGCTGCGCGCAGCTTTGGATCAGTATAGATCGCGCGTATGATCCGCTCCAGCCTTTCCTGTGCGCCGTGATATTCAGGAATCGACTGTCGCATTTCCACAATCTGTTCGCGCATGGAATCGCCCATCCCCTTTTCGCGGACAACTGCTGCGGCGAAGCCTCCAACTTGGTCGCAACGCATTCCCGGCACATATTCCGGCGGTTCAGCGGCGACAGTTCCGGCTAGTGTGACCGCCGCGACGGACAGCCACGCGATGCAGTGAGCGCGCATAATCTCTCCCCGAAGGATAGAAAGCCTAAGCCGCTTCTTGGCACTCTGCCACGGCCCATCTGGCGTTCCGCGTCTTGCCGTCCTTTGCGATCTCACCGCGCCGCGTCATGGCTCCAAGCCTCGCCACAATCATCTTCGTGACCGCCAGATGGCAGGCGTCCGGGAACCCCTTAGCCGCGATGATGGTCGCCGCGATCTCTCCGGCCGCCAGAGGCTTGCTGGCGTCCCGGAGCGCCTCGCGGACGAGACGGGCCAGCTCGTCACGTTTGAAATAGACGCCGCGCCGGTAGTGCTTTCGTGGGGCGAGATAGTCCGGATGCTCTGGCGATAGGATGGCTATGGCCGCGTCTAGGTTCGCCAGCGCGGCACGTAGCTTCGTGACCCGCGTCTCCGCGTCATGGACTTGGCCGGTGATCTCCTCGCGGCGCTTGCGGAGCCCGGCTATGGCATGGTCGGTCATGCCGCCAAGGTAGGGCGCAGGCCGGTCGATTTCTTCCACCGCTTGCGCCATAATACCGCTGAAATCTATCCAAATTTGCCCGATCGCGCGAAGCCGCGTGGCGCCAGGCGGCCGGCTTGTGCGCGGGCGCCGCGCCAATCCTTGAGCTCGGCCGTCGTCCAGGTGCGGCCATTGACATCGCGCAACCCCTCTTTCCAGACGAAGCTCGTCGCGTCGAGGAGATGTCCATCCTTGTAACGCTGCAGAATGACGCCGCGCCCGCGCGCGAGCTCCGGAACCTCGCCGATAGCAAACACGAGCAGCTTGCGGTTCTCCCCGATGACTGCAACGCAGTCGCCCTCGACGAAGGCACAGACGGCGGCTTCGGTTCCAGACGGCACGGCCATCGCCTGCTTGCCGGATCGCCGCAACGCCACCGCATCGTCTTCTGCGGTTACAAAACCATGCCCGGACGTCGAAGCGAGCAGAAGCTTGCGCCCGTCGCGGTGGACAAACATCGATACGATGTCCGCGTCCGGCGGCAAGTCGATGAAGCTGCGGATGGCTTCGCCGTTTCCGCGTCCGCCCGGCAGTTTCGCGCAGTCGAGCGTGAAGAACCGCCCGTCGGTGGCGAAGAGCATCAGCCTGTCGGTTGTCTCGGCATGCAGCCAGAAGCGTTCCCGATCGCCCTCGCGATATTTGATCATGTCGTTTGGTTCCTGGTGACCTTTGAAGGCACGCAGCCAACCCTTCTCGGAACAGACGACCGTGATCGGTTCGCGCTCGACCATCGCTTCGATCGAGTCGGCTTCGGCGGCAATCTCCGGCGGTGCAGAAAACCTCGTCCGCCGCCGACCGATCTCGGTCTTAGACCCGAACCTTTCATCGATTGCGCGAATTTCCTCGAGCATGCGCGTGGCCTGGAGCTTTTCCGACGCCAGGAGCTTTCCGAGATTCTTTTGCTCGCCCGTAAGATTGACATACTCGGTTCTGATCTCGGTCTCTTCGAGTTTTCGCAGAGAGCGTAGACGCATGTTCAGGATGGCCTCTGCCTGCAGCTCGCTGAGCCCGAACGCTTTCATCAGCTTCGGCTTCGGCTCGTCCTCATTGCGGATGATTTTGATCACCCTGTCGAGATTGAGGTAGACCGCCAGATACCCGGCAAGTACCTCGAGCCGGATTGCGATTTTCTCGAGACGATGCTGGGTTCGCCGCCTGAGCACGTCGCGGCGATGGGCGAGGAAGGCAAGCAGCACGTCGCGCAGGCTCATCACGCGCGGCACCAGTCCGCCGTCGAGCACATTCATGTTGAGCGCGACGCGCGATTCAAGATCGGTGAGGCGGAACAGCTGTTCCATCAGCAGTTCCGCATCGACGCTGCGGTTCTTCGGCGTCAGCACGATGCGAATCTCGTCGGTCGATTCGTCGCGCACGTCTTCGAGCAGCGAAAGTTTCTTCTGCTCGATCAGCTCGGCAATCCGCTCGATCAGCTTGGCCTTCTGAATCTGGTATGGCACCTGATCGACGATGATCTGATAACTTCCCCGTCCGCCTTCGATTCGTTCCCAGCGCCCGCGCACGCGAAAACTTCCGCGGCCTGTGCGATAGGCCTCGGAGATCGCGGCTCGCTCATCGACGATGATGCCGCCGGTGGGAAAATCGGGTCCTTTTATGTATTTGAGGATCTTCGCATCGGTGAGTGCGGGATTTTCCACAAGCGCCGTGAGCGCGGCGCAAATCTCCCCGGCGTTGTGGGGAGGGATCGAGGTCGCCATTCCAACGGCGATTCCGCTTGCGCCATTGGCCAGCAGGTTTGGAAAGGCCGCCGGCAGAACGACGGGCTCGCGATCCTCTCCGTCATAAGTCGCACGAAAATCGACCGCGTCCTCGTCGAGGCCTTCAAGGAGCGCTTGCGCGACGGGGGTGAGGCGGCTTTCCGTGTAGCGCATTGCCGCCGGGTTATCGCCATCGACGTTCCCGAAATTGCCTTGTCCCTCGATCAGCGGATAGCGCACGGCGAAATCCTGTGCGAGGCGCACCAGCGCGTCATACACTGCCTGGTCGCCATGCGGATGGAAGCGTCCGATGACATCGCCGACAACCCGCGCACATTTTTTGAACCCCGCCGGCGGGTTCAAACCCAGTTCGCGCATGGCATGAAGCAGCCGGCGGTGAACCGGCTTCAGCCCGTCACGCACATCCGGAAGCGCACGCTGCGTGATGGTTGACAGGGCATAGGCGAGATATCGTTCGCTCAACGCCTTGTTCAAAGGCGCGGCCCTGATGTCGTCGGGATTCGGCATGTCGCCCATTCGCGGTCCTGATTTGAAGATTTACGCCGATTCGCGGGACGCGAGTTCATCCAGACGCAGGCGCGCCGGCGGAATCTGGCGATCATGCGGACCTAGCACCCGCTCCCGCAGAAAATAGCCGGTCAGCCGCAGCGCCGCCGCGGTCTCTGCCGAAGTTGCCGAACCGCTTCTTCGATCGGCAAGAAAGGCCGGTAATTCGAGCAGGCGGCCTCGATATGGCGCGCCCGCTTTGCGCGACACCGCGCGACCAGATTTCGGCGAAACGTAGCAAAGATCCTCCGTTGCGCCCGTGGCGGCGCACTGCGTGAGATCGAGTCCGAAACCGAGAGCATCGAGGACACCCTGCTCCCAGCGCGCGTGAAGCGGTCCCCAATGTGCGAACTCGCCTGTGGCGATCGCGTCGAGGAGAATCTCCGCCGCCTGGAACAGCGACTCGTGCGGCTCGCGCTCCGGCAGGACGGCGCGCGCGATCTCCGCAAACGCATTGAGCCCAATCAGCGCCTCGCGCCGCTCAAGGAGTGTTCCCGCCCGCTCCGTGTGCAATTCGACCGTAAATCCTCCCAGATGTTCCGCGAGCCGCGCACGCCACACCACGCTGAGTGTATTGCCGGGCAGCAGGAAAGATCTGAGCCTTCTCGATGCGCCACCGCGCACAAGACCCAGATGACGCCCGTGGCCACGCGTCAGCGCTTCGAGAATCGCCGCGCTATCTCCATAGCGGCGCGCTGCCAATACGATGGCGTCGTCACTCCATTCCATGCGCCGGCACTCATTCCTCCGGATCGTCGAGACCGATTGCCTGAAGGTGCATACGATCCTCGGCCCACCCTTTGCGCACCTTGACGAACAAAAAAAGATGCACGCGCCGGTTGAACACGACCTCCAATTCCTGCCGGGCGGCGGCGCCGATTGCCTTAAGGGTGCCCCCGCCCTTGCCCAGCATGATCGGCTTCTGGCTCTCGCGTTCCACATAGATGGTCTGACCTATGCGCAACGATCCATCCTTGAGTTCCGTCCAGCTCTCCGGTTCGACTGCCGTCGCGTACGGAAGTTCCTCGTGGAGCCGGAAATAGAGTTTCTCACGCGTTATTTCAGCGGCAAGCAGCTTCGATGGAACGTCGGCTGACTGGTCCGGCGGATAGTGCCAGGGCCCTTTCGGCATACTTGCCGTACACCAGTCCCGCACTTCCGCCAGACCGTCGCCATTGAGAGCAGAGATCATGAATACGCGCTCGAAAATGTTCGCATCGTGGAGCTTTTCGGCAAGCGGCAGGAGTTGCGCACGTGCAACCGCATCAATCTTGTTCAGCGCAAGTGCAGCGTTTTTGCGGCCGGATTTGCGCAATCCTTCGACGATTGACAGCGCATCCGCAAGCGCCGTCCCGCGTTCACGCGCGGCCGCTGGCGCGTCCACGAGGAGCAACACCGCGTCCGCTTCACCAGCGCCGCTCCATGCCGCCCGTACCATCGCGCGATCCAGAAGCCGCCGCGGACGAAAAATTCCCGGCGTGTCGACAAAAATGATCTGCACATCGCCTTCGATCGAAATGCCGCGAATGCGCATGCGAGTCGTCTGCACTTTCGGCGTTACGATCGATACTTTAGAGCGAACGAGTTTGTTGACGAGCGTCGACTTGCCTGCGTTGGGCGCACCGATCACCGCAACGAAGCCGCAGCGGGACACCCCACTCATGTCTGCCCGCGCGCCATACGCTCGAGCAGGGCCTTCGCAGCTGCCTGCTGGGCCTCGCGTTTGGATTTGCCCTCTCCCAACACTCCGCTTTCCCCTGCGACGCTCACTTCCACGACGAAGTGCGGTGCGTGATCGGGCCCGTCGCGCTTGACGATTCGGTAGACCGGCGCACCGCGCGACGCGCGCGAGCGCGACTGTGCCCATTCCTGCAGCATTGTCTTGGGATCGCGCATGTCCGCACCGAGCTCGGCAAAGGCGGGCGCCCAGTGGCGCTGGACAAAAGCGCTCGCCGTTTCAAATCCGGCGTCGAGATACAGCGCCGCGATCACGGCTTCGCACACGCCGCCAAGAATGGCGGTCTTNNCCCGCCGCCTCCGCCGCCGTTGCACATGTCTCGCCGCGAACCAGGGCATTGTATTTCAGCGCCAACATGCCCTCGGAGTCCTCCGGAAAGGCACCGAACAGCATCTCGGCGACGACGAGGCCCAGCACGCGGTCCCCGAGAAATTCCAGGCGTTCGTAGGAAGCCTCCGAGCTGGCACTGGCATGCGTCAGCGCGCGCTCGAGGAGTTTCCCGTCCTTGAAGACATGGCCGAGCCTTTCTTCCAGCCCGGAAAATCGTAGCGGCTCAGTCAATGACGGTAAGCAGGCGGTCGTAGCGTATCGACCAGGGCCATTTCCACAGCTCCCACCACTGCGCGCTGCCATCTGTGGAGAAAAAGATCACCACGGCTTTTCCCTCGATATTCTCGGCAGGCACGTAGCCTACATCGGCGCGGCTGTCGGCGGAATTGTCGCGATTGTCGCCCATCATGAAGTAATGGCGGGGCGGCACCACATAGACGGGCGTGTTGTCGCTCGGGCCTTCGGGGATACGGTCGAGCACAAAGTAACTTTTCCCGCCGGGGAGCACTTCGCGATAGCGCGGCACATTGTTTACCCCGCCATAGGGGTCGCTCTCGATATAATCAGCGGCGCGCACCTTTGGCACGGGCTTTCCATTCAAATAGACTTGCCCGTGGACCATCTGAACGCGNNCACTTCCACCGTATCGCCGGGCACGCCGATGACGCGCTTGATGTAGGACTTCATATAGTCGGGCGAATCAGCATTCGGCATTTTGAACACGACAACGTCCCCGCGTTGCGGCCCCGTTCCGAATACGCGCCCTGACAACGGCGGAAATCCGAACGGAAACGAATACCGGCTATAGCCGTAGGCAAATTTCTCGACGAAGAGGTAATCGCCCACCAGCAGGGTGTTTTCCATCGAGCCGGACGGAATATTGAATGGCTGAAACAGGAAGGTACGGATCACAAGCGCAATTAGCAGCGCATAGACGATCGTCTTGACCGTTTCGATCCATGATTCGCCATCAGCCTTCTGCTTTGCGGGGGGCGCTTTCACGGTCGACGCCGTGGGCGGGGTGGCTTTGCCCCCGCCTTGAACCGAAGCGCCAGGATTTTTTGCCCGCGTCTCAGTTGCGTCGTTGATTTCAGGCACGTTCGACATATCCAGGGTTCCGGTGTTGGAGAAGCGAAAAATTCGAGCCGCGTCAAGCGGCACTCTGATTCGGGAAAGCTTTGGGTTCCGGTTGCGGCGAGGACGCCACGGCGGAAATGACCACGATGGCCTGCGCCAGCGGAAAATCGTCGGTGATCGACAGATCGATCTGGGCGCAATGTGCTGCCGGGGTCAATTCTCTCAACCGCGCAAGCGCGCCGCCCGTGAGCTTCATGCCAGGCTTGCCGCCGGGGAGATTGACGACTCCCATGTCGCGCCAGAACACACCTTTGCGCAATCCGGTTCCGAGAGCCTTCGCGCAGGCTTCCTTCGCCGCGAAACGTTTCGCATAGCTTGCGCTTCGCTGTGCACGCCGGTCCGATTTGGCGCGCTCGATGTCCGTAAAGACACGGCCGAGAAAACGTTCGCCGAATCGCTCGATGCTTTTCTCGACTCTCCGGATGTCGATGAGGTCGGACCCGATGCCCAGGATCATGCCGTAAAGCGCCTTTCGGTATTTGCCCGCGCTTCGTCCATGAGTGCGCGCATGCGCCGGATTGCCGCTTCGAGGCCCGAAAAGATAGCTTCGCCGACCAGAAAGTGTCCGATGTTAAGTTCCCGGATTTCGCTGAGTGCGGCAACGGGCCCTACGGTCTCGTAACCCAGACCGTGTCCCGCATGGATTTCCAGGCCCAGCGAAGCACCATATTCCGCTCCCCGGCGAATGCGATCGAACTGGCTGTCCCGTTCATACGCATCTGCGCTGGCGGCAGCTTCGCAATAAGCACCTGTGTGCAATTCGATGACGGGAGCACCCATCGAACTGGCCGCCTCGATCTGGCGCAATTCGGGCTCTATGAAGAGCGAAACGCGAATGTTCGCGTCTGCAAGCTTGCGCACGACGTCTTTCAAGCGGTCGTGCTGGCCGGCGGCGTCGATACCGCCTTCCGTCGTCCGTTCCTCGCGTTTTTCCGGAACGACGCAAGCCGCATGAGGCCGGTGACGCAGGGCAATCTCCTCCATTTCCGGCGTGGCCGCCATCTCCAGATTGAGCGGCAAGGGAATCTCGCGCCTGAGCCGTTCGATATCCTGATCGGAAATGTGCCTGCGATCTTCCCTCAAATGGGCGGTGATGCCGTCAGCGCCTGCGTGCAGTGCTGCCTTCGCCGCCCGTACGGGGTCTGGATGCCTGCCGCCGCGCGCATTGCGGATGGTGGCTACGTGATCGATGTTGACGCCCAGACGGAGACGGCTCATGCCACAGCGCTTTCTTGCGGCCCGCGCACCCGATCCACCGACTCGACAGCGGCATTTACCCGCAGAGCGCCGAGTATGTTCTGTAGATGCGCGACGTCGCGGACCTCGATATCGATCAGGAATTCGAAAAACAGCGGATTGCGGCTGGCAACTTTCAGATTGAAGATGTTGCCGCCGTTGCTACCTATCACGCTCGCGAGAACCGCAAGGGAACCGGGAGAATTCTTCACTCGAACACGCACGCGGGCGACGAAATTTCCTGACTCAGCGGAATGGACGTCCCAGCGCACGTCCAGCCAGTCGTTCATGCTCGTTTGCGCCTGTTCCAGTTCTCCGCAATCGATCGTGTGGATGACGGCGCCTTCTCCGGGAATCATCAACCCCACAATGCGATCTCCGGGCAGAGGATGGCAGCATTCGCCAAGCCGATAGGAGATGCCTTCCGTCAATCCTTTGATCGAAATGGCCTTCCGGTCGCGCGTTGCCGTCCGTTTGGCGCGCGCCGGGTTGCGCCGGATCTCGGGGAACACGGCATGCAGCACATCGTCTGCGCGAAGGGCGCCACGGCCGACCTGGGCATAGACGTCATCGGAGCGCGGGAGGCGAAGCTTCTTCGCAACTTCGTCGATGGCCTTGCGTGTCAGCTCGACATTCTCGTCCGCAAACGCCTTCTCCAGAATCTTCCGCCCGAGGCTTGCATGTTCGTCACGCCTGGCATGGCGGAGAAATCGGCGGATTTCAGCACGCGCGCGCCCGGTGACCACAAATTGTTCCCACAGAGGCGAAGGCGTCTGTTCCTTGGTGCGAATGATTTCGACCTGGTCGCCATTCTGGAGAGGGGTGTGGAGCGGCACGTGCGCGCCATTCACTTTCGCGCCGACCGTCGAGTGTCCCAGATCGGTGTGCACCGCATAGGCAAAGTCGATCGGCGTGGCGCCGCGCGGCAGCGAGATCAGATCACCCTTTGGCGTGAAACAGAATACCTGATCCTGGTACATGTGCAGGCGCGAATGTTCGAGAAATTCTTCCGGCGAATCGCCCTTTTCGAGAAGTTCCACCATGTCGCGCAGCCATTTGTAGGCATTGGCGGCCGCCGTATCCTGTTCCTCGACGTGCTCGCGATAGCGCCAATGCGCGGCAACACCACGCTCGGCCACGTCATGCATTTTTTCGGTGCGGATTTGCACTTCGACCCGCTGCTGCTCGGGACCGATAACCGTGGTGTGAATTGACCGATACCCGTTGACCTTGGGATTCGAAACGAAATCCTTGAAGCGCTCGGGTATCATATGCCAGTTCGTGTGCAGCACGCCGAGTGCGCGATAGCAGTCTTCCTCGGTTCGGACGATGACCCGGAAGCCGAAGATGTCCGACAGCGCCTCGAAATTGAGTTGCTTGTCCTTGAGCTTGCGCCATATGGAATAAGGACGTTTCGCGCGTCCATGAATGACCGCATCGACGCCATGACGCGCCAGACCGCGCCTCAGCTGGTTGGCAATCCGTCCGATGCGCTCTCCTGATTGTGCGTCGAGACGCGCAAGCCGCGTCACGATCGAGCTGCGGGCTTCCGGATTGAGCTCCGCAAAAGCCAAATCCTCGACTTCCTCGCGCAAATTCTGCATTCCGATGCGGCCCGCCAGGGGAGCGTAGATATCCAATGTCTCCTGGGCGATGCGGCGGCGCTTTTCCACGTCCTGGATATGATGGAGCGTCCGCATGTTGTGCAGGCGGTCGGCAAGCTTGACGAGCAGCACCCGGATGTCGTTCGACATCGCCAGCATCAGCTTGCGGAAATTCTCAGCCTGCCGGGTGCGTTCGGAGAATGATTCCAGTTTGGAAAGTTTGGTTACCCCATCGACGAGTTCGGCAATGTCCTTGCCGAACTGGCGCTTCACATCCTCATAGGTAACGTGAGTGTCTTCGATGGTGTCATGCAGGAGGGCGGTCACGATGGTGGGCACGTCGAGCTTGAGCTCGGTCAGGATAGCCGCCACCTCCAGCGGGTGTGCGAAGTAGGGATCGCCAGAAGCACGGAATTGCTCGCCATGTGCCGTCATGGCATAGGCGTAAGCCTTGTTGAGCAGCGCTTCATCTGCCTCTGGATCGTACGCCTTGACGCGCTCCACCAGTTCGGCCTGCCGCATCAGCCTGCGGTGGCCGTCCTGCGGCGCCGCTGCGGGCGCTGGAGGAGGCGCAGCCGATTTCAGTCCGTCAGCGACGGAAGTGCCGGAAGAAGCGCTCATTCAACCCATGATATAGGAATCGAGCGCACAAAGGGCGAGATGCGAAAAATGGCCTGCGGGGCCACGCTGCAGGGCGCCAGTGGGTTCGAAGCGCTATTCCTCGTAGTCAGCCGGCTCCTCGGGCTGCGGCTCTGCCCGCCTCTGAGCCTCGGTCGTCAAGGCTCGCAGGAGCTCTTCCTCCGTAACCTGACGGTACTGGGTATCTTCGCGGCCTGAATCCTCGTCGCCGGACGTCCCCTCAGGTTCATCGACTTCCGCGTGCTTCTGGAGACTCCTTATATACTCATCCCTCACTTCATCGGGCTTGAGCGACTTGGCCGCGATTTCCCTCAGCGCCACAACCGGATTCTTGTCCCGGTCGCGATCGACCAGAGGGTCCGCACCACCCGAAAGCTGCCGCGCGCGATAGGCCGAATAGAGCACCAGATCGAAGCGATTGGGGACCTTGTCGACACAATCCTCAACGGTAACGCGGGCCATTTCGGCTCCTTTGGCAGAGTTCGGGGCTTTCAGCGAGCCAACTAAAATATAGAAGGCGCCGCGGTCGCGCAAGCTCTGGTTCGGGGGTTATCCGCCGCGTTCCTCGAGTCCCGAGGCGCTCCTGGCTACGGACAACCTATTAACGTCCAGAAGAGCGCGCGCACGGATCCAGGTGTGGACGCCTCGCGCCACAAACATCGAAGTCGAAAAGATGAGCATGGCGTCAGACGCGTGAACGAGGTTCGCGCCGGCGTTCAATCCAAGCTTCTTGAGTGCAAGCTCGGCTCCGTACCGCAATGCAATCAGACCGAATATCAGCAGCGCACCGAGGCGCGTGGCGCGCGCGGAAACAGCACCGCTCTCCGCGTCCAGGCTGAATTCGAGCGTGTGGACGCGGAACCAGCCAATCGCAGCGCCCAAACCGGCCGAGGCCAGGAACAGCGCAAGAATCCAAATGCCGGGAAACTTTTCCCGTTCCAGCGACAACATGGTCGCCGCCAGAAGAAGCGCCGGAAAAATCCACAGCCGTTCGACCCGAATGGTGCGCGGCTTTTGAACCCGCATGACACGACGCAAGACGATTGCCGCTACCAGCAATGGCACCAGGTAGGGCGCGAGCGTGTGCCAATCCATCGCGTATCCAGTCGGCAAGTCAGGCCAGCTTCGTAAGCGCCGCCGCTTCGGGGGGCAAGGCAGCGATGAGCGTGCTCACGCTGAGTCCCGAGACAGGGTGGCGCCAGTGCGGTGCGACATCCAATAACGGCACGAGAACGAAGGCGCGCTCCTGAAGACGGGGATGCGGCAATATCGGCGGCCCCACCTCGACCAACCCATTGTAGTCCAGAAGATCGAGGTCAAGCGTTCGCGGTGCGTTTCGCCGTGTGATCGTCCGGCCGAACATGATTTCGATCTCCCGCATAAGAGCCAGGAGTTCCTGCGGGGTTCGTTTCGCCTCAATCTGCGCGACTGCATTGATGAAGGAGGGATCGCGAGGATCCGGCCAGGCGCGGCTTTCATAGAAATTCGACGTCGCGAGAACGGAAATGTTCCTGCGCTGCAATTCCAGCAGCGCCTCCTCCAGAGTTGCGCGAGGGGGGCCGGCGGGCGATAGGAGATTGGCACCGAGCGCTATCAAAATCATTTGAATTCGAGGTTGAGCACTTGCACCGGCTCCCGAATATCATAGAACAGTTCCGGGGGCTGATTGATTGTAACTTGGCTCATTGGCAACAGGAGAAATTGGGATGTTGTTCTACCCCCAGGAAAAACTCGCATTATTTATTGACGGTGCCAATCTCTACGGTGCCGCAAAAGGTCTCGCCTTTGACATCGACTACAAGCGCCTGCTCGAGTTGTTCGCCCGCAAGGGCGTGCTCGTGCGGGCCTTTTATTACACGGCCGTCGCGGAAGACCAGGAATTCTCGCCGTTGCGCCCGCTCGTCGATTGGCTCGACTACAATGGTTTCTCGGTCGTCACCAAACCCCTCAAGGAATTTACGGACAGCCAGGGCCGGCGGCGCGTAAAGGGCAACATGGATATCGAGCTCGCCATCGACGTGATGGAATTGGCGGAGACCGTGGATCACATCGTGATCTTTTCCGGCGACGGCGATTTTCGCCGCCTCGTCGAGGCCGCACAAAAAAAAGGGCGCCGCGTCAGCGTCGTGTCCACGATCCGGTCGCAGCCGCCCATGATCGCCGACGAGTTGCGGCGCCAGGCCGACAATTTCATCGAGCTCGAGGAGCTGAAGCCGCTGATCATGCGCGAAGGCGGCCCACGCGCCGGCCAATCGGTTCAGCAACAGGTCGCTCAGCTCGCACAAACTGGCTGATTCCATCGCCGCACCGCCCGGACGTCATGTCGACGGTTGCAAGAGCCTGCGAGCCACCGCGCGACTGTCCACTTTGTCCGCGCCTCGCAATATTCCGCAATGCGAACCGGGCGGCGCATTCGGGCTATTTCAACGATCCCGTACCGACCTTCGGCGATTCGAATGGCCGGCTTCTGATTGTCGGCCTGGCCCCCGGCCTTCACGGCGCCAATCGCACCGGCCGGCCGTTTACCGGAGACTACGCAGGCGAACTACTTTACTCGTCTCTGCTCCACTTCGGGTTGGTGCGCGGCGCATACGCCGCGCGTGCGGATGATGGGTTTGAGCTCGTCGATTGTGCGCTCACCAATGCCGTGCGGTGCGTACCTCCCGACAACAAGCCGCTGCCCGCGGAAATCAGAACCTGTCGGCAATTTCTGCTCGCGCAACTCACCGCGATGCCCAATCTGCGAGCGGTGCTGACGCTCGGACGCATTGCGCATGAGAGCGTGCTTCGGGCACTCGATATTCCCTTGCGCGAGCATCCCTTCGCACATGGAGGCCAGTATGTGAACGGGACGTTGACCCTCGTCGCGAGCTACCATTGCTCGCGTTACAACACGAACACGGGAGTTCTCACGCCAAAAATGTTCGACGACGCGGTTGCCGCCGCGAAGGTCGCGGCGGCTCGATAGGAGGCTCAATAGGCAGGCGGCCTCTGCCTAGCCAGCACAGCGCGTCGCGAGGTCCACTGGCATTTTTAAATATTGTTAAATTGCGTCATGTAGGCCGATATCCTTTAAACACCTCACGGCCGGGACGCAGTCGGTTTTTCACGTTCGGCGGCGAGTTGTTTACCTGCATCGATGAGAAGCTTTTTTGCGGCGTTCAAATCTCTTTGCCAGGCCGGGTCCGCCGGCTCTGCTGCAACCAACTGCTGCGAGATTGCCAGCGAAGCTTGGAAATACGGGAGCGCGTCGCGGACATGACTCTGCTGTTCGAGCACGAAACCGATCCTCGCGTTGCCACCCGCTATGTCGTGCTTCCAGTCGAGGTTGTTTGGATCGAACTTCGCCAGCTGTTCGGACAGCTCCAGACGGATTCGGTAAATCGCGATCGCCACGTCCCGTGAATCCGTCATCTTGCCGGTCATGAAAGCGTCGCCGGACGCCTCGGCACGGATGACCAGACCGTGATCCGTTCTCAGCGCATTTTCCATCAGCTGCGAGTAGTGGCGCGCCGAGATCGCCTCGACGATCGCGCTCAACGTGAGAACCGAAAGCACGACGACAAGCGTTATAAATGCGCCGATCGCCAACCGGCGCTTGCGTCGCGCGGTGGCATGCGACCTGTCTACATAGTCGACCAGCGCATCCGGCAAATTTTCGCGGTGATTCCGCAATAGCCGTTTCGCGTCTTCGAGATCCGATGCGACGAGGAGACCCGCTCCGGAGGAGAGAGGCAAAGTTGCCAGGAGTTTGCGCGCGCCCCGCGCCGCGCCGGAGACCTCGTTCCATCGCGTGAAACGTTCTTCGACCATCCGGCGCGTCTTCAGCTCTCCTGCAATTTCACAAAGAAGCTCGCGCGCGAGCCCCCATTCGGTCAGCAACGCTTCATGAGCCACACGAGTCGTGGGCTCTTCCTGAGCGCCCGCTTCGGCGATAATGAGTCTTGCCGACGGATCAAGAAATGCCTCGAGCAGGCGTCGCGCGGGTGAGCCTTTGGGAAAACCGGACAGCGGCGCGCGGCGCGCCGTGATCTGCTGCGTGCCGGATTCGATGACGCTGATCTGCACCAACGAAAACAGGAGCCGCCTGAGCGCCAGGCGGACTTCCGGCGCCTGCGAGGTCAGGATGGCTTCGGCCCGTGCAGCGATGGCGCCTTTGAGACCGCCCAGCCGTTTGTAGGTTTTGTATGTGAGTGTCGAGCCAGATCCCTCCAGCACGTCGCTGCGGTAGAGCTGGTCGAGCAGATAGGAAAGAAGCGGCAGCGTGCCCGGATCGCGGCCGATTTCCTCAAGGATGGCTTCGTTCAGCGGAACGCCCGCCTTGCACCCATCATCCCCTTCGGTTTTCTCCGGAATTTCGAAGGAGATGCCGGCAGCTTCGGCCGGACGGCGGATCATCTGTCCGATCTGGGCTATCGACGCGGAACGAGGTCGAGCCTCCCGCCACCTTCGGCCTGCTGTACGAGTTCGGGCACCTCGCTTGCACGATGCCAGAAGTCGGACCGCATGGTGGCGACCACCCACACATGCCCGGAGCGCGCAAGATTGGCGAGCAAACTTACGAATCGCCGCCTCTGCTCGGGAGCGAACGTCTCGATCGTGAACAGCTCTTCGAGCTGATCGACCACGAGGACCAGCCTGGCAGTTTCGTGACGCAGCATGACACCGTTTTGCCGAGCCTCGTCCGCGATCCGGCCCAGCGCGGTCGCAACGGGATAGGCCGGCGCCTCTGATGCATTGCGCAAATGCGCAGCGAGGCTTGAAAGCGTCTGACCTGACCCGAGGAGTTCGGACACGCCCTCCTGCGGGGAAACCTGAGTCACGAGTCTGCGTGCCAGCGCGTCGAAGAGATCTTCGCCGTCTTGCGCATCGCTGGGCCGGAAAACGACGCGCCGCACGAAAGCTGCTCCCGGAATGCGCCTGAGCACGAAGAGTTTCGGCAAAATGCCGGCTTTCACTAGCGACGATTTTCCGGAGCCGCTGGCTCCCATCACGAGCAGGAATGCCACTCCCCTCTCGGCGCTCGCGGCAAGCTGGACCATCGCCTTAGTCAGAGCTTCGTCCTGACCGAAGAAGATCGGCGCGTGCTCGAAATCGTACGATTCCAGCCCACGAAACGGTGCCTGCATCCAGACATTTGCGCCTGCGTCCATGCCGCCTTGCGCAAGAGAAGTGATACGTTTTGCGATCAGACCGCGAAGGTGGTTCTCAAAAGCAGCGGCGAATTCGGTATTGCTCGCGAACTCCGTGTAGGCGCCGAGGAATGTGCCCTGGTTGGCGAAATGCCTGGCCCAGAAGCGATCCAGCGCCGCCAGCTGGTCGATATCCCGCTGGCGGCTCTCGATGTCCCAGCTTTTCACGCGAGCGTCTTCGCGGCTGCGATACACCAGAAGATCCGGCGTCCCAACCTCCTGAGTGGCCTTCAGAGCTTCCTCGTATTCCCACTCGGTTCCAGTGACGGGGGTTCGACCGTCGATGCCGCGGTATTCACGAAGAGCTGTCCGCTCTGGCAGAGGCGTGCCGAGCCTCGACCACAGGATCAACACCACGATGTCGAATGCGCTTGGCGGCTCAATCGAGTCCTGAAAGTGACCCGAGGCAAGCATCGCCTCATATTCCCAGAGATAGGGCTCAACTACAAAAAAACGCCCATAATCTTGCGCCAGCCGTTCTATCGTCAGCGCGGCTATTTCGCGTGCGGATCTTACGTCGCCGGGTGACGAAAGAAAAATCCGCAGCCGCTTGTTCAACGGCTATCCCCCCGACATTCGCTCGAGTGCGCAATAGACGAGAGCGCCAGAAGCGCCACAGAATGAGTTCGCATGCGCAAAATAGGAGCCCCTCCGCGCTGCATGATCAGCTAAGCACAGACGGAGCCCGGGTGAAAGCCGCATGCTGCGCGGAGTGACACCGAAATTCGACCTCTTTCACGCGGTGAGAACCAAAATCTGGGAACGCCACACTCCGAATAAATGCGCTCAAATCCGAATCGATGCCATTCTCGAAGGCGTGAAATGACACGCAAGCGCACCCAAATTAATCCCCGCCGGGGGGATCGATCGTTCTGGCCGCTCGATGGGCACAAGCGGCTATGGCGATGAGCGACGGCGTGCTATTGTGATTACAAGAGTGGGCGCTGATGGCGCTTCGAAGGGGGAATATCATGAACGGGAAATGGATGGCGCCGCTGGTTGCGGCGGCCATGTTGGTTGCGAATTCGCCTCAGGCAATGGCGCAAAGTGAAGGCGGCTCGGAACCATCGGGTGGGGCCACCGCGTCGGGAGGCGTAACTTCAACTGGCGCTGGTGCGCCGCAAATAGCTCCCAACCCCGAATTGACGCCGGGCGGCGCCGCGGGTGCAAATGAGGCTAGATCCCTGTCTACGGACATCTTGCTCGGAGTTGGCGCGGCCGGATTGCTGGCGGGCATCGTTCTGGTCACCTTTAATCGCGGCAACTCGACGATCCTTACCACTACGGGCACCATCAACTGAGGCGGTGGCGGCTGGTTGAACTTCGCGGCCTTGCGCGCTGAGGGGGGTGTTGCATGAATCTTCAAGCTGCATGGCACAAATGCGCCGTCGCTGGCATGTTGTTCATTGGCGTCGCCTGCCCGGCCAACGTCGACGCCCAGTCGGCGTCCGCTCCAGCGAACGCGCCCGTGAACAAGCCTGCTACTAAACAGCCACCCAAACCCACCAGTGTCCGCGCAATCCCGTTTCCGAGCGCGCGTGGGGGACCATTGCAATTGCCTATCGAGGGTTTGGACGACGGAATCTCCCTCGTGGGTGCTGGCAGGCGCGTGTTCGGACTCTGCTGGGCGGGCGGGAATCCGCCGTATCGCGTGACGCTTCAGGACATGAATGCCGAGCCGGTTCTGCAGCAAGACAATCTCGATCAAACCGATTTGACGAAGAATCCGCAATTCGCGGATCTGCGGACGGGCAGCTACGGCCTCACTGTCAGCGACGGCATTGGCGCTCGCGCAAATGGCCGGTTCACGGTCGTGCAGCCTTCCGGCATTCCAGCGGCTCCAGCATCGTCTGTTGCAGAGGGCGACATATTGGCGCAATCCAGCGCGCTTCTCGCTCAAGGATCGGCGTTCGACTATGAAGCCTATCTTCGCCTGCTTTCAATTCCCACGGACAATCCCGAAGCGCAGAGGATGCGCGATGAGATTTGTCATCGGCAATTCGAAGCGACAGTCACGGAAGCAACTGCAGCAGGGTTTCCCGAAACGGAAATCATTCTTGCCGATGCATCCGATCTGGCGAGCGGCCAATTTGCGGGTGCCACCTTTTATTATGCGTATTTGACACAGCAGGGAGCTCTGCTGTCGGAAGCAATATACGAATACGAGACGAGCAGCGCCAATACGTCGGGCGGCGTGAACGGGCCGAGCAGCAGTCAAACTACGTTGCAACAGGCAACCACGCTATTCGAGTATGGCATAACGGACGATCTTGCGGTGGGAGCCGAAATTTCGGGTATCTTCGAGACTTTCAAGCAAGACCCGGAGAGCGGGCCCGCCACATCCTCCCATTGGAGCGATCCAACCTTCCTCGGACTCTATCGCGTTGCCGATCAGGCGGACGCGCCGCTAACGGCGTTCATTCGCGCAAGCTACTCGCCAGCCATCGTCAAGAACGCACAGGACGTGGTTGACCTTGGAGGAACCGTCATCAGGGAACAAGGCATCTATGCGATCGCCGGTGTGTTCGATGCGACTTACAGGGGACAGTCCTCGTCGATTTCCCTTCCGGGGAACGAGGGAACAGTCAAGTTGGGCTCTGACTGGCGATACAATGCAGTGCTGCAATCACAGGCCGCACTTGGCGACCGATGGTCTGCCGGACTGGCAGCGGGATACCAATTTTCATACGGCCGGCCCGAGTTTCTCAATTCCACGACCGAATCGCTTCATGTCGCTAGCATACCTTACGTATCTCTGTCGGCGAGTTATCTCGTAATTCCGGATCAATTCCGCATTTCACTTTCCTACCACCACTATTTCAGCACGCGGGATGAACTTACTGTTCCCAATACGCCAACCGAATTTACGCGGAACGCAGGCACCGATGCCGTCAGTATCATCCTGTCCAGCGCCGCGTCGATTGACGACTTTCATGTATGGTGAGACCTCGCCCGAAATGACCGGCAGTGGAAGGGTGCTGACGGCCTGATCGGTATTCTCCGTCAGCCTTTCGATTCGTCCATCGCGGCAAAACGCGCTGAAGTCAATCGTCGTCTCCGACGAGGACAAAAGGCGCCCAAGCTGAAGGATCCGCGTAGGTCGCCTGCCCGCCGTCCAGTGACTTGTCGTCCATCAATTTCAACATCGCTTCGCGTAGCGCCTGCGCCTTGTTGAGAGCCGGGTTTTGCTGACGCTCGACGAACGTTCCGGTCACCAGCCGCATCGCGGCGTCATCGCGCACCCGCCAATGCGACACCAGTAGCGAACGGGCGCCCGCGTAGAAGAATGCGCGCGCGAGGCCCGAAAGACTCTGCGTGCCAAGTTGATCGGCGCCCGCGGTGTTGCAGGCGGAAAGCACGACCCAATCCGCATTGAGTCTGAGTGTTGCGACTTCAGACGCCCTGAGCAATCCGTCATCGGATTCACCGGAGCCGGAGATCGGGCCGGCCAGCGCAAGCGCTGGCTCGGAAACGCCAGGCACTTCACCAGCTGAAAATCCGTGTGTTGCGAAAAGCAATACCCGGACGCGCGCGAGCGATCCGTCGCGCTCGCGAAGGTCGAGTTCTGATTTCGAGGCACGCCTGCCAAGCAGCACGCTGCCCCCGGGAGCGTGCAAAATCGCCCGCAGGTCCTCGGCCTCTGCGCGCGTTTCGCGCAAAGGCTCAAGTGACGCAAGCCATTTCCCGGCGGACGTGGGGAACTGTTCTCGTTGGCGGCCAAAGTCCGGATCCGCGAATGCGAGCAGCGGATCGCCACCGCGTGCGGCGCGCGGGTTCCATTGCCGAAGCCCAGCCAGAGCCACCACGCCGGGCAGGATCGCAATCGATTTGTCCTTGATGAGCCAATGCGTGCGCCGCAGCAATTGTGGGTCGGAATCCCCCGCGGCGCCGCCTTCCGGCCCGGACACGACGAGGAGGGACGGCGGAATGCTCGCAAGAGTGCCGGAGGGGACGACAAGAAGCGTGCGCTTATCCGCAATTACTTCCCGAATGGTGGGGGCGCCGAAGAGGGCCAAATAAAGTTCGTGTGCTGTTTCGCGGCTGAATCCGGCGAATGCCGAACCGCGCGATTCCCTGTTTTCGATGTCGGCGCGCAATTCACGTACACGAGACGCGATTTCATTGCCGCCGAGACCCATTTGTGACCAGCCGAATTTTTCCCTGCTGACCGCGAACACAAGCCCTGAGCTTGCGTCCGGGGTGCAAACCCACACGAGCAGAGCCTCGTCCTCGTGCAATATCCCCGATTGCAGCGATGCAAGGCTCACGGATTCCGGAGAACGGTAATTCCAGTACGATGGTGCTTGGCGGCGAAGGTTTTCGCCAATTTCGTCGATGGTGGTGTCGAGGCTGTGGATACGGGCTAGTAGATTTTGCCGTTTAGCGAGCCCGGCGCGATCGTCGCCGGATGGCGATTCGGCAAACTGCCTTTGTAACGTTTGCCGCTCGTCCAGCGATTGTTCATATCGCGTCGCGAGCGGGCCCACCCCGGACGAAGACGCTATTGCAAGCGCTGCGCTCCGCGACAATGCCGAGGCTGCTTCGGATTGATTGGCGCGTTGCGATGCTTCGAAGGCTTCCAAGCCGATCCCGACGGAAAGGGGCGCACCTGTGCTCTCCACGCCGAGCACCGCATCGCTGATCTCCGCCAAACCAGCGTTGCCGCTTGAAGCGCCTGCTCCGTGCGTCTGCAAATCCCACAAATCAACCGCCAGCTCGCGGAAGCAGTCGGCCGCTACAGCCTGCACGCCGGGCGCCGAACTCTCTGCGACCGACGATGCACGACGGGAAAGGCCAGGACATGCGTGACGATAGACCGCCGCCGCTTCACCATAGCGGCCAGCCGAATGAAGCACATGCGCCAGAGCGGAAAAGGTGCGCAACGTGTGCGGATGATCGGCTCCGAGCCGCCGGATACTTGCCGCCGCTACCCGGCGCAGCAGCCGTTCGGCTTCCGCGTAGCGGTGCTGACCTTCCATAGCAATTGCCTCGTCGCCGAGACTGGAAATCGTATCGGGATGGTCGGCTCCGATGACCGCACTACGCCTGTCATTCATCTCCTCGCCAAGTTTTTCCGCTTCGGCATGACGCCCCTGCGCGTCGATGGCGCGCGCAAGGTTGTGCAGCGCCGTCAAGGTTGGCGCACTGTCCGGGCCCTCGATGCTCTGCCGCTTGGCGTAGAGCACGCGCAGCAGAGATTCCGCTTCTTGGAACCGGCCTTGCTGCAAGATGGCGGCGCTGAGATTGTCCAGTGCCTTGAGCGTGTGAGAATCGTCCGGGCCGAGGACACGGACGCTGTCGTCATGGACTCGGCGGGCGAGCTTTTCGCCTTCCGCGTATCGGCCCTCGGATATGACGACTGCCGCAAGGTTGTTCAGCGTGGCAAGGGACATCGGATTCACGGCGCCAAACCTTCGCGTTTGTTCGTCGTAGATGTCACGGTAGAGCGACTCGGCCGTTACGTAATGTCCCAGCTTGCTGATCGCCGCCGCGAAATCGTTCTGCGCTAACAGCGTGAGGAGATCCAACGGTCCCAGAATTCGGCGCCGCATTTCATAACATGATTTCGCCTTCAATTCCGCCGTAACGTAGTCTCCGGCCAGATAGGCGCGGTCCGCTTCATGGAGGGTCGCGGCGGCATCCTTCAGTTGAGCTTGTTCCTCCTCAGACAGCAGTGGCGTACGGGCTTCCTGATGCGCCGGCTGCGCGTTCCCTCCCGGAATGGATGAAAGAACTGCCATCCCTAGGAACGCAAACACGATCACCGCATGCCTCACGGACGTGCGCCGTCAAGCTCACGATTCGACGGAGTCACCATGAGTCTTCTTCCCTATCCCAGACTTGTTCAGGGACAACAAAAGTGTGCTTCGACAGCCCATGCGTCGACAAGCTCATGCCCCAACACTTCCGCATGAGGAAGCAAGGATAATTCTTGGCATTGGGCCTGTCGAAGGGCAAGCCACGAGAAAGCAGTAAGAATGAATCGCGTTTCAATTCAAAATATCATCCGTGACAGCATACTCAACCATCGGAGTGGAATGTTCGACATTCAAATCGAAATTTACCTCTTGCGGATTTTCAGGCTGCGAGAAGTTTTCACGGGTGAATGATCCGCTTTCGTAGACCAATTGCGCAAAAAACTGCCCTTGCTGTGTAAGACAAGCCGTATAGACGCGCACCGTTTTACCGCCGTTGATCGGAACTCTCGAAATCCGGGACCACAAGGTCGAACTCGTCAGAAAGTGCAAACTCCGGTTCGGAATTCTCGGGCGGCGCGCTCGCCGGAGGCGGTGCCTTCGTCTCTCGATGGCGAGCCCGCTGAAAGCAACAGAGGAACCAGACGCAAATTGGCTTCGTAGTCGAAGGCGGCCTCTGCCTAGCCCTTCGCCCGCAGGAGCCGCGCCTTTGCGCGCGCCCAGTCTCGCGCCTTTTCAGTCTCACGTTTGTCATGGAGCTTCTTTCCGCGTGCAACCCCGAGCTCCAGCTTTGCTACACCCTTGACGTTGAAATACACCCGCAGGGGAATGAGCGTCATACCCTCGCGCTGAACGGCGGCAGCGAGCCTGCGACCCTCCTTTTTGTGCACCAGAACCTTGCGCGGGCGGCGCGGCTCATGATTGAAGCGGTTCGCCATCGCGTATTCCGGAATGTAGGAATTGATCAGGAATATCTCGCCATCCTTCGCCTGGGCATAGGATTCCGCGATGGTGGCCCTTCCACTGCGAAGTGCCTTCACCTCCGAACCCATAAGTGCCAGGCCGGTCTCGAGAGTCGACTCGATCGCATAGGCGTGACGGGCCTTTCGATTGTCGGCGACGACGCGCCGCTCGGGTTCTTCTTTCTTGCGTGCCACGGGTCAGCTCGTCACGCGTCGGTGCCGCAAGCGATGCAAGCGGCTTCCATCGCCTCACGGACACGAGCGCGAGCGGTGTCGCTTGCCTCTACGATCGGCAAGCGGACCGCATCGCTGCAGAAGCCAAGAAGAGAAACGGCATATTTCACGGGCGCGGGGCTCGGCTCGCAGAACATGGCATCGTGCAGGGGCATCAACTGATCTTGCATCGCAAGCGCTGCCCCGAAATCTCCACGCAGGCAGGCCTCCTGAAACGCGGAACAGAGTCTCGGCGCGACGTTTGCCGTAACCGATATGCAGCCATGCCCGCCATGGGCCATGTAGCCCAGGGCGGTCGCATCTTCGCCCGACAGCAGACGAAACGATTTTTCACAGGCATGGCGCTCGCGGCTCGGGCGGGCAAGATTGGCGGTTGCGTCCTTCACGCCGACGATGTTCGCGACTCGGGAAAGGCGTTCCATCGTCTCAACGGAAATCTCGACGACGCTGCGGCCCGGAATGTTGTAAACGACGATGGGTATATCGACCACTTCGGCAATCGCGGCAAAATGGCGGTAAAGACCTTCCTGTGACGGCTTGTTGTAGTAGGGCGCCACCGACAGCACGGCGTCCGCGCCCACGGCCCGGGCGTGGCGCGTCAAAGCGATCGCTTCGTTTGTCGAATTGGAGCCGGCTCCGGCAATCACGGGAATCCGACCGCTCGCCTCCTCTACGCAGATCTCCACGACGCGTCCGTGCTCCTCATGGCTCAAAGTCGCGGACTCGCCGGTCGTGCCGGCCGGCACAAGGCCGTGCGATCCCTCGGCGATGTGCCAGGCGACGAGGCGGCGAAGTGCAGATTCATCCACGCAACCGTCGCGAAACGGTGTAATCAGAGCAGGCATCGAGCCCCTCAGGCGTTCGCGCGCATCACGCATTACGAATCCCACGCAGTGTTGCGGCAAAATAACGCCCACTCCGCCACTGCGGCAAGGCGGGACTGCTGGCAAATCAAGGGACGCTCCGCTATTCTAACATGGTTCCGATTCAATGGAAAATCCGGCGGCTTCGCGAGCAATGAAAAAGAAGTTGGCTGCCCTGCTCGCATCGTCAGCGATCGCGATGATTGCTGCCCTTGCGGAAGCACAAACGACTGCGCCCGCGTCCGGAGCCGCCGCAGGTTCCGACCTGCGGCCGGGTTTGATCCGGCAGGGCGGCGTCGTGATGATGCAACCTCTGTCGGATTCGGATCAGAGACCTTCGGGCGCGACCATCTTTGGCGGTGAGCGAAGAACAGCCCTGATCGGCTTTCTGAGCGCCTCCGATCACCAGATCTACAGCCGCGCGGTAGACGCGGCGATACGGGNNGCAGACCAGGGCCGCGATCCGGCAGCTCGTCGAATCATCGAATGGTCGTACTTGCTGGACAAGAACGGCGGCGCGACGTTCGAACATATTGGGCAGTTCCTCAGGGACAATCCCGGCTGGCCAGCCCGCAACAAATTGCTGGCGCGCGCCGAAGAAGCAATTCTTCCCACAATGGATCCGCATACGGTGATCGCCTGGTTCGGCGATCGCGCGCCCCAGACCGGACCAGGCAAGGTTCGTCTCGGGGAAGCGTTGATGGCCACGGGATTTCCAACGCGTGGGCGGGAATTGATCCGGCAGGCATGGGCCGAAGATGATTTCGACCCGGATCAGGAACTCTACGTTCTGTCCCGCCATGGCGACCTGCTGACGCCAGAAGTGGATCGTGCGCGCCTCGACAGACTCTTCGCTCGCGACCAATTGACGGAAGCGCGGCGCGAGATTGCGCGCGTGACCGTCGATGTCCAGCGGTTGGCGACCACGCGCCTGCTCTTGCGCAGCGATCCCGTGCGCGGCGAGCAGGAGGCCGCCAATCTTCCGGCGGCGGTGCGAAGCGACCCTGGTCTCGTCTTCGACGAAGCACGCGCACTCCGGCAACGAAACGACATCGCCCCCATTGCGGCTCTATTGGCGCGCGCGCCGACACGCGAACTCGCGAAGCTCAATCCCGGCCGCTGGTGGGCGGAACTCAATATCGATGTGCGCGCAGCCCTGCAGCTTGGACTCAACCGCGACGCGTACTGGCTGGCCGCAAACGCCGGTCTTCCGGCCGATTCGGGCGAATACGCGGAAGCGGAGTTTCTGGCCGGCTGGATTGCATTGCGCGAACTAAACCAACCGAGGATCGCGCTTTCCCATTTTGAAAACCTGGCGCGCACCTCATCGCATCCGATCAGCCGCGCGCGCGCGCATTACTGGATCGCGCGCGCTCACGAAGCTGCGGGCGATGCCGGTGCTGCATGGCAGCAATATCGTGCAGCCGGCGAAGATCCGGGTACATTTTACGGCCAGTTGGCGCTGGCGAAAATCACACCTGATCCCTCGCTCCATATTTCCGCGACCGCCGTAGACGCAAGTGGCGAACGCGCAGCCTACGAACGCGAGGATTTGACCCGAGCGGTCCACGTGCTCGGCGACCTCGGTCTCGAAAGCGCGCTGCGGGAATTCGCGCTGCAGGATGTTGATGTGCGGCCGGACGCCGCTCATGTGAAGCTGCTGGCGGAAGATCTCACGCGCATGGGGTATCGGGATATTGCGGTCCGCGTCGCGAAAGAGGCGAGCTACAATGGTGTCCGCCTGCCCGACTATTCGCATCCGGTGATTGCCGTTCCGCGTTATTCGGGCCCGGGCGATGTGCCCGAGACGGCATTCGTACTCGCGATTATCCGGCAGGAAACTGAGTTCGATCCCAATTCGGTGAGCGGCGCGGGCGCACGAGGAATCATGCAGCTGATGCCGGATTCGGCGCGGCGGGATGCCGGGCGGGCGGGCCTGAGCTACAATTTATCCAGCCTGACCACGGACGCCGCCTACAACATCGAACTCGGAATGACGGAACTGGCCGACGACCTATCGGAGTGGGGCGGGTCCTATGTGCTCGCCGCCGCGTCGTACAATGCAGGCCGCGGAAACGTACGGAAATGGGTTGCGACGTTTGGAGATCCTCGAGACGCGCGCATTGACCCCGTCGACTGGATCGAACAAATCCCCTTCAGCGAGACCCGAAATTATGTGCAGCGTGTGCTCGAAAACATGCAGGTCTACCGCAATCGCCTTGCCGGCCGCGACGAGCCGCTGCGCATTCTTGCGGACCTCTATCGGCCTATGGCTCCGCGGATTTCTCTCTTGCGCTATGCACCGCCGGACGCGACCACGACCCTTCCGGAACCAAAGCCTCAACCCGCCCGCGGCGCACCGAGCCCGTCTGGGCCCTCGGCGAATACGGTGGAACCCGGTGCAACCGTTCCCACCGCCCCCGCATCGACGGTAACGCCGACATTCAAGCCGGCGGCGGACACGCCCGGCTCATCGAATGAATGAAAGCCATTCGCGGGCAAGCCGCTGGGCTTCCGCGATCTGGTTCGAGTTCATCTCCCGTGAGATTTGGGCGCGCCAGGTTTTTGCGACCTCGCTCCCCTTCATTGCAGCGAGATTGAACCATTTGTGGGCCGCGATGTAATCGACATCGACACCCTGACCCGTCGAGTATGCCAATCCGAGATTGTAGAGCGCGTCGGCCCGCCCCTGCTTCGCGTCGCATTCGAACTGCGACAGTGAATCAATATCGATGCACGCCATGTATGCCCCCTGAAATCAGGCCGCCGCGGCAGCCTGCCCTCCGCCTCCATGTGCAAACCAGCTTTGCACGTAGGGCGAGCATCATGCCGGAAAGCTAAGGAGCAGTTAACAACGCGGCGGGGAGGGTAAGGCTATTTTCGACGGCAGCCGGTCGAGAACCCGCCAAAGGGAAATGCCGGCCCGATTTCGAGCCAGGTCATTCGCAGCGTTGTTGTTGTCAGATTGGAAAGAAGGGAGCGGAACGCTGATGTTTGGTTTGAAGAAAAGAAAGCATCAGGTTCCGCTCGTGGGCTCGGCCGCGGCCCGGGCGCTTGCTTTCACAATGCCCANNGGTGTCCTACATCGCGGCGGGTGCAGGAGCGGCCTTTTTTGCTCGGCGTGCTTTGCGCTTCGCCGGTTTCTTTGCGGCCTTGCGGCGAGTCTTTCTCGCTGCGCCTCTCGCGCCGGCCTTACGGACGGTGCGCTTCTTGGCTTTCGCCTTCGTCTTCGTCTTCCGCTTTGCCTTCTTTGCAGTGATTGGCATGTGTAACGACTCCTCTAACGTTTTCGGATTGTGCGAATCGCACCCCCGAAACGTCAGAAATATGAGCAGGTTGCGTTAACGAAGCAATAGCGGCCGCTTGCGCGGGAATCCGGCCCCCGCCGAGAAATTCACGAATCCCTTTATTTTATTGGCATTCCGACGTTCATCAGTATACTGACGTTCTGGCCTGCCGCATTCCCGCCGCCACGTCAATGGCTTGCAAATGTGCGAATCACCCCTCTGCGGGCACTCCGAGACGCGCCCTCAGAAGCGTGTTCACGGACTGTGGATTCGCCTTTCCGCCGGTCTCCCTCATCACCTGGCCGACAAACCATCCCAGCAGATTCGGTTTCGATTTGAGCTCCTCGACCTTGCCGGGGTTCGACGCGATGACGGTGCCGATGGCCTTCTCGATCGCATCTGTGTCGGTGACCTGGGCGAGACCGCGATCGGCGACGATGGTTCGCGGATCGCCTCCCGCCGTCCATGCAATGTCCAGCACGTCCTTCGCTATCTTGCCGGAAATCAAACCTTCCGTGACGAGTCGAAGGATGGTGTTGTTTGAAGTAGCGGAGACGGGACAATCCGAGATCGTGTGGCCGTCCCGGTTCAGGCGTCCGAGAATCTCGTTGTTGAGCCAGTTGACTGCCTGCTTCGCGTCGATGCCGTTCGCGAGTTCCT
>PKWC01000135.1 GCA_003131925.1 Alphaproteobacteria bacterium | reverse complement strand
TCGCCGAAGTCGCGAGCGTGGGCGGCTTCGTCAAGCAATATCAGGTGGTGGTCGATCCTGAAAAGCTGCGCGCCTACGGCATTCTGCTCTCGAAGGTGACCGCCGCAATCCGCGCGAGCAACATGGAAGTCGGCGGGAGCGTGATCGAGATGGCCGAGCGCGAATACATGGTGCGCGCGCTTGGTCGCATCAAAAGCATCGGCGACCTCGAACAGATTGTCCTCAAGACCACGGGCGGGACACCGGTCCTGCTGCGCGACGTGGCGCGCGTCGAACTTGGTCCCGATGAACGGCGAGGGCTCACGGAACTGAATGGTCTTGGGGAGGTGGTGAGCGGCATCGTGCTTCAGCGCGACGGAGAAAACGCGCTCACGGTGATCAAGAACGTCAAACAGAAGATCGCAGAGATCGCGAGCAGTCTGCCAAACGGCGTGAAGATCGTCCCGGTCTACGACCGCTCGAACCTCATCTATCGCGCTATCGACACCTTGAAGCGCACGCTGTTCGAGGAAAGCGTCATCATTGCGCTTGTCTGCCTGATCTTCCTCATGCACGCGCGCAGCGCTCTGGTCGCAATCATCATGCTGCCGGTAGGCGTCCTGACTGCCTTTATCATCATGGGGGCCATCGGTATCAGCTCCAACATCATGAGCCTCGGCGGGATCGCCATCGCCATCGGTGCGATGGTGGATGCCGCTATCGTCATGATCGAGAACGCGCACAAGCGGCTGGAGCGTGCGCCACCGGGTGCAAACCGCGCCGATATTCTGATCAAAGCGGCGATTGAGGTGGGTCCGGCGCTGTTTTTCAGTCTGCTCGTGATCACCGTGTCCTTCGCGCCGGTGTTCACGCTGGAGGCACAGGAAGGCAGGCTCTTCAAGCCGCTCGTCTATACCTACACCTTCTCGCTCGCGGCCGCGGCTCTGCTGTCGGTGACCCTCGTGCCCGTGTTGATGCAATTGTGCGTGCGCGGGCGGATCATGCCGGAACGGAAGAATCCCCTTAACCGGGCGCTGATTGCCGTCTATCGGCCCGCCATTGAAACCGTGCTCCGCAATCGCAAGCTGACAATTGCGATTGCAGCCGTTATTCTCGTGATCTCGATCTACCCCATGACGCGTATCGGCAGTGAGTTCATGCCGACGTTGAACGAAGGCACACTGCTTTACATGCCGGTAAGCCTTCCCAGCATGTCCGTCACAAAAGCTGCCCAGCTCATTCAAGTTCAGGATCGCATCATCAAATCCTTTCCCGAGGTCGAATCGGTCTTCGGCAAGGCCGGACGCGCCGATACTGCAACCGATCCTGCGCCGATGGAGATGTTTGAAACGGTCATCAATCTGAAGCCCGAGGCCCAATGGCCCGCAGGCACGACAATGGACAAGCTGATCGCCGACATGAATGGCGCTCTCATGTTCCCCGGCGTCAGCAACGCTTGGACGATGCCGATCAAGGCCCGGATCGATATGCTCTCCACAGGCATCCGCACGCCGGTCGGCGTGAAGCTGTACGGGAACAATCTTGCCGAACTCGACAGATTGTCCGCCGAGATCGAGCGGGTTCTGCGGAGTGTGCCAGGAACAACCAGCGCCTTCGCAGAACGCGTTCTGGGCGGCTATTACCTCAACATCGAACCCAACCGGATGGCGCTGGCTCGCTACGGGCTCAGCGTGGACGATGTGCAGAATACCGTCCAGACCGCGCTTGGCGGCGAGATGGTGACGGAGACTATCGAAGGCCGTGAGCGTTATAGCGTGAACGTGCGCTATCCAAGGGACTTCCGGTCCGATCCGCAGGCTGTCGCCAGCCAAGTGCTCGTTGATGCCCCAGACGGCGCATCAATTCCGCTTGGAGAAGTCGCAACCGTCAGCATGGCTCAGGGGCCACCTTCCATCCGCACTGAAAACGCCCAGCTCGTGGATTACATCTATGTCGATTTGCAGGGCCGTGATCTCGGCGGCTATGTGGCCGACGCGCAAAAGGCCGTCCAGAGTTCAATCAAACTGCCAACCGGCTATCACGTCGAATGGAGCGGCCAATTCGAGTATCTGGAGCGCGCGAAGGCGCGGTTGCAAACCGTTGTGCCTTTGACGCTGTTTCTCATTTTTCTTTTGCTCTACCTCAACTTCCGCCGTCTGACGGAGACGTTGATTGTGATGCTTTCAGTCCCGTTCGCGCTCACCGGCGGCCTTTGGCTCATGTATCTCATGGGCTTCAATTTCAGTGTGGCTGTTGTCGTGGGCTTCATCGCGCTGGCGGGTGTCGCGGCGGAGACCGGCGTCGTCATGCTCATCTATCTCGACAATGCCTATCGCTCGATCCGCGAGCGTCGAGGCGGGGAAGGCGCGCCCGTCACAGCCAAGGACCTTTACGATGCGATCATGGAAGGCGCGGTCGAACGGGTGCGTCCCAAGATGATGACCGTCGCAGCGATCATGGCCGGGCTTCTGCCGATTCTTTGGAGCACCGGCGCCGGTTCCGAAGTCATGCGCCGCATCGCCGTGCCGCTGGTCGGCGGCATGATATCGTCGACCTTGCTGACGCTGGTCGTGATTCCCGCGATCTATGCGCTCGTTAAGGGCTGGCAGCTTGGCGGAGCTCGCAATGTATCACATATGTGCGATGTGTGATCATAGATGTGGTCGCGGACGTCGTAGGCTGGGAGTGCCGACGGTTTAGAACGGGAACGTGAGCATGAACGATGAACGCGCCACTTCTGTCCAAACTGGAACCGACGAGGGCGTACGACAGGCGTTTGTTCGAGAAGCGTTCTGGTTGGAATGGGTTACGATCGCCTGGATGCTAATCGAAGCGGCGGTGGCAGTCGCTGCCGGCGTCGTTGCTCACAGTCTCTTGCTACTCGCGTTCGGTATCGACAGCATCATCGAACTTGCGTCCGCAGGCATCCTCGTGTGGCGTTTGTCGATGGAGCTAAGAGACGCCCGCCCATTCTCGGAAACTATCGAGCAGCGTGCGAGCAGGATCGCCGGCGCACTGTTGTTCGCCCTGGCGACTTTTGTGGTCGCCGCTGCCGCGTGGGGGTTGTTGCAACATCACAAAGCCGAGTTCTCCCCGGCCGGGCTCATACTCACGATTGCTGCAATTCCAATCATGTTTTTTCTATCGAAGCGAAAGCTTACGGTTGCAGGGGGGCTCGGGAGCCGTGCGCTGCGTGCGGACGCGTTTGAGGGCATCGCCTGTGGTTGGTTGTCGTTCACAGTTGTTATCGGCCTGCTGGCGCAGCTTACATTTGGTGCGTGGTGGATCGATTCCGTCGCGTCCCTCGCCATCGTCTACTTCCTGGTTAAGGAAGGCCTCGAGGCATGGGAAGGTGAGGAATGCGACGTCGCATGTCATGATAAGAGCGAGTAACGCATGACGCTCTTGCAAGCCTTGTGGATGGCCATTCTGCAGGGCGTCGCCGAATTGTTCCCCGTCAGCAGCCTCGGCCACGCAGTCATCGTGCCGGCGCTCCTTGGATGGCATATCGATCAGGCCGCGCCTGAATTCCTGGCGTTCCTGGTTGTCCTTTATCTGGGCACGGCCGCGGCGCTCCTGCTCTATTTTTGGCGGGATTGGTTTGGACTTGCGCAGGCCGCCTTGGGAGCTGGCCACGCAGAGGCCGTTGCCGAAAATCGGCGACTGCTTGGGTTGATCATCGTTGCGACTATACCAGCTATCATCGTCGGCTTCGCATTCGAGAGAGCACTGCGCCACCTCTTCGGCTCTCTGGCAATCGCGGCCGGTTTCTTGATCGTCAACGGTTTGGTCTTGTTCGCAGCCGAACGCCTGAAACGAAAAGGCGGCAGATCATTGGATGGCCTAACCTGGAGCGGCGCTTTCGCCATCGGCGTTTGGCAATGCACGGCATTCATTCCCGGGATTTCTCGCTCGGGCGCGACGATGGCAGGTGGCCTCCTCGCCGGCATGCATCATAGAGACGCCGCCCGCTTTTCGTTTCTCATTGCGACACCGGTGATCGGGGGGGCGGCCGTCCTTGAAATTCCGAAACTGCTTAGCCATCCCGGCGCTGGTCTTGGCAGCATTGCGTGGATCGCCGGTGCTGCCGCCGCGATCTCGGCTTTTGGGAGGACTGCCTTTCTTATGCGCTATTTTCGGGATCACGAATTAGCGGCCCTCGATCCATTCGCATTTTACTGTTGGGTCGCTGGTACGACATCGCTGATGCTCCTGGTCATCTGATCACCAAGACCATTGAGGCCGGTCGCGAACAAACGATAGGCACGCAGTCGTTGTTAGAAACCTGCGATGCCCTTCGGGTATCCCTGCGATTTATGCACTGGTAAAGGGGCAGAATTTGGCGAGCAACCACAAATAACGGCCGAAGATGAAAGGACAATGCAATGGGCTTCTATCGAAACGTCATCCTGCCACGGCTAACGGATTTCGTGATGCGCAATGCTGAGCTGCGGCCATTCCGCGAGCGCGTCATTGGCGCCGCCGAAGGCCGCGTCCTCGAAATTGGCGCGGGATCCGGTCTCAATCTGAAGCTCTATGGTCAAGCAGTTAGTGAGGTTGTGGCGCTCGAACCCGATCCAAAGTTGGTGCACATGGCAAAGAGAAACGCGTCGGAGGCGAGTCGTCCGGTCACCTTTCTTGAAACGTCTGCGGAAGCGATTCCACTGGAAGGCAAGAGCGTCGATACCGTCGTGACCACATGGACACTATGCACCGTCCCACTGAATGTCCTCTCGGAAGTACGCCGCGTTCTGAAGCCGGGTGGCAAGCTGCTGTTTGTTGAACACGGGCTTGCGCCTGAGAAAGGCGTCCAGAGGTGGCAAAATCGGGTGGACCCCATCTGGAGCCGCATCAGCGGTGGCTGCCACATAAATCGACCGATTGGGCGTGTCATCGAGGACGCGGGGTTCAGGATTGAAAAGATTGAGACTGGCTATGTCCCCGGTCCGAAGGTGATGGGTTTCTTTTCTGAAGGTAGCGCGAAGCCGAGCTAGGCTGACGGATCGTTGACAAAGTTCCATATTTCGAAGACTATAGAAGTATGGAGTCCGAAACTGCCGTCAAACGCCTCGCCGCCATAGCGCAAGGAGCGCGCCTTGAAGTCTTCCGTCTACTGGTGAAGGTAGGTCCGAAAGGCATGGCGGCGGGCGACATCGCGCGCGCGCTGCGTGTGCCGGCGAATACGCTGTCGGCGCAATTGCTTGTGCTCTCCAATGCCGGCCTCGTGCGGGCGCGGCGCGACGGCCGTTCGATCATCTACGCGATCAATTTCGAGGCCATGCGCGACCTGCTCGTCTTCCTGACCGAAGATTGCTGCGGCGGGCGCGCGGAAATGTGCGCACCCCTCGCCGGCATTGCGTCGCGCGCCACCTGTTCCAAACCCAAACGAGGAGAGCAACATGAAGCGCCTGCACGTTCACGTCGCCGTCGATAATCTCGAAAAGTCTATCGGCTTCTATTCCACCTTGTTCGCCACGCGGCCTGCTGTGACGAAAGACGACTACGCCAAATGGATGCTGGATGATCCGAAGGTGAACTTCGCGATCTCCGCGCGCGGCGCGCGCAATGGCGGTGTCGGCCATCTCGGCATCCAGGTGGAGAGCGATGCCGAACTGCGCGAGCTTGCAGGCCGGCTGAAAGCGGCGGGCGAAGCGACGCGCGATCAGGAAGCGACGACATGCTGCTACGCGCAATCCAACAAGGCCTGGATCAATGATCCGTCGGGCATCCGCTGGGAAACCTTCTTCACCTTCGGCGAAGCAACGAGCTATGGCGAGGATGAGCCGGCGGCGGCGGCAAAGCCGCAAGCGTCCTGCTGTTCTGCTCCCGCGGCAAAACTCGCCTGCTGCTGATGCGCAACCAACCGCCCGCGCGTCCGTACAACGTGCTGTTCCTCTGCACGGGTAATTCGGCGCGCTCGATCTTCGGCGAAGCGATCCTGAACCGGATCGGCACAGGCAAGTTCGTCGCATATTCGGCGGGATCACAGCCCAAAGGCGCGGTCAATCCGCATGCCTTGGCGCAATTGCAGCGGCTCGGGTTTCCGACCGACGGACTGCGTTCCAAGAGTTGGGACGAGTTTGCCCGCGCCGGAGCGCCCGATCTGGATTTCGTGTTCACCCTCTGCGACGACGCCGCCAACGAAGTCTGCCCCGTCTGGCCCGGTCAGCCCATGACCGCACATTGGGGCGTTCCCGATCCTGCTGCCGTGAAAGGTGATGAGGCGCAAATCGCATCGTCGTTCCGCAGCGCGTTCCTGTTGTTGCAGCGGCGCATCGAGCTGTTCGCAAACCTGCCGGTGCGCAGTCTCGACCGCATGTCGCTGCAGAAACACCTGGACGAAATCGGCAGGACGACCAACCAGACGGCGGAAGTTTGATCGCGCGCCGCCTTGCAGCCGAGGCGCTGGGCTCAGCCTTCCTGCTCGCAGCCGTCATCGGCTCGGGCATCATGGGAGAGCGGCTTTGCGGCGGGAACGTCGCGATCGCGCTGCTCGCCAACACACTCGCGACGGCGGCGGCGCTGGTCGTGCTGATATCGATCTTCGGACCTGTCTCCGGCGCGCATTTCAATCCGGCGGTCACGCTGTTCTTTGCGCTCGGGCGAGAGATATCTCCAGCGCTGGGAGCCGCCTATGTCGGCGCACAGCTGATTGGAGCGTTGGGCGGCGCGTGGGCGGCGCATCTGATGTTCGAAGTGCCAGTCTTCGAGATTTCCGCCAAGTTGCGCGACGGACCGGCACAGATGTTCTCCGAATTCGTCGCGACGTTTGGCCTGATCGCCACCATCGCGGGTGCAATCCGCTACCGGCCCTCATGGACCGCTGCGCTGGTCGGCCTCTATATCGGCGCCGCCTACTGGTTCACCGCTTCGACCTCCTTCGCCAATCCGGCGGTGACGATTGCGCGGGCCTTCAGCAATAGTTTCGCCGGCATCGCGCCCCACTCGGCCCCCGGATTCATCGGCGCGCAATTGGCTGGAGCAGTCGCGGGTTACGGGGTGTTTGGCTGGCTGTTCGCGCCCGCAGCCGCCGTCTCGCCAAGCGGAAGCGTGGCGGCTGGCGCCGGCCAACAATAATCCGGCTTGCATGGATGGCGTTTTTGGCGAAATGTACCCCGCCGTCGCGCGAATGCGCCCGTAAGAACCTGGTGGGACGAGAACCCTTTCAAAAAAACAGTACGGCCTGAAAACTGCCATGACGCGATGGCTGGCAGATATTTATATGAGTCGGATTGCCCACCCCAGTTTCCCCTGGCGCGCCAGAGGAGCGAATTCTATGCGTTTACGTTCTGCCCTGTTGGCCGGCGTTCCGGCTATTGCCGTCCTCGGCCTGCTTGCCCCGGCGCAAGCCGCCTCCACTGCGAGACCGCAGCCGGCCAAGCTCGAGAAGCTTCCCTATTCCGGAGGCGTCCTGGTGGCGCGCGGTATCAGAGCCGGCACCATCCATCTGACGGCTGCGCATGCCGCTCAAGGCGCCGCGATTGTTTCTCCATCGCTCAACTGCACGCCCGGACCGTGCGCATTGAAGAATGTCAACGCTTCGAGTGGCACCACCCAACCGGTGGACGAGACGCCGATCGCGATTAATTCGCTCAACGCCAAACAGCTCATAACCGGCGGCAACGACTATGCCTGCGGCACCAGCTTGCGGGGCTTCTGGACCTCGAACAATGGCGGCAAGTCATGGTCCGGCAGCTGCGGGGTCGATCTCAGCGGTTCCGGCGGCGACGGCGATCCGGTGGTCGGCTACGACCTCAACGGGACCGTCTACCAGGGTGGCATCGAGACCGCCAATGGCAGCGCAGTCGGGATAGCAAGCTCTACCAACAATGGAGCGAGCTGGAATTCCATGGTCATTGCATCGCAGGTCAGTGGTGACTTCGCGGACAAGCCGTGGCTGCAGATCGATACGAATCCCAACAGCCCGGACAAGAACACTCTCTATGTCTCGAACACCATGTTCGCGTCCAGCAGCAACACCACCATCTACGTCTCGCACTCCACCGATAGCGGCAAGACGTGGTCGATCGTGGCGGCGAGCCCAACTGCCATCTGGCCCAATTTCGTCAATCAGTTCAGCGATCTCGCGACGGGACCCGACGGCACGGTCTACCTGACCTATTTGAACTGCCCCGTCAGCGGCACTTGCGCCGGCCAGCTGTCGACGCTGTACATCCAGAAATCGACGGATGGCGGCAAGACATGGTCCAGCCAGGTCGCCATCGGCAAGGTTACGCTGGCGCCCGGCACCTGCGGTGCATTTTACGGATGTCTGCCCAATACCTCCGAGCGGGTCAGCGAGATTCCGGCGATCGGTGTCGACAACAGCGGCGGCACGCGCAGCGGCCAGCTCTACGTCGTAGAGTACAACTGGACGGGCAGCTACATGCAGGTCCTGGTCACCTCGTCGACCGACGGCGGCACGACCTGGAGCACGCCGGTTCCCGTGGCGCCGAAAAGCGACACGCACGACCAGTTCTTCCCCTGGCTCAATGTCGGTTCCACGGGCAATGTCGGCGTGACGTGGCTCGACCGCCGCAACGATACGAGCAACATCAACTACGAGGCATTCGCCACCTGGTCGTCGGACGGCGGAACGAGCTTCAAGAAAAACGTCCTGATCGCCAGCAAGCCGTCCAATCCATTCAACGACGGGTTCGGCAGCGGGTTCATGGGCGACTACAGCGGCAATGCCTGGACCGGAAAGAAGCTGTACGCGTCCTGGACCGACACAAGAAACGGCAGCTATTCGCAGAACGAAGTGGGCGGCCTGAAGCGGTAAGAGGTCGCGCCCCATTTCAGTCGGAAAGGNNGCGACACGCCGGCCCTTTTTTTGTGGCGGAATGACCGGAAAAACTCGGGCATCTAATAACAGAACGGAAACCACTGCGGGCAGATTCGCTTAGAGTCTGCCTCGAAATGTGCGCATTGTCGGCGCGCATTCGGGAGCGTACTCATGAGAAATATCTTTCATCGCTTCGTCGCCGATGAGTCGGGCACTGGCATCGTTGAAGCCGGCGTCGCCATCCTTGTCATCGCCGTCGTTCTCATGGGCGCGATGTCGCATCGCGCTCCGGATCACACGCATCAGCAGCGCCCGGTCGCATCGGCGCAGTAACAGCCTGTCGGGCACGTTAGCGCGAGAAGTGTAACGGTCTGTCGCAAATCGGATAAAAGGCTCGCCGACCGTTCTACGCGGCGCTAGGCTGAATTCGACAGGTCGGCGGTCGGCGCAGTCTGCCCCCTTTCGACCCGCGTGGCCGTCGATCTGTCCCCTCCCTGTCCCGCGACGCCGCGGTCCTGTTTTCATCAACAGGTTTCATCACGCAGGATCGGACGAATCATTGCTGTGGGCGAAACCCGGTTGCAGGATGTGCGGGGCTGAGCGGCGGCTACCGGTACCACCCCCTTTGATCTGTTGTCTGGAAAACCGTCGCTCCGCCCCACCGGCGTGATTCATTGGCGTGCGAGCTGAACCAGAACGCGCCGCGGCCGTCTTGCCGGCCTACTTCACGTTCCAGGATGAGAGCACCCAGAACAGCGTCTGGACGTGGCCGTCGTCGCCGAGTGGCGCAAGCAGCGCCTCGCAGGCCAGCCAGTTCTTGCCGGCGGTGCCGGCGCGAATGAAAAGTCGCAAAGGCGCTGCCGCGGTGCGAGGCAAATCGAGACTCTTCCGCCAGCGCTGCGCGAGCGCCGGAGAGAGAATTTCGCGCAATTTCCGTCCGGCAAGGTGACCGAAGACCTCGCGCGCATGCTCGCCCTGAAGGCTGATGATATAATCAAAAGAATCCCCCGCGCCGGGAACGATGTCGACGAGATTGACGTGGCCGAGAAAGTTCCGCATCGCCTGCGGGCTCAGTGCCCTACGCGACGGGAACTGATGACCGTTGCGGAGCGACTGCCAATAGGCGAGCCCCAGCCTTGTGGGTGCCTGCAGGAACGCCAAATCCCAATCGACCGTGATCGGCGACAATTCGGATTGAGCGTCGAGGCCGGCGGCGAAAGCCATTTCGCGCGAATCATGCGCTCCGCAGCATTTACAAAGTGCAAACATATTCCCCAGGGAAGCACGGAGAAGAAAGGATTCAGCGCGGAGGTTGCGCAGGGGCCGCCGTGAGATTTTGCGCGCCAAAGGCGCGCGGTATTTTCCCCCTGCTTCCTCCGCGCAACCTCTGCGTCCTCTGCGGTAAAGATTTTTTCTCTTCTCCGTTGTCTCCGTGTCTCCGTGGGATTGGGTTGTCCCCGCCGCTCACATTGGCTTTTCGCAGTTGACCATCCAGTGTGTGCCGAACCTGTCGGTCACCATCCCGAAACGCCTGGCCCAGAAGGTTTCCTGGATCGGCATGCCGATGTTGCCTCCATCCGAGAGCGCGGCAAAGATGCGGTCGGCTTCTTCGGGCGTATCCACGCCGATGTTCACGGCATAGCCTTGCGGCTTGTTGTAGCGCCCGCCCGGCGCGTCCGAGCCCATGATCAAGTCATCGCCTGCAGAGAACCGGGCGTGGACAACCAGATCCTTCTCGTTTGCGGCGATCTGATCGGCGATCGGGGAGTCGCGAAAGGACATAATGTGCAGGTCCTTGCCGCGCAGAACCTTGGCATAGAACTGAAACGCTTCGGCGCAATTGCCGTTGAAATTGAGATAGGGATTGATCTTCATCGTCTTCTCCTTTTCGCTTTCGCCCCGCTCCCTTGGCGGCGTCGGCCCCTTTGCGCGCCGCAATACAGCATAGCGGCGGAATGTGACAGGTCGCGCGCTTCGCTGCGAAACGCAAACGCCGGGGCTGGGGTTGCCACTCTTCGCGTCCCGTCGCAGCATTGTGAAAGATTTCACCGACACGCGAGACCAGCGAATGCTGAAACTGATACCGCCCGTCTGGGCCGCGATCTATCTGGCGCTCGCCGGCGCCGCGAGCGCGATCTTCCCCTGGCGACCGATCGTCGATCTGCGGATCCTGTGGTTCGGCGCCGTTCTCATCGCCGCCGGCGCCGCATTCGCGATTTCGGCGGCGCTGCTCTTCCGGGCCGAGCAGACGGAAATCAATCCCACGTCGGAGACCAACCGCCGCCTCGTCATCCGCGGCCCCTACCGCCTGACGCGAAATCCGATGTATCTCGGACTGGTGCTCGCGACGCTCGGCATCGCCTTCTGCGTCGGCGCGCTTCCGATGTTCGCGGTGCCGCTTCTCGTCTTTGCGACCACGGACCAGGTTCACATCCCGTTCGAGGAAGCCAAGATGCGCCGGCAATTTGGTGGCGCCTACGACCGCTATACGCGTGAAACGCACCGTTGGATTTGATTTCCAGTGTGTCCCCGGATCACCAGGGTTGCCTTTGTTTTCCGCCGTGGCACAATGCGGCGGCGGCTGAATTGTGGTTAGGGTCAGTTATTTTCACTCCGAAATTCCCTCTGGCGATCCATCGGGGTCGATCGGCTTGACGGACGATAAGCCGGGGTCGCCGGATTCATCGACGTATGCTACATAGTCGTAAGCCGAAACTGGGGAATCACTCATGAAGAAAGCCGAAGGGACCGGAAAGAAGCGGGAAGCGTACTCCGCGAAGGATCACGTTCCCGTGCCCTTCGACGAAGCGTTGCGGAAGCTGGTAGACGCACCAGCGCCGCGCAAGCGAAGTACCGGCAAGAAGAAGTGCGCCGCGAAGTGAGCGGCAACGCGCTTTACTACGGCGACAACCTCGATATCCTTCGCGAGCATATCGCGAACGAATCGGTTGATTTGATCTATCTCGATCCGCCATTCAATTCCAACGCATCTTACAACGTGCTTTTCAAGGCTCCAGACGGCCACGACAGCCACGCGCAGATGGAAGCGTTCGAAGATGCGTGGCACTGGAACAAGTCAGCGGAACGCGCCTTCGATGAAGTGATGCGATCCGGCAATTCTGACGCGGCGGAAATGCTTCGCGCGATGCGCTCGTTCTTGCACGATAACGACATGATGGCCTATCTAGCGATGATGGCTGTTCGCCTGATAGAATTGCACCGCGTACTAAATCAAACCGGGACGTTATATCTTCATTGTGACCCGACCGCGAGCCATTACTTAAAATTGCTACTCGATGCGATCTTCGGCCCCGTTCAATATCGAAACGAAATTGTCTGGAAGCGATCAAACCCAAAAAGCCTAGGGTCCATCAATTTTCCAACATGCACGGACACGATTCTGAGATACGCGAAAGGCGCTAGAGTTACTTTTCATCAGCCATACGAAGAGCATGACCCGGAGTACGTTGAAAGCGCCTATAAATATTCAGATGAGCATGGGACTTACCGCCTTCTCCCGCTGCTAAACCCGAATGATAATCGCCCCAATCTCACATACGAATTTTTAGGCGTCTCGCGCGTCTGGCGATGGACGCGAGATAGAATGCAGAAGGCTTACGAGGATGGCATTGTCGTGCAGCTAAAACCGGGTGCCGTTCCTCAATACAAGAAATATCTGGCGGATTCTAAAGGCCGTACAGTAACGAATTGCTGGACCGACATTCCTCAAGCGGCTGGCAATGAGTCGCTTGGATATCCCACACAAAAGCCATTGGCGCTTTTGGAACGCATCCTTGAAACATCATCAAACGAAGGCAATGTAGTGCTCGATCCATTCTGCGGTTGCGGCACGACCGTTCATGCCGCGCAGAAACTCAATCGCCAGTGGATCGGAATTGACGTGACGCACCTTGCGATCTCGCTGATTCAGAAGCGCTTGCGCGATGCATTCGGCCCCATTTCAATCGACATTCATGGCGTACCGCGTGATCTGGACGGCGCTCGCGCGCTCGCGGCGCAGGATAAATACCAATTCCAATGGTGGGCTGTGTCGCTTGTCGATGCCGTTCCCTATGGCGGAAAGAAGAAGGGTGCGGACTCTGGAATCGACGGCTTCATCTATTTCAAGCCGGACGGCAAGACGACCGAGAAGGCCATCGTTTCGGTCAAGGGCGGCGACAATGTGGACGTGAAGATGATCCGCGAGCTGGCCCAAGTGGTGAACCGCGAGAACGCAAAGATGGGCGTTCTAATATCGCTCGCGGAACCGACCGGCCCCATGAAAAAGGAAGCCATCGCGGAAGGCTTTTACAAGACCGAGTATGGCGAGTTTCCCAAGGTCCAGATACTGACCGTCGCCCAGCTATTCGCGGGCCAGCGCCCCGATATGCCTTGGATCGACCCGACCGTGTTCAAGAAGGCCAAGGCCGAGAAGGGCGCTCAAGGAAAGCTGATTTAGGGCACTGTTACAGTTTGAACCCTGCTGAATTTTCGTAGGCTTCGATCAATATGACAGTCATTCTCGGAATACCGATTCCGTCCGCCGATCCAATCTTCCTAAGCCTCGTCGCCGTCCATATCGCGTTCGGGCTGGGCGCCGTTATCGCTGGCCTTGGCGCGATGCTCAGCGGAAAGGGGCGCGGTGCCCACTCGAATTTTGGCATAACGTATTTTTGGTGCCTATTCGGCGTGTTCGTCACGATGGGCCTGCTTTCCTTTTTCCGATGGGCCGAGGACTACCCCCTGTTCATCCTTGGAACTTTGGCATTCGTGGCGGCCTATGCGGGCCGTTCTGCAATCCGGTCACGGACCCCGCGTCTCCACCTAACTGGCATGGCCGCGTCCTACATTCTGATGCTCACGGCCTTCTATGTGGACAATGGAAAGAATCTGCCTTTGTGGGACAGGCTCCCTCAAATCGCGTTCTGGTCCCTGCCAAGCACGATCGGATTGCTGCTGCTCGCCTACTACCTTTTCAGGCTTCCGAAATTCAAACTGTAACAGTGCCTGATTTAAGAATTCCGACCATCCCAAGCCCTAGCGTGCGGGGGGTTAAAGATGTAAGTCCCCAATGGGTGAGGGGGAGTTTCGGTCGAGCGGCTCGCTTTCGTGAAAACTTTGGAGGTTCACACTTCGCCCTCCGCCGTGCGTGCGGTTGCGCAAGCCGTCGGCGCCGATGAATTCGCGCGCGCGGCGGCACTGGCCGATGAAGCGCTGGCCAAAGGATTCATCCATCCCGTCTTGTTCATTGCGCGCGCGCTTCTGCTCGAGCGCCAGGCTCGCGATGAAGACGCACTCGCTGCGTTCCAGCACGCACGCTCGCTCGCGCCGAAGGATCCAAGGCTTCTCAACGCGATTGGCCTTTGCCTGTTGCGGCTCCACAGGTACGGCGAGGCTCTCGCGGCATTCGACGAGGCGATCCGCGTCAAGCCGGCGGCATCGGCGACCCATCAGAACAGAGGGCTGGCGCTCGGCATGGCCGGTCGGGCCGAAGAGGCGGAACGCGCGCACGCCCGCGCTGTCCGGCTCGATCCGCGAAATGTGGAGGCACTCACAAGCCTCGCCTCCATCGCGGCCCATAAAGGAGAGACCGCGATGGCGCGCGACTATGCGGAGCGCGCGCTCAAAATCGATTCGCGTAACCTGGCCGCGCGCGCCGCGCTGGCGCTTGCCGAAGTTTCACAAGGCCAATTCGCGGACGCCGAAAGCCGCCTTCGCGTCCTCGTTGAGGAACCAGGCGTGGCCGGCCACGCTCGGGCCGTCACGTTTGCGCTTCTTGGCGACGCGCTCGATGGACAAGACCGTTGCGCAGATGCGTTCGCCGCCTACACCGCCGCGAACACGGAACGCCGGAAGCTTCACCAGTCCCGGTTCCGGGGAAACCCGGGAGCTGTCGACATTCTGGAGCACCTCGTCGCTTCGTTCGCTGCCACGGCCGATGAGCAATGGCGCGCCCCGGAGCACGACGAACCCGGACAAGGTCCTGTCCAACACGTGTTTCTTCTCGGATTCTTCCGCTCCGGCACCACGCTTCTGGGGCAGGTGCTCGAAACTCATCCCGGCATCGTCACGCTCGACGAGCGCGACTTCCTGGCAGACGTGGCGGAGCGCTACCTGAATGGCGCCGACGGGTTTGCTCGCCTTTCGGCATCCACCGAGGACGAACTCGCAATCCACCGCAAGACCTATTGGCAGCGCGTGCGCGACCAGGGTCTGCGGGTCGAAGGCAAGGTCTTCGTCGACAAACATCCCTTCCACACGATCAAGCTGCCATTGATATTCAAATTGTTCCCCGATGCGAAAGTGCTGTTTGCAATCCGCGACCCTCGCGATGTCGTGCTGAGCTGCTTCCGGCGCCAGCTTGACGTCGACCTGGTGAAATTCGAGTTCCTGACATTGGAAGGCGCCGCCCGCCTTTATGACTGCGTGATGCGGTTCGGCGAATTGTGCCGGCGCAGGCTTCCGCTCGCCATTCTCGACCACCGCTACGAGGACCTGGTTGGCGCCTTCGACGATCGCACGCGCGCCGTCTGCGACTTCGTCGGCGTGCCGTGGAGAGACTCGATGCACGATTTTGCCGTTGCCGCGCAATCGCTCGGTGCGCAAAAGCCAAGTGCCAAACAGGTTCGCCGCGGACTTTATTCAGAAGGTGCGGGCCGCTGGCGGCGCTATCGCAGCCAACTCGAACCAGTCCTGCCGCTTCTACAGCCTTGGATCGAGCGTTTCGGCTATGCCGGGGACTGATCGAAGTTGGCGACAGCTTATATATCACCGAACTCTCTTCTTCTAACCCGATCGCAATTATCTTACCGCACCCCTTGATGGGGGTAGAGCCTCGAGAACGAACGGATGAAACGTCCTGATTGTCGCCGCACGCGATAGCAACTTGAACCCTCGTCCGCCCATAAGCGCGTCAAAGCGGACCCAAAACACGATTCCGGTCTCAGTTCAGCGTGCATTCAAGGGTATGGCGACTACTTTCTGCACTCCAGCCACTTGCGCAAGTAACGCATGTGAGCGGGCTGGCAGCAACCAGGCGCGGCAGGTCTCGGGGGCATTGCACATTCCTGGCGCTGCTTGCCGGAGGAGATATTTGATGTTGTTCCGTATGAAGGGTTTTCGTGGCGTAGCGGTCGTGCTGGCAGTCGCCGGCTCGGCATTTGCAGCTTTGGTGCTTCACGCTTTATTGGCGCGGGCGTCAATTGATCCGTCCTTGCGATGCCGGTTTGGCACCTATGCACTCTCTGACGGGCGGTCACTCGCCATTGTTGGTTATGACGGCACCCCACGCGACCTGAGATATGACCTCTCAAGTGGAGAATATGGGCACCTCGCTGCCGGGACCTCCGGCAACGATTACAAATTGTCGGCCCCCGTTCAGCCCGACGGCGCGGAACCGGCCTACGGTTCGGTCTCTTTCTCGGATTGCGCCACGGGGAAGGTGAGCTTCAAGGAAAGCGGTCGGCCAATTGTGAACGGCACCCGCCGACCCTTGACGGTCACGGACACATTCTTTGACAGCAATGGCACGCGCATTCACGGCAAGCTCGTAATGCCGGCGGATGGCGGCGCCAAAGCCATCGTAGTGTGGATTACGGGATCCGACGACGATCCCGAAACTGACGACGCCGACTGGCAATACGTCCTGCCATTACGGGGTATCGGCGTATTTGTTTACGACAAGCGTGGAACAGGGCAGTCGCAGGGCGCGTTGTCGGCCGACTTTTACGTCAGGGCAGGAGACACCGCCGCCGCAATCAAGGAAGTGCGCAGACTGAAGCCTCACATGGAGCGGATTGGTGTTTTCGGTGGGAGCCAGGGTGGTTGGGTGGCACCGCTCACAGCGACAAAGACGGATGTTGCGTTTGTCATCGTCGGATATGGCCTGGCAGAGGGCGTCACGGCTCAAGACCGCGAAGAGGTTGAGGGGGAGGTGCGCGCCGCAGGCTACGGCGACGAAGTCATAAAAAAAGTTCGTGCGATAACAACCGCGACAACGCACATCGTCATGTCAGGCTGGCAGGATGGCTGGCACGAATTCGCCGGCCTCAAAGAAAAATACGCCGACGAGCCCTGGATAAAAGCCATCGATGCCGAAAATGGCTATACAGGCGAGCTCCTTCGCACAAACTATCCGACTGCAATAATGCGACTGATGGGACCGCTGCTTGATAAGCATGTGAGCTTCGGCTACGACCCGCGACCCGTAATCGCGACCATTGCACCGCCCCAGTTATGGCTGCTTGGTGCATCCGACCGGACGGCGCCGAACGCGAAAACCATCGCAATCCTGAGAGATATACAGCGGAACAAGCGGGATCTCGATCTGGTGGTCTACAAGAGCGCCGATCACGGCCTGGTCGAGACGTTCAGCTTTCGGGGCCTCGAACGCCATCGCTTTCCGGGCAATCTTGTTGATCACGTTGCCCGGTGGATTCTCACGCGACAACTGCCGAATCCGAACGATCTCATGGACGTTTGGCCAAACGAGCGTACGGCAACATCTTCAGTGGCATCGCCGTGAAGAAGAATTGGCGAACGGTCGCGTTTGTGCCCGAACCAAGAGCCGCAGCCGAGTTAGATGGAGTTGGATAAGGTCAGCTTGCAGCGCGTAGAGCCTAATTCAATTGCCCGTTGCTTCCTGTGAGGAGATCCCTCTCTGAATGGCCCGGAATATCGCATTCCCGTGAGCACTACCGCAAAGAATGCGAGTCGCGTCGGCTTTCGAGCACGTCAGAGGGCGTCAGTTCCGGGCCATATCGGCTAATGCCTTCTGCGCGCGCTTGTTGGCCGGGTCGAGGACAAGTGCCAATTCGAATTCGCGCTTTGCGTCGGCGATCCGGCCTACGCTCTGGTAAGCCCGCCCTAGGCCAAAGGCTGCGCCGCTCGATTTGGGATAGTCATTGGCATTTCGCTCGAGCAAGGCGATCGTGGAAGCGCTGTCACCCATCTTCAGAATCTGATAGCCGATAACCTGCATTGCCGCGTCGGTATCCACGTCGGGATGGGCGTTGCGAAAATCATGAATGGTCCAGAGCACGGCGCTGGCGTCTTCCCGCTCGCCATATAGCTGGTCCAGCAGCGTTTGCAGCGGCGTCCGCGCGATTTGCGGTGGCGCGAACATCGAAGGCTCGAGATTCGAATTGACCTCCATGCTGTCGACCTTGAATTCGTTGAGCGGTTTGCCGCTTGCGATCTCGACTTCGCTGTTGCGAAACGCGAACAGGACGCCGTTCACCCTGCGGTAATCGCTCCAGCGCGTTTCGCTCGGAACATCTGCGCCGAAGGCGTGAACCTTCGCGACCTTGCGGTCGGCAACAATGAGGAAGGTTTGTGCATCGACGAACTCGTCCTGCTCGAACCCGTCCAGCATGCGGACCCGCAACTGCCAGGCGTCCCGGCCGGCGATCCTGGCCATTCCGACGAGCGTGACGGTCGACCCCTGCTTCCTGGTGTCGACAAGATTTCCCAGAATGTAGAGCCCGTGCCTTGACGCGGCCGCGGCGGGACCAACCGTGCGCAGCACGATGCCGGGATCGCCGTAATACTCCCACGCGCTGCCGTCATAGCCTTCTTCGAATTCATTCGAGCGGTGCAGCGGATCGCCCACCAGCTTGTAGTACGGGCGCATGCGCGCAAGCACCGCGGGCATCGACTGGCCGTTTTCACTATAGGTGCCGCGAATGACGACGTTCCGGATCACGTCGATTTTCGCCTGGCCTCCGATGGTGTCGACGTAGCGGCCGACGATTGGGTCGGCGGAGAGCTGTCGCGGGGCGGCAGGAGCGTGACCAGATGCCGAGCAAAGCACCGCCATCGCAACAAAGACTTTGAGCATCATCGCAATCCCCGTTGAGCGATCAAGAATCGAATGAACAGTTCGCCACGCAGCGGGAGAAGCTGCAACACCATTCGAACGACGGATCGCAGAACCAATAACTCATCTCGAGGCAGTGGGAGGTTCATCTGCGCTTCTGAAACTTCCGCAGCATCGAGCCGAATGCGTCGAATCCGATGTATGCGGTCCCGGCGCGCATTTCAGCGATGGCCCGCCAGAGCCACGCGCCGACAAATGCTCCAAGGATCAGGGCAAGCGCGGCGCTGGCGCGAAACCATAAGGGATCGCTACCCCGATGGACGTAGGTGAAGTAGGCCGTCTCAAGGGCAATCGCCGTGCACATGGGCACAACATGAGCAAACGGAGCTCGGCCGGCAATGGCGCCAGTGATAAATCCGCCCATGAGCGCGGCGAGCGGAGTGAGAACCGCACCTACAAGCAAAATGGACGTCGGCGAATGCGTGTAGCTCACGTGACCGCCGAGCAAATCGTTCTGGACAATTGTCGTGCCGAAAACCATCATCGCGTAACCAGCCACGACACCCATCAAGCTCCGCATCAATTGAATAGCGAAGTTACCAATTTTGCGATGCATGAAAATTGCTCCTCGGCGGATGGAATATACTTCGAGACTTGGGGCTTTGAATAACTCTTTCACGCCCGAGCGCTTTGAACGAGAACAACTGGCGATGGGACCAACACTGAGTTTTAGAAGAGAACCAAAGGGGCCATACCCGTGCAGGAAATGCGATTGCCATACGGAAAATAATCTTGAGCATGTGTGCTCGCGCCCGCTCCCGAGGATCGCCGAAGCGAGAATATCCAGGAATCTCGCTGATGCGTTCATGCGGCCACTGACGCAATCGTGATCTCGAACCGCATCTGCTCTATTAGAATGGCAGGCGTTGGAGGTCCAAAGTTTCACGTCCGGAAGAGGGGGCCGCCATGCCAATCGTAAGGCGGATTGCGGTCGCCGTGTGTCTGGCGTTGCTGAGCTTTGAGGCATCAGCTCAGGACGCCGCAATGTTTCGCGGCGATCTCGCGCATAGCGGCGTGTACGCCGGAACGGCCATCGCGATCTCTCCGGCGTTGAGATGGAAGTTTCACACAGGCGGCCGGATTGTCTCCTCTCCTGCGGTCGCTGGCGGGCTCGTCTATGTCGGAAGCGACGATGGCAAGGTCTATGCCATCGACATCAAATCCGGCCTGGCGAAATGGCAGTTCAAGAGCGGCGCGCGCATCACCTCCTCGCCGGCGGTCGCGAACGGCACAGTGTTTTTCGAAAGCTACGACGGAAATCTTTACGCGCTCGAAGCAGCCGGCGGGACGCTGAAATGGAAATTCGCGACGGGCGGCGAGCGGCGGTTCGCGGGCCGGAATCTGCATGGCACGTTGCCGAAGGGCGAGACCATGCCCGATCCGTTCGATTTTTTCCTTTCCTCCCCAGCGGTCTGGAACCGGATCGTCTATTTCGGCAGCGGCGACGGAAACATCTATGCTCTCGATACCGCATCCGGTGCGCTGAAGTGGAAATTTGCCACCGGCGACGTGGTTCACGCTTCGCCGGCAATCGCCGACGGCACGCTCTACATCGGAAGCTGGGACAGCTGGTTCTACGCGCTTGACGCGGCAACCGGCGTCGTCAAATGGCGCTTCAAGACCGGCGAGGATCCGGTCATTCACAATCAGGTCGGCATTCAGTCTTCGGCAGCGGTGTCGGACGGGACCGTGTATTTCGGCTGCCGCGACTCCAACCTGTACGCCGTGGACGCGGCAACCGGAAAGCGGCGATGGGTCTACAACAACAAGGGCTCGTGGGTGATCGCCTCTCCTGCGCTGCGCGACGGACGGGTCTATGCGGCGACATCGGACACTGGATTGTTCTATGCCCTCGATGCCAAAACCGGCGTGCAACTTTTCTCGCTCGATTTCAGGCACTGGCCCATGTTCTCGTCGCCGGCGATCGCCGGAAACTTCGCCTATATCGGCTCGCATTCGGGGAAACTCATCGCGATCGATCTGACGAAGGGCCGCGTCGCCTGGCAATTCGAAACCGATGCGTCGAAATCGGTGGGACCCACCTATACCGGCGCCGACGGGACGCCGAACTACGCCGCCGCGTTCCCCGGAAATTTCTATGACGATCTGATCGTGGGCGTCGACAGGCTGATGGGCGTGGGCGCGGTGCTGTCCTCTCCCGTCGTCGTGGACGGTACGATTTATTTCGGAAGCATGGACGGGAATCTCTACGCGCTCGAGCGTTGACGCATGCGAGTTGAGGCAAACATAGGCCAAGCCGTGGCAAAAAAGGCTAAACCTGTCATCACCCGCCAAGCCGCGCGCCATGCGCTGACCGCCAATCACCTCGTGAATGACGGCGACCGGCTCGTGCACGAAAAGGTGTACCGGCGCATTCGTCATCTCATCCTGTCGGGCGCGGTGGCGCATGGCGACCGTCTCCCATCGTCCCGTCTGCTCGCCGAAAACCTGCGCATTTCGCGCAATTCCGTACTGACGGCGATCGACCACCTGGTCGCGGATGGCTGGCTGAAATCGCGCCGCGGTTCGGGCGTGTATGTCTCCTATTCCGGACGACGCATTGCGGAGGCGTCGTGGTCCCACGGAGCCGAGTCCCCGCGCGGCACCATTCCTTTCGCGCTCGGCTGGGCGAGCGACATTTTCCCCGTGCAAGTGTGGAACCGGCTGCAATCGCGCCGATGGCGAACGAGTCCGGAAGCGATCCTTCGGCAACAGGATCGAAACGGCGTTCCCGCGCTGCGAGAAGCGATAGCTGCCCACGTGACTCTCGTGCGTGGACTTGAGTGTTTGCCTTCGCAGATTTTCGTAACAACGTGCATTCCTTCCGCCGTCGAACTCGCCGTTCAGGCGCTCGGACTCATCGGCAGCGAGTTCTGGGTCGAAGATCCCGGCTGCCGGTCGACACTGAACGCGTTGACCCGCGCGGAAATTCGGGTCGTGCCGATCCCGGTCGACGAGAGAGGCATGGACATCGAGAATGGCATATCGTCCGCGCCCGATGCTGCTGGGGTGCTCGTGACTCCGGCGCGTCAAGCTCCAACGGGCGTCATGCTCGATGGCGCCCGGCGCAATCGGCTCGCCCAATGGGCGCGAAGCGCCAAAGCGTGGATATTCGAAGACGATTTCAACTGGAATGGCGACGGCAGCTCGCCCGTGATTCCGCCCTATGCGGCGCAGGATCGAAATCGTACGATCTATTTCAATTCGTTCAACAACATCCTCTTTCCGGGCTTGCGCGTGGCCTACCTCGTCGCGCCCACCGAATTGACCGACACCTTTGCAGCCGTTCGCGGCAGCGAGGGCGACGTCAATACGGCGAACCAGCTCATTCTCGCCGACTTTATCGAGGAAGGTCGTCTAGACACGCATATGAAACGCCTGAACGCCTGCAACACAGAACGCCGCGCTGCGCTCCTGGATTGCGTCGAACGCCAGCTTTCGAAGTTCCTCGTTCCAAAGCATAGCGCTGGCGGATACTTCATATGCGGTCTCGACAATTTCTCCGAGATCGATCTCCTCTCGGCCGCCGACGCGCACAACATTGCTGTCACGGGCATGTCCGAATTTGAGCTCATTGCATCGGGTCGCGAAGAGGTCGTTCTCGGCTTTTCGCAATTCGAACCGCCTGGCCTGGCGGAAGCGGCAGCTGCTCTTCGAGGCGTGCTGAATTCGCTGCGCCCGTGAGAACGAGAGCCGGCGCCGCCAGCGCGCGCGACCGAATTCCGCGAAGCGCCCGTTTGACTCATTGCGTCGACACAAACGCTCTTATCGCTCCATGACCTTCTTCAGGAGGGCGCGGGCATCTTCGTCCGGCTCGCCGCGCGCGTCGCTGGAGTTTTTGAATACGCCGACGAACACCGCCCGCGAGGGCACAAAATAGACGCAGGACTGAAAGCCGAATGTGCTGCCGCCGTGATGAGCGACGCGCATTCCGTTTATGGTGGACGAATACCAGCCGAGGCCGTAGCCGGTCGGCCGGCCGTCGCTGGTGCGCCCTTCGGTGAGCGCGAGCGCGAGAGTCCTGGGCGCGATGACCGCGCCGCGGCCGAGCGCCGCGTACCAGATCGCCGTATCGGTTGGCGTCGACAGAAATCCGCCGGCCGAGTAGCCGAGCGTGGCGCTGAAATAGCGCGCGTTCACCCAACCCGATTTCGAGTCCGGCTCGTAACCATGCGCGCGGCCCGTGATGATGGCGCCGTGACTGCCGTAGCGTGTGCGCGTCATGCCTGGAACAAGCACATGGTGTGTCACGAATTCGGCATAGGGCGCCCTGGCGACGGTCTCGATGACCTTGCCAAGAATCCAATAGTTCAGGTTGCTGTAATGCCATTTCGCTCCCGGTTTGAACATGAGGGGGTAGGGCCGATACAGCGCCAGCAGCTGATCGGCGGTCATGTCGGTGGCAATCCACGCGTACAGCGGCGACAGGTCGTCGGTAAGCCCGGATGTCTGGTTGAGCAATTGGCGGATCGTGAGCGGCCGCCATGCGGTTGGGCAATTCCGCAACACGTCCTGAAGCGGTTCGTCGAGGCGCAGAAGCTTCTGCTCCACCAGCAACAATATGGCGACGGACGTGAACTGCTTGGTCAGTGATGCTATGCGCACGACACTGTCGGCGGTCAAAGGAATGCCGTTCTCGAGATCGGCCTGACCGAAACCGCGGGAGAACATGATCTTTCCATCCTTGGCCGCGATCACATAGGCGCCGGGACCATTCGCCGGATATTCCGCCTGGAATCGCTGCACCAGCTGCGGCCAGCGATCGTTGGGCGGTGCCGCCAGGGCTGCTTCGCACGGCACACGCGCCGCGAGTGCAACCGCTAGAGCCGCAACGAAGAACGTAAGCGCGCGCATGATCACAGCTTTGCGTACAGCGAGGCTGCTGCGTCGAGCTTGCGCTGCAGGTCGGAACGGGTCATCCAGTTGCCGTTGATCATCACCGCGTCGGGCGCGCGCAAAGTGTCCATGTTCCGCAACGGGTTGGTGTCGACCAGGAGAGCGTTTGCGGCGCGGCCGGGCGCCAGCACTCCGACATCGGAGAAGCCCGGCACGTATGACGCGGGGTTTGCAGTCGCCGTCTTCAATGCCTCGTAAGGCGTCAGTCCCGCCTCCATCAGGCTCGACAGCTCATCATGCAGGCTTGCCCCGGGAACAATCATCGGGTTCAGGGAATCGGTGCCGGCGACGATGTGAACGCCGCCGTCAATCAGTTTCTTGAGCAGGACTTTTTCATCGGCGTACAGGCTGCGCCAGAAAGCCGGATCCGCGTTCTCCTTCAGGATGGGATTGTTCGGTTTGCGCCAGAACGCGTTCAGTATCAGCGGGTGCATATACTTCAACTCCGGACGCTGAATCAGCCGGTCGTAGTCGGTGATCTGTGCATAAGCGTTTGCCTCCACCTGCAGCGTGGTTTCGACAAAACAACCGCACGACCGCAGCAGTTGGATGTAGGTGTCGGGGTCGTGTACCTTGTCTTTCATCAGCAATTGCAGATTGTCGAGATGGGCGATCGCCTTCTGGCCGGAGCGCAGGACGTCGAACACGCTCAGGCCCTGGCCCATCGATATATGCCCGTCGACATAGAGGCCGTTCTTCGCCGCCTCATCGATCACGGCGCGAAAAACCGGGGCGGAGAGGTTGTCGCGGACTTTTACGAAATCATAGCCGTCGCGTTTGAATTCACGCACGGCTTCACGCGCCGACTCCGGCGTAAGCAAGACCTTCGTGACCGGCTCGGGCAGCACGGGCGGATTGCCGGCGAGCATCGGGGTGGCGACGACAAGGCGCGGATAGGGCGAGAGGGTGCCTCTCTGGCTGTCGCGAAACGCCAGGATGTCCGGCGCGCCGGACATGACGCGAATGCCGGTCACGCCATTGGCCATGTACAGCGCCATTTCCGACGGGTAGTCGATCGGCGCGGCCTTCATTCCGAAAGCCTGGGCGAATGCGAGCGACTCGATATGAACATGCATGTCGTTCAGGCCGGGAACGAGATACCGGCCCGCGCCGTGGACCGTCATGCCGCAGTGGCGGTTTCGGACGCGGGCCGCGGGCTCGATGGCGGTTATCTTTCCGCGCCAGACCAGGACCGTGCGGTCCGGGAGCAACCGTTCGGAATCCATCGGCAGAACATTGACGTGGATGATGGCGAGCGAGCACGGCTCGGCGGCAGCCGGTTCAGCGCGGCACACAGCGAGAAGCACGACAGAGGCGATCGCGAATTCGGGCAGCCGGCGCAAACGCATGGGTGGAACTCCATTGGCGGAGGCCAAGAACTAGACGGATTGCGCTACATTGCACGCGAGCTCTGGTCCCAAAGCGCGCTTTCGGACCATTTGCGGCTGATCGCGACGGGACCTGCCGGAACATGCGGTTGAATCTTGTGGTGTTTGCGCTGGAGAGCGCCGTTTGCGCCCAGCTGATGCTGTTCGCTGCATTCCTTCTGTCCAGCCGCCGGCGCAACGCCGTGCATTATCTGCTGGGCGCCCTGAGCGCCGTGCTCGCCGCGATGATCGCCGGCAATCTGCTCATCGGCGTGGCGGGCTGGCATGGGCTTGCGGACGCGGTTCTGTTTCTCGATCTCGTCGCGCCGGCGCTCTTCTACCTCTATGTCCGCCAGGTTCGCCGTTCCAATGCATCGCTGCACCGAATCGATGCCGCGCACGCGCTACCCGCCGTCGTCGGAATTGCCAGTTGGGAGGCAGGTCTTCTGTCCACGATGGATTTTTACGTGATCGCGGTCTGGAGTCTGTATCTCGGAGCCGCCGGATTCGCCTTTGCGCGGCATTATCAGGAATATGCGCCCGCAGCGCTCAGGCGTTTTATCGCCACGCTGCTGGCAGTTCTTGTCGCGACCATGATGTTACGGGTCGTGATGGCCGTGCAGGGCAGTGCCGGGAAGGCGTTTCTGGAGGGCTTGCCCTATGTTCTGGTGCTCGCGGCGCTGTTCGCCGCGACCTGCCAGATACTGTTCACTTCGCTGCGCCATCCGGGCCTGCTGACCACCCCGGCCGCGCACGTCAAATACGCCCAGTCGAACGTCAGCGCGGCGGACCTGAGCAGGCTTGAAGCGTCGCTCGTGACGCTTCTGGATGGAAGCCGCCCTTATCTCGATCCCGATTTCTCGCTCGAAGAGCTTTCCGCGTTGCTCGGCGTATCGTCGCGAAACGTCTCGCAGGTCGTAAATACGCGTTTTGGCATGAACGTATCGGCCTATTTGAACCAATGTCGCATTCGCCACGCCGCAAACCTTCTCGCGACTGCGCCAGATAAGCCGATCAAGGTTGTGATGTTCGAGTCGGGATTCACGTCCAAGAGTATCTTCAACCGGGAATTCCAGCGCTGTCAGGGCGTGAGTCCGACTGCGTTCCGCAAAAACGCGAGTGCTGTGTCAGCCCGCGAGACGCCGTCAGCGCGGCAAAATCAGTAACGGTAGCCCACCAGATTGACATGCCATTCCTGCAGGAGCGCGCAGTCTGGCAGCTATAGGCGCTGTTCGGCTAATGCCTCGATGCGGATTTGCACCATGTCGCCGATCAGAGAATCCGCGGTTTGATTTCCGAACTGCTTTCGGCTGATGGCACCATCGAGTGTAAATCCGGCGGCCCGACGCCGCGTGACGATATCAGTCCCGATCTTGTTCAATTTGACCAAGAAAGTAACGGAACGCGTTTGGCCGAATACCGTCAGGTCGCCTGTGACGTTCGCGGCGCTGGCTCCCGTGGGCACCACCCGCGTCGACTTGAACGTCAATGTCGGGTTGGCGGTCGAGTTAAGCCAATCCTTGCCCCGCAAATAGCCGTCGCGCTCTGGGTCCGCGCTCCAAAGGCTATCTGTCGTGACCCACGCGCTTACGCGGGAGCGCTCCGGCCGGTTTTCGTCGAGCCATACCGTGCCGCCGGATTTTGCAAACACGCCGAAGATTGACGTGAAGCCGAATCGATCGATGGAAAACATTGCCTGGGTGTGAGCTGGATCGAGATCGTAGACCGTTTCGGAAGCCCAGGCGGGCGAGAGGAGCCAGAAGCCAAACATTGCAGCAAGAAATTTCCACACCACTTCGACCTCCTGTTTAGCGATCGAGTCCTCACAGTTGCCAGATCGCGTCCGGCGTTGGCGTATAAGTGCTCCTCGGCGAATTGCCACCTTGAGCCAAGCATCGTTGTGGTGGAAATCGCGTCACTTGAATATGCTGTGAGCGATGAGCGCCTCGAGGTGGAAATATATCAGGGCAAGCGAACTCAGATCGAAGGCCGCATGCATCACAATCACGGTCCACAGCCGTTTGCGATTGATGAGATAAACCACCGCGGCAAAAAGCCCACCGATCGACGCGTTTTCAATACCTGAAATCCCCTGCTGGTGATGCAGGGCGCCGAAGAATGCCGTGCTCAGGATCACCACCGCGATCTGCGCGAATAAGCTGGTACCCAGCAGCTTACCCAACCGCTCGAACATGTAGCCGCGGAACGCCAATTCTTTGCAGAAGGCGGCGCCCACGAGCATGTAGAATACGAGGAAAATGGCGCGGCGCGGATTGTTTGCAAGATCGCCGAACATCGGGTTGACGGCCGGTGCGCCCAGCAAGGGAAGCAGGATCGCTTTCATCAGGAATTTTTCGGCAAGCCCGAGTACGATGCCGATAGCCAGGCCGTTCAGCCAACTCACAGGCCGCACGAGTCCGATGTTGCGCAGCGGCGTGCGCGAAATCCATGTCCAGACAAGCACGAGCGCGGCGGCGAGCGGGACAAAGACGGCGCTTGCCGCCGCGATGGCCACGAAGGCAACAATCCCCGCTGGCCCAAAGCCACGCAGGCTTTGCGCAATCTTTTCGGGCAGCGCGGCTCTTGCTTCCCCCGTGGCCGGCATCTTCAACCCTCTCTGCTTTCCTAGAATGCAATGTCCTCGCCGGCCGCCGTGGTCACGAGACGTCCGAGCTCGTCATTTCCTTCCACGCTGCCGAGATTGGAAAAAACTACGGGCAGACTTTTTGAGATGAAGGGATCGGGGCCGCCATTCACCTGAAAATGCAGATGAACGGCGGCGCTGTCACCGGTATCTCCGACTTCTCCAATTATCTGGCCCTGCACGACATGGTCGCCGGACCTCACACGAACACTGCCCGTTCTGAGGTGACCGTAAGAGCTGTATTCGACCACGCCATCCTTCTCGTGACGAATGGTGACGAGATTGCCGGCGTTTGCAGCGCGGAAGTTCTTCTTCATGCCTGCCATATGGAGTTCCTCAACGCGCGTGTAGAAGCTGTCGAGTGGTTCGCCGGGTTTGCGCACGAGCGCCGACCGGTCTTGAACTTGATCAGAGATAACGGCGACCACGGTGCCGTCCGTGGCCGCCATGACCGGCGCACCGAAACCGTAGAAATTGCGGGCATCGAGCTTGTCGCCGTGNNCGCCGTGCACCATGTGACCATCCGGCCCCAGCTTGAAGAAATCAACGGCGAATTCCGTTGACGGATTGAAGCGGTGATGGCTCTGCACGCCGGGGACCGCATTCATCAGCCACTGGCCTGCCAGCGGCGACCGATAGGCGATAGGAGATGTGTAGCTGCGCACGGCAACGCTTGCCAGAATCGTTTGCTCGCCTTTGGCACCGGTAAGCGTTGCGACGACACGCACCTCGTCCGGCTTGAACCCCACACTGAAATGAAGCCGCGTGACGAGCAGGGCTCTTGACGGCGCCATAGTGGAGGAATTGGCGAATGCAACCGGCCGCCCGAACAGGCCATCAAGTCCACGGGCGTTCAGAAGCTGACCGGTGACGAATTCCCTGATTGGCGCACCGGCCAGGAATTGCGTGCCGGCCGTCATTTCTTCCGGCGACACTTCGCGCGTCAGTACGCGACGGCCCTTTGACAGAATCTCGACCCGCAGCGACGTGAGCGTCGCGTTCTCGTTTGCGCCTGTTGCAATCGCAATTGTGTGTATGAGCAAGTCGCTGTAGCCTTTGTCCGGATTGGTCGAATTGAGGACGACGAAATCCGCCGGAACAATGCGAATATCGGCGGCCCCGGCGTGCACGGGCGTAAGAAGAACAGCAAGCAATGCTGCCAGCTTGAACAGTGATGGCATGACCGTCTCCCGCTTTCATCTCCAAGCCGGCCATTCCTTCCATTCTTCCAGCTATCACGCTCGCGCAATATTGAAAGCCGCGGCCGGTGAAACTCTCTCGCCATACCCAATAGTACATTCCATAACTCGTGACTCTCGGCTCTCATTTCGATGCCGCCACTCGGATACATCGACTGTCCCGCTGGTGCAGCATTTCGAAAACACTCCTGAGTCCAGCTGCCGAATCCAGGAGTTTCTTCGGCTTGTAGGGAGCAAAGCCCAGCACGATCTGTTGAATATCGCGTCGAATTGCGCAAAAGGTCGCCATTCCCCTAATGACGAGATTCTGCTCCTTGCAGCTTTCGATGAGCGCATTTTCCGCCACGCCGTTGAGCGTACAAACAAAGTAATTCGAACTCGTGCTTTCGTGCGGAGTGAGGAACTGAAAAAGCTTTTCCTCTACCGCGGCGTTCAATATTGCGCGCCGTTCACTGCAGTGGGCTTGCAAGCGCCTCAGATGATCGTCGAGATAGCCACCCTCGATAAAATCAGCAAGAATCATCTGATTCGGCACGTTGACGTCGCCTTCTTTTCCCTGAACGGCCGCAAAGCGGTCGACCAGCGCCGGCGGCGTGATAAAATATGCAATGCGCAGTCCTGGAAACAGAGTATGATTGAATGAATTGAAATAGAATGTTCGCGTTTGGTCCAGCGTCGCAAGCGGAAGTACCAGCCGGCCCTTTTGGTCGGTGCTGTAGTTGAAATCATCCTCGAAAACCCATGCGTTATTGTCGTGAGCCCAACGTACCAAGCTGCGCCGCCGCCCTTCTCCCAGCTTCACACCTGTCGGCGCCTGACAGGACGGCGTAACCAGCGCGAGTCGGGCGTGCGGTGACAGTCGTTTACCCGCTTCGACCTGGATGCCTTCTTCGTCCACCGGGACAGGAACAACGTGGACGCCGGAACTTTGCAGAGCACCAATCAAGCTTTGGCATGCCGGATCTTCAACCCAAGATTCACTGCCGCTCAATCCCAGCGCGCGCACGACAAGGTTTGCAGCCGACGGACCACATGTCGTGACAATGACCTGGTCGGGCGAGCATTCGATCCCGCGGCTCATCGCGACATGCGCAGCAATTGCTTCCCGCAATTGTGGCCACCCGGTCGCCCTCCCGAGTTGCAAGAAGCCGCCGTCGGAAGGTTGCCGCCAACGCCGGAGTTGCAGTCGTTTCCATATCCGCGTCGGAAAAATATCGAACGCCCACCCCAACTGAAAGGGGACACAGCCACCTTCTTCGAGCAAAGGCGCCGGGAGGAATGGCGCGGCCACACGAGGTCCCGAGTAGACAACATAAGTACCGGAACCACGCCGCGATTCCACCAATCCATCGGCAATCAGCCGTTCAATCGCCGTCAAGACCGAGTTGCGTGAAATTCCCAGACTGGCGGCCAAAGCGCGCGATGCGGCTATCCGCGAGCCATTGCTGAAGAATCCGCTCAGGATCAAGTGGCGNNAGTGGCGGATGCGTTGGTACACGCGCTCATGGACCGGCGCGTCGGTGCCATCGTGCAACGAACCTATAAACCTTGGCCCAGAGGGGGCTCCGGTCTTTTCGCGCGCCGCGCATATTCGGGGCCGCCTCATCGTTCCGACGTTTTCCACTGCCAACTTCGTTCTCTCGATCGGATTACGCTGGAGCAAAGCTTTTTCCTATCATGCCGGATTCGTGTGGCCTTGGCCATCTGTTCTCCCCTGCGGGAACTGTCTCCTCACGGTTGGAGACGCTGCGTCGGCGTTGGCGTGCCGCGGCTATTCCGCAAACGGCGCTCGCGCCAACGCGCCGGCGATGGAAGGAACGGGAGATTGTGGAACGGTCGCGTGACAAAATCCCTCCAGCCAGGTTGATCGCTGGGAATCTGGCTTGCGGCGACAGTGGTCGGTAAGCATGGCGAGGAAACGCGACTTGAACTGTAGGCGGGGAAAGGCGGCGACGATTTCGTCGACGCGCGCCTGATCGATGTCGTCGCGGTCGGGACCCGCAAAGTCGGCGCCAGCGCCGGAACTCACGACGAGCACCTCGCCGTGCTGCCGGGCAATGAACTGCCGTCGCAGCGCGTGCATCGCGACGGCGCTCCACACCTCATTGGTTTCGGAGGCGCGAGCGCCCTGCGAGCGCATGAATGATTCTGCGGCATTGGCGCCATCGACTTCGAACGTGTTTTCCGGTGTCGCGAACGTGGGCAGAAGGCCGAGATCGTGAAGAGACGCGGCAACAAAAGCCGCTTCGGCATCGAATGTCACCGTTTGACGCGCAGCAAAGGCGGCGCCGAAGAGAAACGTGCGCATCGAGTGGTTGAACAGGAAATCGGGACAAAAACGGCGGGAAAACGCGGTGGCCCGGCGCGTAAGATCGGTGTCCGGGATTCGTATGCCGGCAACCTCTTTCGGCAATTCCTTGGGCGACGATTGAGCGGCCATGGCGCGCAAGGACGGCGTTGCGATGCAACCAGCCAGACAGCCCATGAAAGCGCGTTTGTCCGTCAGCATCGCGAAACCCTGTAGCCACCCTTCGACAAGCTCACCCTTCGACAAGCTCAGTGAGAGGTCTTCAATATTACCTCATGCTGAGCCTGTCGAAGCATGGAGTGCAACCGCGAGAAACGGTCGAAGTGCAGACATGTGTACCGAATTCAGGCGATCTGGCGCTCCAGTTCCGGCGTTTGGCGGTTTCCGGAAGGACTGGCAATCAGATCTGCGAATCGTCGCACGATGGCGTCGATATTGCGTTCCGGCAGCAAGCCGAATCCGAGAACGACACCGCTTGTCTGCGCGTTTGTCTGGTAGAACGACGACAGCGGCGCAACGGCGAATCCGTGCCCGGCGGCCACCCGGCAAACCGCAATTTCATCCAGCCGATCGGGAAGCAGCAGGGTGATGTGCAAGCCTCCCGCAGGTTCGAGCGCGGTCGCCTTGCGCAAATGCGTCCGCAACGCCTGGACGAAAGCAATCATCCGCTGCCCATAAAGTGCGCGGATCGCCCTGACGTGAACAGCGTACTGGCTGTCTTCGATATAGCGCGCGACCGCGGCGAGCACGAAGGTGTCGGGGCCATAGCCGATACGCCTGGCTGTCTCTGAGAACGGTTCGACGAGATCGGGTGGAACGACAAGGTAGCTCGCGCGAATATACGGGCCGAGCGTCTCGTTCATACTGCCGAAGTAAATCACCTGGCCGCAACGATCGCTGCCCTGAAGGGCGCGCAAGCGTTCGTTCTGGTACGACAATTCCCAGGACGTATCAGCTTCGAAGATCATGGAGCCCGACCGTTGCGCGAATTCCAGCAGCGCCAGCCGCCGGTCCTGCGCCATCTGGCGGCCTATCGGAAAGCTGACGGAAGGTGAAACGAAAATGAGCCTGGATGGCGGCGCGGACACGCGCGCCGGATCGGCGCCCGATGCATCGCCGGGCAGCGCCAGCACACGCGCGCCTGCGGCAGCGAAAGCCTGGCGGGCGACAGGAAGAGCGGGGTCTTCGATCAGCACGCAGTGACCCGGATCGATCATCACCCGTGCGGTGAGATCGAGAGCACTTTCGATGCAAGTCACGGGTATGATCTGCGAAGGCTCGCAGCAAACGCCCCGCTTGAGACGGAGATACGCGGCCAGCGCCGCCTGAAACCGGCGCACGGCTTGCGCGCCATCGCCGGCCTGCGAGCGGCCAAACTCTTCCGTCAGCAAACGTCCGAGCTGATTGCGCGGAAACAGCGACGGATCCGGTGCATGCAGTGCGAACGGGCCGCCCGGCGAATTGGATGCGAATGGTTCCCGCAGCGCATGTTGGGCGCGAAAGCTGATTTCGATCTTGCCGATCGAAACGGAGCGTTGCCCGCCGGAATCGCCGGCCTGTTCCATGTCGCTGGCGAACACCCGCGCGCCGAGCAGTTCCTTCGCAACCTGCGTGCCCCGGCGCCGGTTCGATACGAGATAGCCCTCCGCGACAAGCCGGGAATAGGCTGTGACGACGGTGTTTCGCCCCACGCGCATGGCGATGGCGAGTTCGCGGCTGGTAGGAATGGACGTGCCAGGAGGCAGATCCCCCGCAACGACGGCATTGCGCAGAGCGCTGCAAATCTGTTCGTAGAGGGGAATGGGCGATTCCGGATTGATGCGCATCGCCGCAATGGCGAGCGGCAAGTCGATCGCGCCCGATCCGACCGAATGTCCGTATTCGCTGTCGTGCTGTGCGACGATGTTGGAGCGATGTGCACGCATGCACGGATTTCGCCCGATTTGCTTCGCGGAAGCGAGAGCCAATTTCACCATTGCATAGGAACCAATTGTCCATGGCGTAATGGTGACATTGGTTCTGCGGCCCGAAATCCCCCATTGATGCCGCTAGTTCTGACTCATGCGTTACAGGCATGATCGGGCGCATGGTCACTGCCATGGCATAGCGCGATACATCCGGGAGTCACGTTTGCGTGAAGGCAGCGATTTCATGCGCGCGTCCCGTGATCCTGGTTCAACCTTTCCCGCAGCAATGGCGCGGGGAGTGGGACAGTTGCCGGATGCAGACCAGAATTTTCCGCTGCACGAGAGAGTGTACCAGCGCATCCGTTGGCTCGTCCTTTCGGGCGCGTGGCCTCGCGGAGCAAAGGTCCCGCCTTCGCGTGCGCTCGCAGTGCAACTGTCAGTTTCCCGCAACACGGTTCTGGGCGCACTGGATCGAATGATCGCCGACGGCTGGGTCAGGGCGCGCAAAGGCTCGGGCGTCTACGTGACCTATAGCGGGCCTCCAGTGCCTCCGCCCGCGAAACCCGGATACACGGATTCGCGCGGGTCTCCTCTGTCACCGCGTGCGCACGCCATCGATCTTTTTCCCGTACGGCTCTGGAACAAGCTGCAATCCCGGCGCTGGAAGCAAATCTCACGCGCCGGACTTGCACTTGGAGAGTCGCTTGGCTGGCTGCCGCTCCGGGAGGCCATTGCGGCGCATGTCACAATTTCGAGGGGGATCGCATGCGGTCCGCACGAGATCATCGTTATGACCAGCGCGCCGGCTGCGATCGATCTTGCGATTCGCGTCCTCAATCTCTCCGGCGCCGACGCATGGGTCGAAGATCCGGGATATCCCGCCTCCGTGCAGTCGCTCCGCAATTGCGGCATGCGCCTGATGCCGGTTTCCGTCGATGAATCCGGAACGGATGTGGCTCGCGGCATCGTCGCTGCACCACACGCGAAACTCGCGATTGTGACTCCGGCCTGCCAGTTTCCGACCTGCGCGGTGATGACGAAGGACCGCCGCGCCAGGCTGCTCGCCTGGGCTTTGGCGCATGACGCATGGATCGTTGAAGATGATTACGACTGGCAGAGCACCGACTGGCGGCACGCGGCAAAACCTCTGGCGGCGACGGACAGATCCCGGACGATCTACGTCAATTCGTTCAATCCGATTCTGTTTCCGGCCTTGCGCATCGCCTTCGCGGTATGTCCGCCACCGCTTCTCGACCGAATTGCGGCAGTGCGGGTCGGGGTGGACGAGCACCCCAACGTTCCCAACCAGATGATCCTGGCGGATTTCATCAATGGTGGACATTTCGACGATCATTTGAGGCGCCTAGCCGCTGCTTATCCCGAGCGGAGGGCCGCACTGGTGCGGTCCCTCGAAAGAGATCTGTCCGGCACCCTTACGCCTCACAGGAAGGACATCGGAACGCATGTGGTGGCCTCGCTTCACGTTCATCGCGAGCAGCAATTCGTCGATCTTTGCGCGCGAGAAGGAATTGTCGTGAGAGGAATGGGCAAATTCCGTTTAGTCCCCCGGGAAACCGAGGAAGCGGTGTTCGGTTTCGCCGGATTTGGACCCGGCATCATTGCCGCAGCCGTGAGCACGATTCGCGGAGCAGTCAGAACTGCGTGAGTCCTGCGCGTTTCCTGCCTTTGATTGTGGGTCCCGGGGGGTCAACCGGTTTTGGTTTGTTCGAGAAGGGCTCTTTGGCTCGCATGCAGGAGTCTTTTCTGCGCACAGGGGAAGATTCCTGGACGCGCGTGAGGCTGCACAACAAGCAAAACAACGCATGAATTGGGCCTTGCATTTATCGGCGTGAAGCGCCCGCCATTTTTGCAACAGTCACGTTGCCTTCTGTTTGGTTCCTGCCGTTTGAAATGGATTGGCCCTCACTGCGATTCCTAGCATGCGAACGCCGTTTTCAGCGCGCGCGATGTGACAATCGCCACCAGGACGAGGGGGTTCCACGTGTTCAAGATCAATCAAGATATCCGCAATCTGCGTTCCATATTGCTGCTCGGAGCAGCTTCCGCCGCGACTATCGGGATCGTTGCCCCGGCTTCGGCGCAAACGGAGGGCGGCGGTAACGTCGAAACCGTGGTCGTCACGGGCTCGCGCATCCCGCAAACCGGCCTCTACAGCGCCAGTCCCGTCACCGCTGTCGGCCAGCAGGAGATGAAGTTCGAGGGTACGACCGATATGAGTACCCTCATCAACAACCTGCCTGAAGCCTTCGCGGACCAGAACTCGACGGTGACGAACGCCGGCAGCGGAACGGCCAACGCCGACCTCCGCGGCCTGGGTTCCAAGCGCACCCTGGTGCTGGTGAACGGCACGCGCCTGATGCCAGGCGACGTCGCCGACCCGGTCGCGGACCTTGACACCATTCCGGCCGCCCTTGTCGACCATGTCGAAGTGCTGACGGGCGGCGCCTCGGCGGTGTACGGCTCCGACGCTCTCGCCGGCGTCGTCAACTTCATCATGCGCAAGGATTTCGAGGGCATCGAAGTTGACGGCCAGTACACGGTCAACGAAGCCGACAACACCAACAGCTATGTTCGTTCGCTGAACACGGCGGCCAGCTTCGCGAATGCGCCCCAAAACATCTGGGACGGCTCCACCTCCGACGCCACTTTGATCATGGGCACGAATACCGCCAACGACAAAGGCAATGTTACCGCCTATTTTGGCTACCGCGACACCCAGGCGATTCTCTCCGGCGCGCGCGATTTTTCGAGCTGCGCGCTGATCTCCACCAGCATCACGGGCATCGGCGACCCGGCCAATGGCGGCCTTAGCTGCGTCGGCTCCAGCAACTTCAATAGATGGGAATCGCTCGACAACGGCGGAGATTTCTTCGAGACCGGCACCGGCAAGCCCGGGAGCGGTCAGTTCATACCATATACCGGCACGCCGGCTGAGCACTTCAATTTCGGCCCGCTGCAATACCTCCAGCGGCCGGACACGCGCTACACGGGCGGCTTCTTCGCCCATTACCAGGAGAACAAGGAGCTCGACGTCTATTCGAGCTTCATGTTCACCGACGACCACACGGTCGAGCAACTGGCGCCAGGAGGTCTGTTCCTGGGCAGCGGTGTCGTCAGCGGCGCTGCGGACGAAATCAATTGCTCCAATCCGTTGATGACGGCGCAGGAGAGAAGTAAAATTTGTACGAACGCCGGCCAAAAACAAGCTCTGTTATTTATCGGCCGCCGCAACATCGAAGGCGGCGACCGCCAGACCGATCTGCGCCATACCGCCTATCGCATGCAGGTCGGCGCCAGGGGCGATCTCGGAGCGGGCTGGACCTACGATGTCTACGCCCAGTATGGCATCACGCTCTTCCAGGAAATCGTCAGGAACAATATGTCGAAATCCCGTGTCGAGAACGCACTGGAAGTCGACCCGTTGACGGGCAAGTGTTTTGCAGCAGAGCCCAATCCGACGACCGGCATCACCGCCGACCCGAGTTGCGTCCCCATCGACATCTTCAACGGCATCGGATCGATCTCGAAAGCGGCGCAGAATTATGTCGCCCAGACGAGCTTCCAGCAGGGCTTCACGCAGGAGCAGGTCATCAGCGGTTCGGTCACGGGCGATCTGGGCGAATATGGTCTCCAGTCGCCCTGGGCGAAGAACCCCGTCGCCGTGTCGGGCGGTGGGGAGTGGCGCGACGAACGCCTCGAACTCAACGTAAGCCGCGACTTCTTTACCAATGACACCTTCGGCGCCGGCGGCGCCACACTGCCGGTGCCCGAATCCGGCTTCAACGTGACGGAAGCCTTCACCGAGGTCAAAGTTCCGATCATCCAGGGCATGCCTTGGGCTGAGGATCTCACCTTCAACGGCGGCTATCGCTATTCCTCCTATAGCATCGCGGGAGCGACCAGCGCGTGGAAGGCCGGTTTGGAATGGCAGCCCATCGACGATTTCCGCCTTCGCGCCAGTCAGGAGCGAGCGGTGCGGGCGCCCAACGTGCTGGAGCTCTTCGCTCCGGCGAATCAAGTTCTCTTTAGCGGCCAGGATCCTTGCTTTACGAAAACCACGGGACAATGCGCCAACGTCCCCAATGCAGGCACTTTGCTTCTCCAGTGTCCGGCGTCCCAGTGTAATCAGCTGGTCGGCGGCAGCACCCTCCTCAAGCCCGAAGTCGGCGACACGAAATCGATCGGCGTGGTGTTCACGCCGACCTTCATCGACGGCTTCACGGCCACCATCGACTATTTCGACATCAGAGTGTCCAAGTTCATCGGCCCGATCGGCGCAAACATTACTCTCTCCGAGTGTTATGGCGCGACTGCAACGGCCGCGACCGAGGCGATATTCTGTCCTCTCGTCCACCGCAATGCCTTTGGCCAGATCTATGGCGGCGGCTTCGTCAGCAACCTGACACAAAACACCGGCTACCTTCTCACCAAGGGCATCGACTTCGAGGCCAACTACA